>NZ_JBNCOB010000011.1:0-185942 GCF_049847285.1 Micromonospora sp. DT62
AACCCAGCCGAGCGTCTGCGTAATCTACTGACAGCCACCTAAGCCATCAGGTGTTGCGAGGACCCCCAGAAACCGCCATCCGACCGGGGGCCCTCGTCGTACGGGTGGATCAGCGCGGTGCGCCAAGCGGGGACGGCACCAGGTTCACGTCGTCCAGGTTGACGTACATGATCCGGTGACCGAACTGGACCTGCACGTACCGGTTGTCGCCCCGGACGACCGTCTGGTCGTGGGGGGCGGAGCCGTCGAACGTGGTGGCCCGGTAGTACTCGCCGGGGAGCAGGTTGCCGACGGCGTACCGCTGGCCGGCCGAGAGCGTGTACTGCAGCGGCGAGATCGCCTGGTACGGCACGCCCTCCGGGTAGGCGGCCTGCTCCGGGTAGGCCCGGCCGTACACCGGGATGGTGGCCTTACCGGCCTTCGGGGTCACCACGAACCCGACGGTCCACTTAGCCGTTGGCTTGGCGGCGGGGTTGTGGAACCACCCCTTCTGGCCGAGGTACCAGATCGCGGTCCAGTCGCCCTGCACCTCGGCAAGCGCGTACGTCTGGCCGGCCGAGACGCGGGCGCCGTGGTCGGAGACGTACGTGGTGTTCGGGGTGCCGTCGGGCCGCAGCGCGATGTCGTTGACCAGCGGCGCGTCGTGGCTCGGCGCGTTGTGCAGGAACAGCGCGGAGGAGCCGCGCAGCGGGCAGGGGGCCGTCGCCGGGGGCGGGTTCGGCACGCCCGGAGGCTGCCGGTTGCAGCCGGTGAACGGCGGCTGGTTGGTGGCGAAGTCCGGGTCGATGGTGACCAGCCCGGTCCGGTGCGTGCCGGTCGACTTGAACGGCGCCTTGAGCAGGTCGAAGTAGTGCGACCAGTTCCAGTACGGTCCCGGGTCCCAGTGCATGCCGCGCACGTTCGCGGCGACGGTGCCGGGGACGTTGTCGTGCCCGATGATGTGGTTGCGGTCCAGCGGGATGTTGTACTGCCGCGCCAGGTGGCGGACCAGCTTGGCGGAGGTGCGGTACATCGCCTCCGTGTACCAGGTGCCGTGCCCGGCGAAGCCCTCGTGTTCGAGGCCGATGGACTTGGCGTTCACGTACCAGTTGCCGGCGTGCCAGCCGACGTTCTTGGTCTTGATGTGCTGGGCGATGTGCCCGTCCACCGAGCGCAGGGTGTAGTGCCAACCCACCCGCTTCGGGTCCTTGACCAGGTTGACGCTGGGACCGAAGTAGCCCTCGGTGTCGTGGATGACGATGTACTCGATCTTCTGCTGGGTGGGACGGTTGCCCAGGTCGTGGTTGCCGTAGTCGCCCAGGGTGGGGCCGTAGTTCTCGTACGGCGCCGGGATCCACTCGCAGGAGATGTCGCTCGGGCACTCCAGCCCGTCCGGTCGGGCGAGCTTGCGCAGGCGCAGCCGGTCCAGCCAGGAGCGGTCCGGCTGGACCGCCCGGCCGGCCAGCGTGACCCGCTGCCCGTCGTCGGTCACCCGGCTGTCGCCCGTGGCGATGGTGGCGTACACCTCGTTGGCGAAGGCCGCCGCGGCGTCGGCGCTGTCCGCGCCGGAGTACCGGGCCACCGCGCCGTACCAGGTCGCCGGGTCGGTGCCGGCGCCGACCGGGGCGCCGATCTCCTTCTGGTACGCGGCCAGCAGCGCCGCGCCGCCCCGGATGTTGGCCGTGACGTCCGTCCGCAGCGACTCCTCGCTGGCGCCGGTCAGGTCGGCGGCGGCGTCGACGGTCCGCAGCGCGGCCTCGGCGGGCGGCGTGGCGGCCGGCGGCTCGCCGGCCTCGGCCAGGGACGGGCGGGAGTCGTCGCCGCGCGGGTCCTCGGTGCCCTCGTCGTGGTGCGTGCCGCCGGCGAGGGCGGCGACGTGCTCGGCGTCGGTGAGGTGCATCGGTCCGTAGCCGCCGCTGGTGCTCGGCGTGCCGGCGTTGGTGTCCCAGCGGGACTGCAGGTAGGAGACCCCGAGCAGGACGCTCTCCGGTACGCCGTACTCGGCGGCCGCGGCGGCGTACTGCTGCTGCCGGTCGTTCACCGGCGCTGCCGCGGCGGCGGATCCGGCGGCGGTGAGCGGCGTCGTCGCCATGGCGGCTGCCACGGCGGCGGCCAGCAGGACGCGTCTGCTCCTCGATGTCGCTGACAGGTGCATCAGACCCCCAGTTCGGACGGGCAAAGGTGGGGTCACCTTCGCCCCGCCCGCCGCCTCTGGTCAATACCTTTCCGTCAGACACTTCAGAAGGAAGGAAATCTTCGTTGCCCGGGTTGCGGAACCGCCCGACCCGGGTGGGTACGGAGTGTCACTGCCCGTAGGGTTGCGGATCGATAACGGTCGTCTCTACTCTGGTCCTTCGTCGGCCGGTGACATTCCGTCCAACCAGGGCGGTGACGGTCCGACACCGCCGAGTCGCTCCCGAGCGAGCCGGGGACCCATGTTCCCCGGGGTGAATCCGCAGTCCTGCGGTAGGGCGCCCCTTCCCGCCCGAACCCGTCAGCTAACCCGGTAGGCGGTACGGAAGAAGGAGTACGAAGCCCGGTGGCACACCATGCCCCGCGGCCACCGTCGGCCCGGTCGGCCCTCGCCGACCCGGTGACGGCTGCGCCGCGCCCACGCTGGTACCGCTGCACCACCGCCCTCGCCGCCCTGGCCGCGTTCGCCGTCGTCCTGACCGGCGGCGCCACGGCGGCCCACGCCGAACCGACGGTCGCCGAGATCGAGCGGCAGATCGACGAGGACTGGAACAAGCTCGAACCGATCATCGAACGGCACAACGCCACCCGACAGGACCTGGCCGCCAGGCGAAAGCAGGCCGACGCGCTCGCCGCGCAGATCGGTCCCCTGGAGAAGCAGGTCGACCAGGCGATGGAGAAGGTCGGCGCGCTGGCGGCCCGCGCCTACAAGGGCGAGAACGTCTCCGCCGTCAACGCCCTGCTGGGCAGCCGCTCACCGAGCGAGATGATCGGGCAGCTCGAGCTGCTCGACCAGTTCGCCCAGCACCAGCAGCAGGACGTGCGGCAGGTCGCCGAGCTGCGCGACCGGCTGGCCGCCAAGAAGGCGCCGCTGGACGAGATGGTCGTCCAGCTCAGCCGCACCGAGGCCCAGCTCGCGGCGAAGAAGAAGCAGATCAACGCCGAGATCGACCGGTTGCAGAAGCTGCGGCTGCGGGTCTACGGCAACGGCGGCGGCGGGCCGCTGCGCCCCGCCCCCTGCCCGGCCGGCTATCCCGGCGGCCCGGCCGGCACCGCCGTGAAGTTCGCCTGCGCGCAGATCGGCAAGCCCTACGTCTGGGGCGCCGAGGGGCCGAACTCGTACGACTGCTCCGGCCTGATGCTCGCCGCCTGGGCGAAGGCGGGGGTGTCGCTGCCGCACAACGCCGCGCAGCAGCGGCGGGCCACCGCGTCCGTCAGCCGGGGCGAGCTGCGCCCGGGCGACCTCGTCTTCTACTACAGCGACCTGCACCACGTCGGCATGTACGTCGGCGGGGGCTGGGTGGTGCACGCCTCCCGGGCCGGGGTGCCGATCAGGATGAAGAAGGTCGACGACGGCCCGATCCACAGCTACGGCCGGCCCGGCTGAGGTGCAAGGAAGGGCACCTTCCTGACGGATCCGGTAGAGGAAGGTGCCCTTCCTGACACGTAGCGGCCCGGGTCAGCGGGTGGGCCAGGTGCGCCAGTGCTGCCAGGAGCGGCTCGGGGTCGGGCCGCGCTGCCCCTGGTAGCGCGAGCCGTAGACGGCCGAGCCGTACGGATGCTGCGCCGGCGACGAGAGCCGGAAGATGCAGAGCTGGCCGATCTTCATGCCCGGCCAGAGGGTGATCGGCAGGTTGGCGACGTTGGACAGTTCGAGGGTCACGTGACCGGAGAAGCCCGGGTCGATGAAGCCCGCCGTGGAGTGGGTGAGCAGGCCCAACCGGCCCAGTGAGCTCTTCCCCTCCAGGCGGCCGGCGAGCTGGTCGCCGAGCGTGATCACCTCCAGCGTCGAGGCGAGCACGAACTCGCCCGGATGCAGCACGTACGGCTCGCCGTCGGGCACCTCGACCATCGACGTGAGGTCGTCCTGCTGCTGCGCGGGGTCGATGTGGGTGTAGAGGTGGTTGTTGAAGACCCGGAAGTGCTTGTCCAGGCGTACGTCGATGCTGGACGGTTGCACCAGCGCGGGCTCGAACGGCTCCAGCGCGAGCGTCCCCGCCTCGATCTCGGAGGCCAGGTCGCGGTCGGAGAGCAGCATCCGCACACCTTAGCGACCGACACGCGTGACCTGCGTGTCGGAGTGCATCTTCGTACAATTGTTCGATAGAATGCCGGCATGGCTTCCTGGTCCGAATTCGCCGCCGACGAGCCCCGCCTCGCCGACGGGATCCGCCTCCTCATGCAGCAGTACGGGCCGGGCTTCGGCTACCTGGCCACCGTCCGCGCCGACGGCGGTCCCCGGGTGCACCCGGTCTCCCCGGTGATCACCGACGAGGGGCTCTTCTGCTTCGTCGTCGACTCGCCCAAGCGGCGCGACCTGGAGCGCGACGGCCGCTACGCGCTGCATTCGTTCCCGCCCGAGGAGAGCGACGACGAAGCCTACGTCGCTGGCCACGCCCGCCCGGTGACCGACCCGGCGCGGGTCGCCCGGCTGGCCCGCAGCCACCGGGCCGCGCCGCAGGTCGACTGGCGGGTCTTCGAGTTCACCGTCGACGTGGCGATGCTGGCCCGCCGCGAGTCCGGCGTCGCGGGCGGCGCCAGCGAGTGGCACGGCCGGCCCGCCGTGCAGGTGTGGCTCGACCCCCGCGCGGCCGACGTCGGCACCGCGCTGGTGCCCGAGACCCGGTCGGGGCGCGTCGGCGACCACGCCGCCCGCCCCGCCGCCTGAGACGCGGTGCGGCGCCCCGGGCCGTCCCCCTCCGGGGCGCCGCACCGTGACCACCGCCCGACACCCGCGTGCGCGGCCGCACAGACGCCGGTGCCGGCCCCGTCGAGCGAGGCCGGCACCGGTGGAGTCGTACGGCGGAACTACGCCGCGCGGTACGCGTTCCAGGCGGTCAGCATGCGGCTGGCCTGCCCGGCGGTGAACTGGTACATGCAGGAGTCGTAGCTGTAGTCCATGAAGTTGGTGATCGGGTCGACGCCGGGGGCGGTGCAGGTGTTCCGCCCGGTCGGGCAGCCGGAGGCCGGCGAGGCCTCGGCAGCGGTGTCGCTGACGCTGTCGCCCGAGCCGGAGCAGCCGCCCTGGAAGGTGTGGTAGAGGTTCAGCCAGTGGCCGACCTCGTGGGTGCCCGTGTCGCCCTGGTTGTAGTTGGTGGCGGTGCCGCCCGGCAGCGACTCGCTCAGCACGACGACGCCGTCCATGCTGTTGAGGTTGCGGGTCGGGAAGGTCGCCCAGCCGAGCAGGCCGTTGCTCAGCTCGCCCAGGTAGATGTTGAGGGTGTTCTTGCCGCCCGTACGCAGCGAGGTCTTCATCGACCGCTCCGCCGAGGAACCCGACACGATCGGGTACCAGGACGGGTTCGTCACCCGGTTGATCTTCTGGAGCTGGAAGCTGAACGCGGTGGACGCGCCGCCGGTGGCCCCGCTGAACGACTGGTTCAGCACGTTGATCTGCGAGTTGACCATCGAGTCGGGGATGTTGCCGCCGGCCCGGGTGCTGTTCTCCTGGATCACGTGCACCACCACCGGGATGGTGACGGCGGCGGCCATCGTGGAGGCCCCGGCGCCGGTACGGAACCGGGCCCGCTCGCGCAGCGCGGCGGCCATGTCGGCCTCGCGCTCGCGGGTCTCCGCGAGGGTCAGCTCGTTCGGCTCGTGCTTGGCGCCGCTGCCCGGCTTGACGCGGGCGTCCGAGTGGACGTCGGCCGGCTCGACGCAGACCTCGGTCGGGGCGGCGGAGAAGGCCGAAGCGGCCGGTACGACACCGACGGCGGCGGTGCTGAGCAGCAGCGCGAGGGTCGTCGACGCGACGCCGGCCGTACGCCGGGTCAGCAGGTTGGGACGGAGTCCCATGGGCCCACCTCTTTCTGGCGGCGCGACAGGGGGTATGTCACGCCGTGGCTGGAACGTTGGGCAGACGTTACAACCCATCGATTGATTTGAGAATGGCCATATGTTGCCGCGGTGGAAATTTTCCTGGCAGCGGCTGGGCGCGCATCGACGTTGCTTCACGCGGGACGCGACTCGCCGTCCGGATCCGGACCACGGCGCGCGGGACGGGCTCGTCGGGCCACGCGGACCGGGCAGTTCATGGTCGGCGGTGACGCGGCGGAGTGGTGGCGCGGCTGGCGGTGGCAGGGGAGCGGTGGCGCGGGCGGGCAGTGATGGGCTGGCGGTGGCGCGGCGGACGGTGGCCTGACCGTGGTAGCGGCGTGGCTGGCGCGGCGTGGAGCGGCGGGCGGGGGCGCGGAGCGATCTTGGTAAGTTCAGGCCCCTCCGGCGGCCGTTAGCTGCCAAGATCGCGGCACCGGGTGGTGTCGGAGGGGTACCTGGGTGCAGCGTCGTGACGACTCAGGTACAGTGGTGCCGCCTGCGGGTGTAGTTCAATGGCAGAACATCAGCTTCCCAAGCTGACAGTGCGGGTTCGATTCCCGTCACCCGCTCCAACGTGAGGCCCCAGCTCAGGAGAAATTTCCTGGCTGGGGCCTCATTCGTTGCTATCGCTTCTTGCGCACGCCTCGACCTGAGCTGCGCTGATCTATCAGCACACCACCCGCGAGCGTGACGAGCACATCGCCGACGCGCTCAGCTCGCAGGTCATTGCTGAAGTGCGGGTAACGCTTGGCGTGACCGCTACCCGCGCAGGCGGCGTAGAGGAGCAGCCGCGATCAGCGCGCTGAGGCGTCGCAGTGCCGAAGACCGTCATGCTTCCTGACGAAGCTCGTAGGCGCGGATTACTCGGACCGTGGGATCGGCGCTCTCGGGCGTCCGTAGCCGGTCGGTCAGGAGGAAATCGGGCAAGCTGAACCCGGACCCGTGCTCATGCTCGGCCAGCACGAACGTTCCGCCTTGCCTCTCGGGCTGCCACCCGTGCTCCAAGGCATATCTGATGACGGCTCGTACGTCGGCCGGCGTCGGATAGGTGCCGTCCGTGGCGCATGCCCCCCATGGCGCGGGCCAGGCGACCGAGAGTAGATCCGCCTGGAGTGCCTGGCTCGTCTTTCCAGCGCCCCACACGCGCAGCCGGATGCACCGGTGGCAATCACGGCTGCCCAGCACGTGCCGGATCTCCGCGCGCCACACGAAGATTCGTGCACCGATTCGCATCTGCCGCAGTCGCGTCCGCACGTGGTCACCTCACGGTCGATCTTCCCCGGCTCCGCCGTTGCCCACCAAGGTATTTCCCCGCGCCACCTAGCGCCGGTCGAGTCGCCTGGCGTGCACGCTCGTGCGCGCTGCGCGCCCCTATCGCGGCCGTGAAGGCCTCCGCGACTCCTTTCAACGATCTCGTCGGGCATCAGGTGGGACGCGAGCGTCAAGCATGTCCCGTGACAGGACATGGACCTCGTCGGCGTCCATGTCGGCGGTCACGACCACCGTTCTAGCCCCTGCGGGCAGGGCTCCGCCACCGAGATCCACCGCCCGGCCGGACGGCGGCGAGATCGCCGCGTTCATGCCGAGCATCGACGGCGACCAGGCGCGCTGCCGCGGCACGACGAGCGGTTCGAGGCCCCGTAGGCCCGGGGCCGTGGCGGGAGGGCCGGGATCGGTCGTACGGGCCGCCTACGCTCCCGCCGTGATTGCAGACCTGACCCGGTTGCTGAGTTCGCTACCGCCCGCTGCACTGCCGCCCGGCCGCACCGTCGAGCCGGAGGACGGTGGACCGCCGCCGTACTGGCTGAGCGACGCCTCGGCCGATCCGGGGCTGTGGGCGCGGATGCGGTCGTGGCATCCGGAGACCGGGCTGTGGCCGCTGCTGCTGAGCGGGTTGTCGAGCGACGAGAGCCGCCCGTGGGCTGACGGCGAGGTGTATCCGGCCGACATGTCGTCGCCGGAGCGCCACGACGTGACGGAGCTGCTGGCCCGATGGTGGGCCGGCTGCACGACGGTCGACGAGGACGAGACGTCGGCCGCCAGGGCCCCGTTCGGCCGCAACTGGCCCGGTCTCGCCAGGCCCGGCGACCTGGTGGAGGCGCCCGACGTGCTCGCCGACGAGTGCGTCGAGTTCCTCGTGGACGGGCGGACGCGTCTCGGGCTCGTGCCGGCCACCCGCAGCGCGGACACCCTGGCCGTGGTGGGTTGGTCCGGCCCGACGAACCACACCGGCGACGCCGGGGAGATCTCGGCGGTGCTGCGCAGCTGGGAGGACCGGTTCGGCGTACGGGTGGTCGGCGTCGGGTTCGCCACCCTGAACCTGAGCGTCGCCGCGCCACCGACGTCCACCGGGCACGCCCTGGCGGTCGCGGCCGAGCACTTCGCCTTCTGCCCGGACAACGTCTGGCAGGGCGCCGGATCTCTGACCGCCTACGCCGAGCAGCTCCTCGGCATGCGCTCCTGGTCGTTCTGGTGGGACTGACGACGGCGCCCCGCCGCCCGATGCCCCGGCGGTCAGCCGACGGCGGCCGTCGGCTGCGGGCTGCGCCGGGGTACGGCGGCCAGCGCCAGCCCCAGCAGCGCGCTCGCCGCGCCCACCACGAACAGCAGCGAGCCCGCCGGCTGACCCAGCCACTCCCACAGCGGGTGCCACGTCGGGTGCGGCTCGGCGCGGTGATGCTGGAGCAGGCTCGGGACGGTCAGCAGTACGGGCGTCCACCAGAGGAACAGGGTGATCGCGAGCAGGACGCTGACCGCTCCCCGGGCGGGATGTGCCGCCTCGGTGCGCCGGCTGGCCCAGCCGAGGACCAGCCAGCCGAGGGCCGCTCCCAGCAGACCACCGGTGACGCCGGCCGGCAGCACGGCAGGCGGGGCCGTCCGGCTCAGCGCCAGCGACAGGTTGCTGCCGTCGGGCGAGGGCGGGGCGGCCACCTGGAGTTGGAGGACCGTGTCGCCGCGCCGGGCGAGCACTGTGGTGTCGGTGATCGTGACGACCTGGACGCACGTCTTGTCGACACAGCCCGGGTTGCTGCGGACCTCCGGCTCGTACACCTGCCAGCCGGTCTCGCGCAGGCGCCGCTGCGCCAGGGCGAGCGTCTCGTCGGCGGGCATCGGGGGTGTGCCGGCCGTGCCGGCCACGACGGTGCTCTGCTGGTATTCGCCGCCGTCCCCGAGCAGCAGGTTGTCCAGCGCGCGGACGGTGAGCGGCTGGCTGTAGAAGGTGAAGAAGGCCGGCGCCAGGTCGACGTCGCCGAGGTCGTGACCGGGCAGCACGGCGGCGAAGACGGCGGCGGTCTCGGCCCGGTCGGGCTGTGGCGCAGAGGTCTCCCAGGCGGCCCGGGTGGCGAGGGCGGCGGTGAACAGGCCGCAGATGACGGCGGCGAGGGTGGCCCAGACGCCGACCGTGCGGCTGGCCGGTCGTCCGAGCCGGCAGCGCAGGCCGTGCCGGATCAGGTTGGCGGCCTCGCGCGGCGTCGGCCGGGTGCGGTCCGGCGGCGCCGCGTCCAGCAGGACCCCGACCATCTCGTCGGCCCGGGCCTGCCGGTAGGCGCGGGGGTGGCAGAACAGCAGCCGCCGGTAGCGGCGGGCGAGCGGGTCGCCGGTCGTCGGCATGACTGTCCTTCCGATCGGTACGCACCGGCGGGCCGGTGCAGCAGACGGGGTGCGGGTGCGGGGCGGTCAGGCGGTGCCGGGGCGGAGCGCGCGCAGCCGGCTCTCGGCGGCGGTGGCGAGCTGCCGCAGCCGCGCGGTCTCGACGTCCAGGGCGCCGATCCCGTCGGGGGTGAGGCGGTAGTAGCGGCGGAGCCGGCCGTCGACGGTCTCCTCGCGGTCGGGCGCGACGAGCCCCTGGGCGTGCAACCGGTCGAGCGCGGCGTAGAGGGTGCCCGGCAGCAGGGTGACACGCTGCGCGGACAGGGCGGTGACCTCGCGGATGATGCCGTAGCCGTGCCGGGGGCCACCGGCGAGCGCGGTGAGGATCAGGAAGGTCGGCTCTCGCATCGCGGTCACGGGCGACACCATATTCAGATCATCGATATATCGTCAAGGCCCGCCCCGACCGCGACGGCCTGGCCCGCCCTTCGCCACGAGGCCTAGGCTGGCGATCATGCGGATTGGCATCGTGATCCTTCCCGACCAGCGTTGGTCCGACTCGCGTCGCCGCTGGTCCCAGGCGGACGAGTGGGGCTTCGACCACGCCTGGACGTACGACCACCTGGGCTGGCGGGACCTGGTCGACGGGCCCTGGTTCGACTCCGTGACCACGCTGACCGCCGCCGCGACGGTGACCTCCCGCATCCGGCTCGGCACGCTGGTCGCCTCGCCGAACTTCCGCCACCCGGCGGCGTTCGCCCGGCAGGTCACCGCGCTCGACGACGTCTCCGGCGGGCGGCTGCTGCTCGGCCTCGGCGCCGGCGGCATCGGCTTCGACTCGGCCGTGCTGGGCGGGGAGACGCTGCCGCCGCGCCAGCGGGTGGACCGGTTCGCCGAGTTCACCGAGCTGCTCGACCTCATCCTGCGCGAGGACGGCACGACCTGGCGCGGGGAGTGGTTCACCGCCGTGGACGCGCGGAACACCCCGGGCTGCGTCCAGACGCCCCGGGTGCCGTTCGTGATGGCCGCCAACGGGCCCCGGTCGATGCGGCTGGTGGCGCGCTTCGGCCAGGGCTGGGTCACCACCGGCCCCGACGAGGACGACCTGGAGCGCTGGTGGGGCGGGGTGGCCGAGGCCGCCGCCCGGATGGACGCGACGCTCGCCACCGCCGGCCGCGACCCGGGCACCCTGGACCGCTACCTCTCGCTCGACTCCGCGCCGGTCTTCTCGCTGCGCAGCGCCGAGTTCTTCGCCGACCAGGTCGGCCGGGCCGCCGCCCTCGGCTTCACCGACGTGGTCACCCACTGGCCCCGGGCCAGCAGTTGGTACGCCGGCGACGAGGCCGTCCTGGCCGACGTCGCCACCCGCCTGCTGCCCGAGCTGCGTCGCGCCTGACCGGGCGCCTTCGCCGGCGACGTCAGCCCGGCCGGCCGGTGGACGCGTCGAGCCGGCACCCTCAGGTGCCGAGGTCTCCGGTGGTGATGCCGCCGTCGCCGCCGGAGACCAACCGGAACCGGATGCAGACGACCTCGCTGTCGTCGGTGACGGGGGTACCCACGCGCGCCCAGTAGGCGGCGTGACCGGCGCGCCACTCCTCGATGGAGCGGTCCCCCTCCCCTTCGGAGCGGGCGAAGTCCCACGGCACGTCCGCGAAGCGGACCACCTCGACGCCGGTGACCTCCACGACGCCGACCAGCGCGTCCCCGTCGTCGACGAGGGCCAGCCGCTCGCCGGCGTGCTCCAGCTCCTCGCCCTCCTCGGCGTACTCGGTGGTCAGCCCGGCGGTCGCCGTCTTCACCCCGGCGAGCACCAGGGCGTTGAGCCGCGTACGCAGCTCACCGGGGGTGCCGAGGGCGAGGGTGCGCAGTCCACCGATCCGAGGCCACATCCTGCCGACCGTACCGGCACCGTCGATCAACCGTCGTGGCATTTCCGCCCCCACCGTCGGTGCGGCGGGCGCTACGGTGGGTGGGGCGACGATCGGGAGGCGGCATGGCGGACAGGCGCGCGGTGCTCATCCCCGGCCGGGGCTACGACACCCGGTTCCCGCTCTTCGTCTACGCCGGCGAGGCGCTGCGCCGCCTCGGCTACGCCCTGCACGCCCTCTCGTGGGAGGTGCCGGAGCGGTTCGCCCCCGACCGCGACGGGCCGGAGCCGGCCATCGAATGGGTGATCGGGCAGGTCGCCCCGACCCTCGCCGAGCCGACGCACCTGCTGGTCGGCAAGTCGCTCGGCTCGATGGCCACCCCGCTCGCGGCCGACCGCCGGCTGCCGGCCGTCTGGCTCACCCCGCTGCTGCACGTGCCCGCCGTGGTCGACGGCCTGCGCCGCGCCACCGCACCGTTCCTGCTGGTGGGCGGCACGGCGGACCCGTCCTGGGACGGCCCGCTCGCCCGCCGGCTCAGCCCGCACGTGGTGGAGATCGAGCAGGCCGACCACGCGCTGATGGTGCCGGGCCCGCTGGCCCGCTCGGCGGAGGCGCTCGGCCGGGTCTGCACGTCGGTCGAGGACTTCGTTCAGATCAGGTGACCGGCATAGCCGGCGGCCTCGTCCAGGATCTCCTCACCCATGCGGCGATCCTCCGACCTGAACCGAGGTTCAGGTCAAGCCGTGAGGTCCGCCCCGTCCACGAGCCCCCGTACGCGCAGCTCGGTGGCGATCGCCGGAGGGCAGTCCAGCACGACCGTGGCGGTGCCGACCGGTTCCGCGCCCCGCGCGGCGCAGATCTCGTAAAGCGCGCGGACCTGTGCCCCGGTAGCCACCCAGTCGTCCACCACCAGCACCCGGTCACCCCTCTGCAGGCCGTGGTCCCGCACGGCCAGGTCGACCCGTCGGCCCCGGAAGTCCGGGGGGCTCTGCGCCCAGGTGAGCGCCCCGGCGGGCAGCCGGCCGTCGCCCGGCTTGTGGGCCGGCACGAAGCCGACGCCGAGCGCCGTCGCGGCGAGCGGACCGAGCAGGTATCCGGTGACCGCCGGCGAGACGACCACCGTCGGCCGGGCGGCCCGGAACGGCTCCACGAGGGCCGGCCCCAGCCGGGCGAGGACCTCCGCGTCCCGCCACCAGCCGGAGACGTCGCTGACCAGGTGCGTGGCGCCGGGGCCGGGATCGATCCACCTGACCATCGCGGCGAGGCGTCCGCTCAGCTCGGAGGGCATGGACCCATCCTGCGCCACGCGGTCTGGCTGGCCGCCGAGTGGGTGACCCCGACGGGGACCGGGCCGGGCGGTCCGCCCCGCACCCGGGCCGCCCGGCCCATCTCGGATCGGATGATCGGCTACACGTATCACTGCAATTGCGGTCATACCACCATGATCACGTTGACTTCGGATGTGCTTCTCTCGTTACGGTCCGACCCGGTTTGTTCAGATGACGAAAGGACCGGGCTGGTGGCTGGCAGGCACTCCCGTACCCGCATGTTCTCCTCCCCGGCCGGCATCGCGGCCACCGCAGCGGTCGGGGTCGCCCTCGCCGTCGGCGGCACCGTCGGCGCCGTCCAGCTGACCTCGGACGCGGAGCCCGCCCGGCCCGCCGCGGTCGACCTCGCGCCCACCGGCCTGCCGACCAGCGCGGCCCCCAGCTCCCCGGCCGCCCCGCCGGCCGCCTCGCCGAGCGTCAGCGCGTCACCGAGCGCGACGGCCACCCCCAAGGCCAGCCGGTCCGCCCAGGCGCCCTCCCGGAGCAAGCCACGCACCGCCGCGCCGAAGCCCACCGCGACGAAGAAGAGCAGCACCGCCCGCCCGGTCGTCGACAGCGGCTCGTGCGGCGCGTCGTTCTACTCCGAGGGGCAGCTCACCGCCAACGGCGAGAACTTCGATCCGTCCGCGCTGACCGCCGCCCACAAGACCCTGCCGTTCAACACGAAGGTCCGGGTCACCAACCCGGCGAACGGCAAGTCCGTGACGGTGCGCGTCAACGACCGTGGCCCGTTCATCGAGGGGCGTTGCCTCGACCTGTCCCGGGCCGCGTTCGCCCAGATCGCCTCGCTCGACGCCGGCCACGTGGAGGTCCGCTACGAGGTGCTCGGCTGAGCGTCAGCCGGGTGGCGATCGGTCCGGCGACACGATCCGGGTGGGCAGAACATCCTCGGACGACGGGCCAGGTTCATTCACCCGCTCACGTCCATCAGGCATGCTGTCCCTCGTACGCACGCGACCCTTCCAGTCGGGCCCCGGCCCACTGAGCCCCGGATCCCGCGCCGGCCTCGGCGCGGCCTTCGTCCTGCTCGCGATCGTCTCCGCCGTGGAACTGGCCGACGGCCGTCCGGCGAACTACATCGCGCTCATGGTGGCCGCGCCGTTCCTGACCGCCGCGCTGGCGTCGTGGCGGATCGTGCTCGGCGTGGGCCTGGCCGCCACCGCCCTCGGGGCCGGCTTCGCGCTCTGGGAGGAGACCGTGGCGCTGCCCACCACGGTCGCCGTCGCGGGCATCGCGCTGGGCACCGCCATCGCGGTGGCCACGGCGGCCGTACGGCAGCGGCAGGCCGAGCGGATCGCCGAGCTGTCCCGGTTGGCCTCGGTCGCCCAGCAGGCAGTGCTGCGCCCGCTCGGGCCGCAGGTCGGCACGCTCTCGGTGGCCGCCAGGTACATCTCGTCCACCGCCACCGCCGAGATCGGCGGCGACCTGTACGAGGCGGTGGACACGCCGTACGGGGTGCGGATGATCATCGGCGACGTGCGGGGCAAGGGCCTCGACGCGGTGCGGCTCGCCAGCATCGTGCTGGGTTCGTACCGGCACGTGGCGTACGAGCGGGCGGACCTGCGGGCCGTCGTGACCGACCTGGACCGGGCGGTGGCCCGGAGCGTGGGCGACGAGGACTTCGTCACCGCCGCGCTGGTCGAGGAGCGGGGCGGGACGCTCACCATCGTCAACTGCGGCCACCCGCCGCCGCTGCTGCTGCGCCGGGGCGCCGTCATCCCGCTCGAACCGCCGGCCCCCGCCCCGCCGCTGGGCTTCATGCCGGTGGTACGCCCCCGGGTCGAGCGGCTGGAGCCCGGCGACCGGCTGCTGCTCTTCACCGACGGGCTCGGCGAGGCCCGCCGGGACGGGGAGTTCTTCCCGACCGCCGACCGGGCCTGGCGGCTGCTCGGGCACGGCACCGTCGGCGACGGGCTCGCCTCGCTGGAGACCGCCCTGGTCGAGTGGGTGCACGGCCGGCTCGACGACGACATCGCCCTGGTCCTGATGGAGTACACGGGCTCGCGCGGCGCCGCCACGGTGGCCGTCCCTAGCTGGGAAGTCGGCGCGGCCGAGAGCTGAGCCGGGGCCGCTGGGCGCCCGCTTTCGCAACCCGAACGGCAAGTGTGTAATCGCCGTCACTTCGGTGATCGGCTTGTCGCTGCCTACCCATCGGTAATACAGTCTGGAGTTACTGATCGGTAACACCTGTCCGGAAGCGGGGCCAGCGAGCATGACCCACTACAAGAGCAACCTTCGGGACCTCGAGTTCAACCTCTTCGAGGTCTTCGGGGCGGACCAGGCGTTCAGCCAGGAGCCGTACACGGACCTGGACGTCGACACCGCACGCGACATCCTCGCCGAGGTCGACCGCCTCGCCCGCGAGGATCTGGCCGCCAGCTACACGGACAGCGACCGCAACCCGCCGGTCTTCGACCCGGCCACGCACACCGCGCCGCTGCCGGAGTCGTTCAAGAAGTCGTACCGGGCGTTCATGAACTCCGAGTTCTGGCGGCTGGAGCTCCCGACGGAGCTGGACGGCAGCAACGCGCCCCGGGCGCTCGTGTGGTCCCTCGCCGAGCTGATTCTCGGCGCCAACGCCGCCGTGTGGATGTACTCCTCCGGCCCGTCCTTCGCGCACGTGCTGCACGTCGAGGGCACCGAGCAGCAGAAGCGGTGGGCGAAGCTCTTCGCCGACAAGCAGTGGGGCTCCACGATGGTGCTCACCGAGCCGGACGCCGGCTCGGACGTGGGCGCCGGCCGGGCCCGCGCCATCCAGCAGCCCGACGGCTCCTGGCACATCGAGGGCGTGAAGCGCTTCATCACGTCCGCCGAGCACGACCTGAGCGACAACATCATCCACTACGTGCTGGCCCGCCCGGTCGGCGTCGAGGGCGTCGGTGGCCCGGGCACCAAGGGCCTCTCCCTCTTCGTGGTGCCGAAGTACCACTTCGACGAGAACACCGGTGAGCTGGGCGAGCGCAACGGCGTCTTCGCCACCAACGTCGAGCACAAGATGGGCCTGAAGGTCTCCAACACCTGCGAGGTGACCTTCGGCGAGCACGGCGTACCGGCCAAGGGCTGGCTGCTGGGCGAGAAGCACGAGGGCATCCGGCAGATGTTCATGATCATCGAGAACGCCCGGATGATGGTCGGCACCAAGGCCATCGCCACCCTCTCGACCGGCTACCTGAACGCCCTGGAGTACGCCAAGAGCCGGGTGCAGGGCGCCGACCTGACCCAGATGGCGGACAAGACCGCGCCGCGCGTCACGATCACCCACCACCCGGACGTGCGCCGCTCGCTGCTGCTGCAGAAGGCGTACGCCGAGGGCCTGCGCGCCCTGGTCTGCTACACCGCCACCTGGCAGGACAAGGTCGCCATCGCCGAGGCGGCGGGCGACGAGGAGGCGATCAAGCTCGCCAAGCGGGTCAACGACCTGCTCCTCCCGCTGGTGAAGGGCGTCGGCTCGGAGCGGGCGTACGAGCTGCTCGGGCACGAGTCGCTGCAGACCTTCGGTGGCTCCGGCTTCCTCCAGGACTACCCCCTGGAGCAGTACGTCCGCGACGCGAAGATCGACACCCTCTACGAGGGCACGACGGCGATCCAGAGCCTCGACCTCATCTTCCGGAAGATCGTCCGGGACAACGGCAAGGCCCTGATGGCGGTCGCCGGCGAGATCCAGGAGTTCATCGCCACCGAGGCCGGCAACGGTCAGCTCAAGGAGGAGCGGCTGGCGCTGGGCAAGGCGCTCGCCGAGATCCAGAACATGCTGGGCGTCATGACCGGCTGGCTGGGCGAGGCGCAGGGCGGCGACACCCGGGCGCTCTACAAGGTCGGCCTGAGCAGCCGCCGCTTCCTGCTGGCGATCGGCGACCTGGTCGTCGGTTGGCTGCTCCAGAAGCAGGCCGACGTGGCCCTGAAGGCCCTGGCCGGCGAGGTCTCCGCCGCCGACAAGGCGTTCTACACCGGCAAGGTGGCCGCCGCCCGGTTCTTCGCCCGCGAGGTGCTGCCCCGCATCGGCGCCGACCGGCGGATCGTCGAGAGCACCGACCTGGACGTCATGGACCTCCCGGAGGAGGCCTTCTGAGGTACGCCGTAGCGCCCCACGGCGCGGCGGGGCCGGGAACGACCCGGAGATGATCGGCACGACGGCCGGCGGGCAACAGCTCGCCGGCCGTCGTCGTCCACCCGCCGGCCCCGAGACCGCCCCGGGCGATCGCCGAAGGTGTCGTCGGAGGCGCGTGTGAGTCGCCCCCGAACGAGTGTGCTCTCGCCCCCTTCACCCCCTTCACCCCTTCACCCTCTCCGCCCCTCGCGCGAGCGCGCTCCGCGCTGCCCGCGCCCCCTCGCGCGAGCGTGCTCCCGCGGCCTTCGGCCCTCGCGCGAGCCTGGTTCCGCCCCTCCGCCCCTCCGCCCCTCCGCCCCTCCGCGCGAGCCTGGTTCCGCTGCCTTCGTCGGCGGCCCGCACCCTGCGCCATGAGGGCACGTCAGGCCGCCGCCCCGCGCTGTCCGCGCTGCCCCGCCCCGCCGCCGCCGCTCCGCGCCGCTCCGCGCACGTTGATCATGAAGTTATTGCCTACGGAGAGCGCATTCCAAGGCAATAACCTCATGATCAATCGGGAGGGTGCGGAAGCGCGGGCAGGGGCCGGGCCTGGGCCGGGCGGGGCTGAGGCGGGGCTGGGCCCAGGTCGGGTCTGGGCGAGGCCGGGCGGAGTGGGTCTGGGGTCAAGCCGATCACGCAGCGTCATCAATCGGCCGCCTCGCCGGCATGCCCCTCGCCGCCCTTTGCTCTGCATCCACGGAGGCACCAGCAACTCTGGGTGCCTGTTGCGTCGATGGGTGCAGAGCAAAGCGTCCGCGGAGGGGTGCCGGTGGGGGCGTCAGGTCGCATCTAGTCGGTAGTAATTAGAGCCTGATGCCCGTTTTGCGGGCAGTGCTGCCTAGTGGCCGCAGTTACGGCATGTAACGGCACGGGTTTTCGGGGTGTGGCCACCGTGTGTAGTCGTGGCGCGCAATCGGGTCGGTCGAGAAGAGCAGCGGCTGGCCCGCCGGTGTGGGTTCCGCCGGCTATTCGGGGACGCCATCCGGGTAGCCGGGCGGTGTGGCGGGTAACCGTCGCGAGGCCACGTCAGAGAACGCCCAGAGCCACCGCACGGGGGAGTGCAGCGCACATGGGCATTGGTAGCGGAATCTTCCTGATCGCCATCGGCGCGATCCTGACCTTCGCCATCAGAGCCAACGTCTGGTGGGTCGACCTGCGCGCGGTCGGCTGGGTGTTCATCCTGGCCGGGCTGGGCGTCCTACTCACCACGCTCTGGTTCTGGCAGGACCGGCGCAAGCGGGCGCGGACCCTGATCGTCGAGGAGAACCGGCTCTCGCACCCGACCGCGATGATGCCACCGCCGCCCGATCCGCCGCCGCCGACGGCACCACCGTCCTGAGCCGCCGCGTCCGACGGCGCCAGGTGCCATTCCTGAACCACCGACGGCACCACCGCCACCGAGCCATCAGCGGCGCCACCACCGGCCTGGGGTCACCGCCGACGGCGCCACCGCCACGGAGCCGCCGACAGTGCCACCGTCTTGAGCCACCCGTCACGTACCGGCGGGTGGCTCAGTCGCGTGCGGTGTGGCGGTCGGTGATCGGTGCCCTGCGTGGGCCCAGCTCCGGCCAGTCGACGTCGGGCCGGTGCACCACCACGTCGCTGGTGCGCATCCCGTCCTGGTCCGCCCGCTCCGGGTCGAGCAGCGCCGAGAGGAGCGAGATGCCCGGGTTGTGCGCGATCAGCAGCACCGTACGGGCGGTCGGGTCGACGCCCCGGACCAGCGTCAGCAGGTCCTCCGGGTGCGCCTCGTACGCGTCGGCCTCGTAGCGCACGACGGGAGCGGGGCCGGCCGAGCCGCCCTCCGGTGGGGAGCCGGTCATGCCCATCGCCACGCTGTGCCACGTCTCCCGGGTACGCCGGGCGGCCGAGCAGACGACCACGTCCGGCAGCAGGTCGTGCTTGGCCAGCCAGGCGCCGGCCGCGGCCGCGTCGGCCTGACCCCGTACGGCCAGGGGGCGCTGCACGTCCGGCACCACCTCCCCGGGTGGCTCGGCCTTGGCGTGCCGGAGCAGCACCAGCGTGCGTCCCCGGGCGGAAGCGTCGGTCATGTCCTCAGCTTGCCCGATTGGCGATCAGAGCGCTTGGGTAAGTCGATGGATGCCGCAACCTCACCGATGGCCGCGGCGGAAGGAAACGCCAGGGGACAGCCGAGGAGGCGACGAGATGGGCTTTGGTGGCAGTATCTTCCTGATCGCGTTGGGTGCGATCTTCGCGTTCGCCGTGGAAGCGGATCTGGGCTGGCTCAACCTGGCCGTGGTGGGCTGGGTGCTGATGCTCGCCGGCGTGGCCGGTCTGCTGCTCACCCTCCACTTCTGGAACTCGCGCCGTCGGGCCGTGGTCGCCCCGGTGCGCGGTGAGCGCGTGGTCGCCGAGCAGGTTGTGCCGGTGCGGGACGACCGGGTCGTGGAGGAGTACCGCGAGGTGCGTCAGCCGCGCCGCACCGTCTGACGTCAGGACGGGACAGCTTCTTTTCCGGGGGCTCCGCCACGCGGCGGAGCCCCCGGACGCGTGTCCGTCAGGCGAAGAGGGCGAAGTAGATGGCGATGTGGTGGCAGAGCGCGGCCACGAGCGTGCAGGCGTGGAAGAACTCGTGGTGGCCGAAGACGGTGGGCCAGGGGTCGGGCCGGCGGAGCGCGTAGAAGACCGCGCCGACGCTGTACATCGCGCCGCCCACGATGAGCA
The DNA here is from genome assembly GCF_049847285.1 of Micromonospora sp. DT62. NCBI lineage: Bacteria > Bacillati > Actinomycetota > Actinomycetes > Micromonosporales > Micromonosporaceae > Micromonospora > Micromonospora sp. DT62. The sequence continues at coordinate 19,545 of NZ_JBNCOB010000011.1, forward strand.
GCACCAGGGCGGTGACGCCACCCTGGTGCAGGATGTCGGGCAGCATCGCGACCGAGACCCAACCGAGCGCCAGGTAGAGCGGCGCGGAGACCCAGCGCGGGGCGTGCGGCCAGACCAGCTTGAGCGCCACGCCGGCGAGCGCGCCGCCCCAGACCAGCGCCAGCATGATCGTGGCCGGTCGGGGATCCAGCAGCAGTACGCAGAACGGCGTGTAGGTGCCGGCGATGAACACGAAGATCATCGAATGGTCCATCCGGCGCATGATCTGGTAGCCGCGCTCGGACCACACCCGCCGGTGGTAGAGCGCGCTCGTGCCGAAGAGCCCGCAGACCGTCAGGCTGTAGATGAGGCAACTCACCAGCGGGGCCCAGCCGGGTCGGGTGGCGGCGACCGCGCTGAGCACGATGCCGCAGAGGCCGGCGACGAAGAAGGCGTACGTGTGGAGCCAGCCGCGCATCCGGGGCTTACCGATGTCGACCGGCTTCAATCGAAGCGGGGCGGGGGTGGTCACACCATTAGGTTACGACACCGTAGGTTACTTTCAAGTAGTGCGTCCGGTCACGTGGGACGGCGGCCGACCGTCCCTGGTGTCGTGCGCCGGTCGGGGAGTATGGCGGCATGCGGATCCGACCCGTCGGCGCCCACGCCCTGCTGATCGACTGTGCCGACGCCGACCAGGTGGAGGCGTGGCGGGCCGAGCTGTGGCGGCGTCGCGAACGCGGCGAGCTGACCGCCGTCGAGATCGTGCCGGCGGCCACCACCGTCCTGCTCGACGGCGTGCCGGACCCGGCCACGGCGGCCGCGCGGATCGCCGCCTGGCCGCCCCGACCAGGCACGCCGAGGACCGCCGGCGCACCGACCGCCGGCGCACCGACCGCCGGCGCGCCGAGGACGGCCGGCGCACCGACCGCCGGCGCGCCGAGGACGGCCGGCGCACCGACCGCCGGCGCGCCGAGGACCGCCGGCGCACCGACCGCAGGCGTACCGAGGACCGCCGACGCAGCGGCCGCCGGCGGGCCGGGGACGGCCGATGCGCCGACTGCGGGCGGGTCGGCCGCCGACGCCGACGGGGAGGCCCCCGCCGCCGCCGCCGGACTGGTCGAGGTTCCGGTGACGTACGACGGGGAGGACCTGCCTCTCGTCGCCGAGCACTGGGGCGTGGACGTGCCGGCGGTGGTCGACCGGTTGCGGCGTACCCCGTTCCGGGTGGCCTTCTGCGGCTTCGCCCCCGGGTTCGCGTACCTCACCGGGCTTCCCGCCGAACTGGCGGTGCCCCGGCTGCCCACCCCACGCTCCCGGGTGCCGGCCGGCTCGGTCGCCCTGGCCGGCCCGTACGCCGGGATCTATCCGGCGGCCTCGCCCGGCGGCTGGCTGCTGGTCGGGCGCACCGCGATGGCCCTCTTCGACGTGCACGCCGACCCGCCCGCCCGGCTCACCCCGGGCACCCGGGTACGCCTGGTGGCCGCGTGACCCCGGTGGTCGAGGTGCTCCGCGCCGGGGCGCTGACCACCGTCCAGGACCTGGGCCGGGCCGGCTGGGCACACCTCGGCGTACCCCGGTCGGGCGCGCTCGACCCGGCGGCACTGCGGCTGGCCAACCGGCTCGTCGGCAACCCGGAGTCCGCTGCCGGCCTGGAGATCACGATGACCGGCTGCGAGCTGCGGTTCCTCCGCGCGACGGCGGTCGCGGTGACCGGTGCCGGTGCCGTCGTACGGGTCGGCGACCGCCCCGGTGACGTGGGTCGGCCGCTGTCGGTGCCGGCGGGCGCCGTGCTGCGGATCGGCCCGCCCCGCGACGGCCTGCGCAACTGGCTCGCGGTCGGCGGCGGGTTCGCCGTCGAGCCGGTCCTCGGCAGCCGCGCCACCGACACCCTCTCCGGGCTGGGCCCGCCGCCACTGCGCGACGGCGACCGGCTGCCCCTCGGCGCACCGGCCGGACCGCCCGCCCCGGTGGACGTCACCGTCGCGGCGCCCACCCCGCCCGAACTGCGGCTGACCCTGCGCCTCGGCCCCCGCGACGACTGGTTCACCGCCACCGCGCTGGACCGGCTGTTCGGCAGCGCGTACACGGTGAGCCCGGTCAGCAACCGGGTCGGCGCGCGACTCACCGGCGCGGCGCTGCCCCGCGCGGTGGCCGGGGAACTGCCCAGCGAGGGCATCGTGCTCGGGGCGGTGCAGGTGCCGGCGGACGGCCAACCGTTGATCTTCCTTGCCGACCATCCGACCACCGGCGGGTACCCCGTTGTCGGGGTGGTGGACGACGTGACCCCGCTCGCGCAGGCCCGGCCAGGGACTACGGTCAGGTTCCATGGACCTCAACGCTGACCTCGGCGAGGGATTCGGCATCTGGCGACTCGGCGACGACGCCGCGCTGCTGGACCTCGTCACCTCCGCCAACGTCGCCTGCGGCTTCCACGCCGGCGACGCGTCCACCATGCGCCGGGTCTGCGAGGGCGCCGCCGAGCGTGGGGTGGCCGTCGGCGCGCAGGTCGGCTACCGGGACCTCGCCGGCTTCGGCCGGCGGCACATCGCGTACGCCTTCGCGGAGCTGCGCGATGAGGTCACCTACCAGCTCGGCGCCCTGGACGCGTTCTGCCGGCTGTTCCGCACCCGGGTTCGCTACCTGAAGCCGCACGGGGCGCTTTACCACGCCGCCGCCCGCGACGAGACCCAGGCGGCGGCGCTGGTCGCGGCGGTCGGCGGCTACGACGACCAGCTGCCCCTGCTCTGCCTGCCCGGCTCGGTCCTCGCCCAGCTCGCCGCCGGCGCCGGGCTGCGGGTGGTCGCCGAGGGCTTCGCCGACCGGGGTTACCTGCCCAACGGCTCGCTGGTGCCGCGCACCGCACCCGGGGCGCTGGTCACCGACCCGGAGGAGGTGGCCGCCCGGGCGGTGCGGATGGCCACCGAGCGGACCGTGGTCGCGGTCGACGGCAGCGTCGTCCCGTGCCCGGTCGAGTCGATCTGCCTGCACGGCGACACCCCCGGCGCGGTCCGCTGCGCCGAACTGGTGCGCGCCGCCCTGATCGACGCGGGGGTGACGCCCACTCCGTTCGCGTGACGTCAGGCGTCGTCCAGGCCCCTGAGCACCAGCGGGAGCCGGGCGGCGGCACCCTCGACCACCCGGACCGGTACGCCCCAGTCCTGCCGGGTCAGGTGGCAGGCCGCGTGCTCGACGTCCGCGTCGCAGGTCGCCGCCTGAGCGGTCACCTGGAGCACGCCCCCGGCCACCGTGCCGTCGACCACCAGCCGGCGGGACAACTCGGTGCCGGTCCCCGCCCCCTCCAGCAGCAGCTCCGGCGGCGACGCCGACACCACCAGTCGCGTCGACGGGCCGTACGTCTCGTCGAGCTTCTGCCCCGGCGCGGGCGTGAAGATCACGTCCAGGGTCACCTCGCCGGCCGCCACGTCGGTGGGCTTGCGTTCGGTGCGGTGCCGGGGACCGTCGACGGTGCTCGCGCCTGCCGCCGAGAGCGCGCCGGGCGCCAGCCGGGTCAGCCGGTGCGCGGCGGACTCCACCACCAGCACCTCGCCGGCCGGGGTGAGCACCAGGTCGCTCGGCTCGGCGAGCCCCTCGGCGACCGTCGAGACCCGGTTGCTCTCCGGGTCGAAGCGGCGGACCGCCCCGTTGTACGTGTCGGCGATCAGCACCGACCCGTCCGGCAGCGCGCACACCCCCAGCGGGTGCTGGAGCAGCGCCTCCGCCGCCGGCCCGTCGACGTGCCCGAAGTCGAAGAGCCCCTGCCCGACGGCGGTGCCCATGACGTCGTTCTCGACGTACCGGATCGCGCTGGTCTCGCTGTCTGCCACCCAGAGCCGGGCGCCGTCGGCGGAGACGGAGAGGCCGGACGGCTGCGCCATCCACGCCTCGGTCAGCGGGCCGTCGCGCAGGGCCTCGACGGTGGTGCCCGCGTACATGCCGGCGGTGCGCTTCACCGGGTCGAACCACCAGAGCTGGTGGATGCCGGCCATCGCGACGACGACCTTGTCGTCGTACCAGGCCAGGTCCCAGGGGGAGGAGAGGTCGACCGAGAGCGCGTCGTGCGAGTGGTCGTCGACCGTGGAACGCCACTGCCGGCCGGTGCCGGCGACCGTCACCACCTCGCCGTCGGCCAGCCGTACGCCGCGCAGCAGGTGGTTGACGGTGTCGGCGACGACGAGGTCGTAGCCGGCCACCTCGGCGGTGTGCGCCGGCAGCAGGCACAGCCCCTGCGGCTCGGAGAAGGTGGCCGCCCCGGCGGGACCGTCGACCCGGCCCCGGCCGCCCGTGCCGATCCGCCGTACCAGCGTCTCGCCGTCGGGGGCCAGCTCCGCCAGCGAGTGCCGGGCCGAGTCGGACACCAGCAGGTTGCCGTTCTCCAGCAGCACCGCCTTGCCCGGGAAGCGCAGCGTGGTCTGCGGCTCGGCGGGCGGGACGTACGGGCCGTCGCCCCGGTGCAGGGTGCCCTTTGCCTCGTGGGTGGCGATCAGGTCGTCGACGAGGCGGGCGAGCCCTTCGGCGTGACCCTCGCCGGCCATCGTCGCCACCACGTAGCCCTCCGGGTCGATCACCGACAGGGTGGGCCAGGCGCGGGCCGCGTACTGCTGCCACATCTCCAGCTCGGGGTCATCGAGCACGGGGTGGTGCACGCTGTAGCGCTCCACCGCGGCGGCCAGCGCGTCCGGGTCCTTCTCGTGCTCGAACTTCGGCGAGTGCACGCCGATCACGACGAGCACGTCGCCGTACTTCTCCTCCAGCGGGCGCAGCTCGTCGAGCACGTGCAGGCAGTTGATGCAGCAGAAGGTCCAGAAGTCCAGGACCGTGATACGACCTCGGAGGTCCTGCAAGGTCAGGTTCCGTCCACCCGTGTTGAGCCACTGCCGGCCCCGCAGTTTGGGGGCACGTACGCGCGCTGTCGTTCCCATGTCAGCCAGCCTGCCATGTCTCGCTGGAGCCGAGCCGGGCTCCGTGACCCGGAAGACAAGGATCCTCGGCCGCGCCGGGGGAGCTTCGTCGCGCTTGCTCAGCGGCATGAGGCGGTCGGCGTCCGGGCTTTCGTCCGGCAGCGCCCGCAGGGCGGGCTCACCCCGCGCCCCCGGTCGCCAACCGCGCCCATGCGCCTCGGCAACGGACGACGCCGGCAGACGTCCGCTTCACGACGGGCGAGTTCGCCGGCCCCGAGGCTCAACGGGCCGTCGGCGTGGGGCTCATCCGCCGGACCAGGATCGCGCCATCGGACATCCTGGCGGGATTGGACCGGGCGGCAGCCAGGCGGCGGACATGGGCTGTTCGCGGTAGGGCATCGGGGGCTCCTCGGGACGGCGGCGAATCGGTACGGTGCGCGGCATGGGTGCTCTCAAGCCGTGGCACATCGCCACGCTGTGCTGTGTCGTCTCGTCCGCCGCGCTCATTGGCGGCCTGGTCTGGTTCCTGGTCACGCGGGCGAACCGGCGCTAGCCGGGGCCGACGCTGCGGACGCCATTTCGGTGCCGGTCGTCCCACGGGGATGGTTGGCTGGCAGGCCGACGGGCCGCGACAGGTCGACCGGGGCCGTTACACGACCTGGCGGGCGATCGCGGGGAGGACGAAGCCGTCCTCGGCGAGCGCCCTGGCGAGTTCGTGACGGCGATGGATGCCGAGCTTGCTGTAGGCGCGTTGGAGGTGGTTCTCGGCGGTGCGCGCCGAGATGGTCAGCGCCCTGGCGATCGCGGGGGTGTCCATACCCGTCGCGGCGAGTTCGCTGACCTGCCGTTCCCGGTCGGTCAGAGCCGGAGCGGTCCTGGGCTCGGGCAGCCACTCCGGCCAGGTGCCCTGGTGCTCGCCGAGTAGCCGCTGGGTCCTTCTGGCCAGTGCGTTCGTGACCCGGCCGCCACCGAACATCGCCCCGTTGGCCGCAGCTTCCAATGCGAAACCGCGGTATCCGAGCTCCTCGAACGTGGCGCTGACCCGGTTGAGTACCCGCGCGTCCCGGCGGGCCAACGCCTCCGCGTGCTCGGCGAGGAGGGCGAAGAGTCTGCCGTCCGTCTTGGCGGCGAGTTCGCGGACCCGGCTGGCCACGGCGGCGGACGGGGCGAGCCGCACCTCCACATGCAGGAACTCCGTGGCCATCAGCAGATCCCCGGCCCTGGCCGCCTCGGCCGCCAGGCGGCGTAGGAGGGTGGCGGCTCCGGTCCGGTTGCCCGAGATGACCAGCGCCCACACCTCGCCGAAGGCGCCATAGTCGGCAGCGGTGCGTGCCGTCGCGCCCCGACGGAGTCGGGAAAGCAGTTCCTGTGCCTTCTCGACCTGCCCGAGTTGTGCCTCGACACCGACGCCGATCGCCAGCAGGGTTTCCCGGAACCTGAAGCCGGCCCGCTCGGCGGTGAGCGCACGGGCCTCACGCAACCACCGTGCCGCCTGCCCGGCGTTTCCCTGGTAGTAGGCGCAGATCCCGCCCGCGAGGGCGATGGTGGCGACCCCGTCCGGCGTTCCGTGCTCCACGGCGTCCCGGTAGTGGCGTTCCACCAGGTCCGCCGCTTGGCGGACGGTACCAGCCATGATGAGGGCCTGCACGTGAGTGGCCTGGAGGAGCGCGCGCATCGCCGGCCAGATCGAGGGCTTTCCGCTCAGGTCCGTGGGGAACTCCGCGACGGCCCGCTCGGGTCTTCCGCCCAGCAGCAGGAGTCGCGGGCGGAGCGGCGGGACCACGCCCGCCAGGAGCGGGTCGCGCGGCGGGTGCTGCGAGAGCTGGTCCACCGCGTCGGCCGCCTCGGCGGCCGGGCCGCCGAAGGCCATGACGAACGCCTCGGCCGCCAGCAGGTCGGCGTGGACGTCGGCGGGCAGCGCGGCCCGCGCCTCGGCGACCATCCGGAGCGCGCTGTCCGGCTCGTCGATTCCCCAACACCGGTTGACGGCGCGCAGGGCGGCGGCGTTCGCGCGTGCCGCCGGATCGGTCAGGTTCCGGTACGCCTCGGCCAACCAGCGCTCTGCCGAGCGATGACTGCCCCGGGCAAGTAGTGCGCGGCCGAGGTGCCAGGCGGCTGCGGGCCCGTGCACCTGTCGTGCGAGTTGCTCTGCGGTGGCCGCGTCGTGGCCGAGTAGCGCCTCCGCGGAGGCTCGCAGCACCTCGTCATCGGGAACCTCGAACCGGGCGGCCAGCCGCCACAGGACGTCGCGGACCCGGTCGGGGGACCCGGTCGCCTCCAGCGCCGAGACCAACTCGGCGTGTACGCGCCGGGCCCGCAACGGCCCGGTCCGCGTACGGACGGTGCGGGCGGTGAGTGGGTGGGCCACGGTGACCGGCGTGGACGGGTCGGACGGGTCGAGCCGGATGAGGCCGAGCTCCTCCAGACGTTCGATCACCGACATCGGGGCCAGGTGTTCGATCACGTCGACCGGAGCCCGGTCACCGTAGGCGATGTATCGCAGTGCCGCGGTCTCCTCCGTCGACAGCGACTCCAACGGTCCCGTCAACGCGTCACCGGCCCAGGCCCGGACGACCGTGCCCTGTCGCCAGCCCACCACGTGATCGTGGAGGGTCAGCGCGTCGTTCTCTGCCGCGTTCCGCAGCAGTTCGCGCAGGAGGAGCGGATTACCGCCGGTGAGCCGCCACAATCCGTCCGCGGTGAGCCCGTCGACGTCGGTACCGAATGCGGCGGAGATCAGCTGCCTGGTGTGTCGCCAATCCAGTGGTGCGAGATCCACCCGGTCGAGCCGTACGGTCCGGCGCAGCACATCGACCGGGCCCGCGCCGATCGCGGTCTCCGCTGCCGCGAGCAGCACCCGCACCCTGTGTTCCGAGGCCAGCTTTCCCACGAGTCGCGCGGCGGCCTCGTCCAGGCCGCTCACGTTGTCGACGGCGAGAACCACCAGGTGCTGTCCGGTCGGTCGAGGAAGGCTCTCGATGAGCCGGTGCAGGGCTAATGCCGGCGCGATGTCGAGCTGCTCCACCCGCGGAGTCAGGTGATGGGCCACACCGAGCGGAGCGCCATGGTCCGTCATGGTCCCGTTGGCTGGCAGCACGTGGTGACCCTTGGCCACGCAACGGTGCAGGACGGCCTCCAGGACCCGGCTCTTGCCCACTCCCGTAGGCCCCGTGACCAGCACTGCGCGCCCCTCGGGCGCCAACAGCCGATCGATCGTCCGGTCGATGTCGGGGTCGCGGCCCACCAGTGGCCACCGCCGTCCGATCTGGGCGGTCGACCTGATCATCGCGTCGGGCACGGGAACTCCTGTTGGGCGGGTGTTCGCAGCACCGGGGTCACGAGGCCGGTCTGCCAGGATATCCGGCTGGCAGGCCTCCTAGATCGAGCGCCGGGCCCGGGTGCCGGCACGTCCAGTCGACTCGCCCTGCCCAGACGGGCAGCCGTCCCGCCCATTCGCCGATGCCCTCGGCCGCCGGGCACCGCTGCCCGTCCACAGCCCCGCCTGCGGGCCTTGTGTGACCTGGGGCACATTCATCTGAGTATTCACTACTCAGGCGTGCGGGCGAGAGGCCGGGACATCATCAGTGCTGACGCCAGTCCGAGCGTGCGAATTCCGCTGATTGGCGGAAAGAAACATTTGTAGCCGCAATCTCCGCAGCGCCAGAAAGTGGGTTGTCCACAAATGCTGTACGACCGAAACTTCAGAAGATGGGGGGCTCGTGTGCTGCTTGCCGCCGCTCTCCTCATCGGTTCCATTACCGTTACGCCGCCAGCCGTCGTGCACGCCAAGTCGCCAGCCACCAACGTTCAATATGGCCTGGCCTGGGTCGACTTCAACGCCGACGGGAAAACCGATTACTGCACGATCGGGGCGTCGGATCTGAGGTGTGTGCTCTCCACAGGGGCCGGCCTCGGCCAGCGGATCACGGGGTTCAACCAGGACCCCGGTTACAAGGAGGGGCGGGCCTGGGTCGACTTCAACGGCGATCGTCGTGTCGATTACTGCCGTGTGGTCGGGTCCGGAAGCAAGTCCCTGTCCTGCACTCTGTCGAACGGCACGTCTTTCGGGCCGACGCACACGTCGGGCGGGCTCGACCCGGGCTGGACCGCGGGTCAGGCCTGGGCCGACTTCAACGCGGACGGGCGTGCCGACTTCTGCCGGGTGATCGGGACCTGGAGCCAGAAGGTGCAGTGCACGGTCTCCACGGGTAACGGGTTCGGCGCCACCTACACCTCAGGCAACCTCGACGCGGGCTGGGACGCCGGTCGGGACTGGGTGGATGTCAACGGGGACGGCCGGGCTGACTACTGCCGCGTCGTCGGTACCAGCAAACTCCAGTGCACGCTTTCCACGGGCGCGGGGTTCGGGGCCACCTTCACATCCACTACGCTGGACGGCGGATGGGACGACAGCCGCGACTGGGTCGACTTTAACGGCGACGGGCGCGTCGACTACTGCCGGGTCGTCGGAAATCTCTCGAATTCGGTCCAGTGCACGCTCTCGACGGGCACCAACTTCGGGTCGACCATCACTTCACCTGTCATGGATGTCGGGTACTGGGTCACCCGAGGATGGGCCGACTTCAACGGTGACGGCCGTCTCGACTTCTGCCGGATCAACAACGATCGCGGCGTCTGCACGGTGTCGAACGGCAGCAGTTTCGGTGCCACCTATTCGCACCTGTCCACGAACTACAGCTATGTCGGCGCGAACGGGTGGGCGGACCTCAACGGAGACGGGCGAGCCGACCACGTGGCCCTTGAGGAGCAGACCACCTTCTACCTCTCCACCGGGACGGGGTGGGGCGGCCCCTTGACCAGCCCGCTCCCGTACGACTGATCCTCGGTGGTGCAAACGACGGCGGGGCCACGGTCATCCGTGGCCCCGCCGTCGCGCTGTGAGTTACTGGCCCGCCGGCTTGAGGCAGAGCACGCGGTTCGCCCCGCTGCCCTTGAGCACCACGTGCGGCTGGGTCGGGTCGGCGCACTTGTCCTTGGCGTCCACCTTGGAGACCACGGTGAAGGCGCCCGCCTCGCCGCACTCCGCCGCCGCCGCCGTCTCGCCCGACTTCTTCACGCAGCTGCCGACCGCCGGGTCGAACGCCGGGGCCGGGTCGTCGCCGCCGACCTTGCCGAGCAGCATGAGCAGCCCCAGCGGCACCGCCAGGATGAGCACCGCCGCGACGAGCACCGCGGCGAGCACCCGGCCGTTGCGGACCTTGGGCGTGGGGGCCGGCTCGGTCTTCGGCTCCGCGATCGGCTTGAACGAGTCGAAGCGGTTCTGCTCCTGCTCCGGGCCGCCCTGGTCCCAGGGGCCGGGCTGCTGCGGGGGCGGCGGGAACGCCGACGGGAACGCGCCGCCCGACGTGGGCGCGGCGGTCGGGGCGGGCCCGTAGCCGGGTGCCGCGCCAGCGGCGTTCGGCGTACCGAAGGGGTCGGCGGGCCGGTCGGCGCTGTCGTGCGGCCGGACCCCGTTCACCGGCCGGTCGCTGGCCGGCGGGTCGACGAAGGACGGTACGCCCGGCGGGAAGGCCGGGGGCGCGGCCGGCGAGGCGGGCGCCATCGGGGCGACCGCGCCGAAGACGGCGGTTCCGCTCGGTGCCCGGTCCCGGTCGTCGAAGCGGCCCTCGTGGCCCTGGTCGAACCGGTTGTCCGGGCCCTGGTCGAACCGGCTCTCGGTGCCCTGGTCGAACCGGTTGTCCTGACCCTGGTCGAAGCGCGGGTCCGGCCCTTGGCCGAAGCGCGGGTCCGGTCCCTGCTCGAAGCGCGGGTCCGGCCCTTGGCCGAAGCGCGCATCCGGTCCCTGCTCGAAGCGCGGATCCGGCCCCTGGTCGAAGCTGGGCGCCGGCGCGTGGTCCGGCCGGTGTCCGCGCGGGTCCTCCTGCTCCGGCTCGTCCGCCGGCTCAGGACGGGCCGGTCGGCCGTACACCCGGGGCTGCGGCGCGGGCGCACCGCCCGGTCGCAGGGCCTGGTCGGTCGGCGGCAGCACCCGGCTGGCCAGCGGCACCGAGGCGCTCGCCGAGACGCTGCCGGCGGCCGGTTCGGCACCCTCCGGCGACGGTACGGCCGCCCGCCCGCCCACCTCGGGCGAGGTGCGCGGTGCGGGGACCACCGGACCGGCGGGCGACTGCGGCTCGTCGTGCCGGGAGCCGGCCTGGGCCCAACCCGGCTGCTCCTGCTCGTACGCCGGCAGGCCGCCGTCCCGGCCGGGCTGCTCGGGGGCGAACTGGGCCGGCGGCGCGTAGTCGACCGGCGGGGCGGAGGCCAGGCTGGCGCCGGGCACCCGCTGCTCCTGCGGCGGCAGCGGCACGGCGTTGGCCGGCGAGATGCCGGGCCCCGGTGCGGGCTGGTAGATCGGGGGTTCCTCGGCCCGCTCGGGCTCCCAGCCGTTGCCGGCCCGGCCCGGGGCGGGCTCGCTCGCCTCCGCGCGGCCCCACACCTCGTCCGCCGACCACGGCTCGACGTCCGGTACGGCCGGGCGCTCGGCGGCGTTACCGGCCCACTGTGGCGGGTTCTCCGCAGCGGGACCCCACGGCTTCGGCCCGCCGTCGCCGGGTACCGGGACGGAGGCGCGGCCGGGCGGGGTGGAGGTGGGCTGCGGGGCGCCCCAGCCGTTCGCGTCCCGGTCGTCGGGCTGCTCGCCCTGCTGCTGCTCGGTGCCGGACCAGCCGCCGGAGCGGTTGGGGTCGTCCTGCTGCTGTCCCGGGTTCCAGCCGTTGGCGGGGTCCTGAGGGGACTCGGCGTTCCAGCCACCGGAGCGGGAGGGGTCGTCCTGGGCGGGCCAGGGCTGGGGGGTGGGCGCGGGTGCGGGTGCGGGCTGCGGGACCCGGGCGGCGCCGCGTGCGGGCTCGGGCTGCGCCCAGGCGGGGGACGCCTGCTCGCCGGATCCCCAGGCGGGCTGCTCGTCCTGCTGCTGGCCGCCGGCCCAGCCGCCGGAGCGGTTCGGGTCGTCCTGCTGCCAGCCGCCGGAGCGGTTGGGATCGTCCTGCTGCTGGCCGTCGCCGGGGCGGTCGGCGTCGTTCTGCTGCGCGGCCCAGTCGCCCTGCGCGGGCCGGTCGTCCGGGGTGGCACCGCCGGCCCAGCCGCCGGGCCGGGCCTGCTCGTCCTGCTGCTGCTGGTCGCCGGCCCAGCCGCCGGAGCGGTTGGGGTCGTCCTGGGCGGGCCAGGGCTGGGGGGTGGGCGCGGGTGCGGGCTGCGGGACCCGGGCGGCGCCGCGGGCGGGCTCGGGCTGCGCCCAGGCGGGGGACGCCTGCTCGCCGGATGCCCAGGCGGGCTGCTCCGGGGCGGCGTGTGGCGGCTGCGCGGCGGCGGCAGCCCAGGCCGGGCCGGCCTGCTCCTGCGCGCCCGGCCACGGCGGCTGCGGCGACGCGCCGGACGGTCCCCACTGGCCGGACTGGGCCGGGTCGGTCTGCTGCGGCGCCTGGGCTGCCCACGCGGGGGCCGGCTGCTGCTCACCCTGCGCGCCCCAGGCGGGCGGGTTCGGTCGCTCCGACGGGGGCGGGGGTGCCCAGCCCAGATCGGGGGCGCCGGCGCCGTAACTGTTGTCCTGCTGTGCCGGGCGGTCGCCGTACGGCGCCGGTCCGCCGGCGCCCGGCGACACCTCGTCCGGCTGCTGGCCGGGGTGGTGCGTGCCCTCGGACGTCATGCGTGCGCCTCCTCCATCACCTGTCGGCCGCCACTGCCGATCGGTCTTCTCGGCAGGGTGGCCGGCGTCGCCGGTGTACCGGCCGTGCCGGCTCCCCGCACCGTATCCGGTGACCGCCCGAGGGCGACCGGGGAGCACGATCGTCACTCCCCGTGGCCGGATGGTGTCGAGCGGCTTCTATCGACTCGACTGCTCCGGGTCGGCGGGCGACGACCGAAGCCCACCGTACCGGGCGCTGAGGCGAGGTGGAATCCCGGTGTCAGCCGCTGCGAAACGCCGAAGACCCGCCCGGGCGGACCGGGCGGGTCATCGATCTGGAGGAGGTGAGAAAGGTTCCGGGCGTCAGCTCATGTGACGCTGGGCGATGGCGAGGATCTCTTCGCGGACCGCGGGCGAGTTGGCGGAGCGCAGCGCGTGCTCGATGGCACGGGCGCGGCGGTTGGCGTCGCGGCGGTTGCGGATTCGCTCGATCATGCTCATGGGTCTCTCCTCCTGGCTATTCGGTTGTCAGCCCCTTGGTGTCTTCTATTGAACCCCAAGACGGGCGCAAATTCCATCGATTGTTAGGTGAGCTGTGACACTGACCGAACAATCGAAGGTGAGGAGGGCCTGTGACCCGCGCAATCCTCTGTCACTGAAGGCGGCCGGTGCCGGGCGTGCGCGCGCCACAAAAGGACAACGGCCGGTGTGCCGGGCGTCAACCCGTCGCACACCGGCCGTTCGGCTGGCGTCAGGACCGTCAGGTCCAGGCGAGCAGCGCCGCCTCCGGGTCGGCCAGGAACTCCCCGATGTCGCGCAGGAACTTCGAGCCCAGCTCACCGTCGATGATCCGGTGGTCGAAGGAGAGGCCCAGCGTGGTGACCTGACGCGGCCGGACCTTGCCCTTGTGGACCCAGGGCATCTCGCGGACCGCGCCGAAGGCCAGGATCGCCGACTCGCCCGGGGGCAGGATCGGCGTACCGGTGTCCACCCCGAACACGCCGACGTTGGTGATCGTCAGCGTGCCGCCGGACATGTCGGCCGGCGAGGTCTTCCCGGTCTTGGCCGTCTGCACCAGGGCGGTCATCGCGTCCGCCAGCTCGCGCAGCGAGAGCCGGCCGGCGTCCTTGATGTTCGGCACGATCAGCCCGCGCTCGGTGGCCGCCGCGATGCCCAGGTTGACGTAGTCCTTGACGACGATCTCGTCGCCGGCCCAGGTCGAGTTGACCATCGGGTGGCGCTTGACGGCCAGCAGCACCGCCTTGGCCACCAGCAGCAGCGGCGAGACCCGCACGTCGCGCCACTCCCGCCGGTTGCGGAGCCGGTCCAGGGCCTTCATCGCCCGGGTCACGTCGACGGTGAGGAACTCCGTGACGTGCGGCGCGGTGAACGCCGAGCGGGCCATGTTCTCGGCGGTGAGCTTGCGTACCCCCTTGACGGGGATGCGCTGCTCGCGGTCCGCGCCGAAGCTCGCGGCCGCCGTGGCCGGGGCCGACACCGCGAGCGGCTCGGCCGCCGCCGTGGCCCCGCTCGCCGCCCGCTGTACGTCCTCCCGGGTGATCGAGCCCAGCGGCCCCGACCCGGTCAGCGCGGAGAGGTCGACGCCGAGATCCTTGGCGAGCTTCCGCACCGGCGGCTTGGCCAGCACGGGCCCGCCGGCCGGTCCGTGACCGTTCGACGGCGCAGTGGCCACCGGGGCCGGCTGCGTCGGTGCGACCGGCTGCGCGGCCTGGGCCGGCACCGGTGTGTCGGCTCTGCGGGGGCGGCGCTTGGCCGCCGTGGTCCGCGGGCCGTAGCCGACCAGCACGGCGGTACGGCCGCCCGGGGCGGGACCGCCGATCAGGCCCGGCTCGACCGCGCCCTCGGCCGGTGCCACCTGGACCGCGGCCAGTGACGCCGCCGACGGGGTGGGCAGGGCGGCGTCCGGGGCGCCGGTCGTCGACGCCTCGATCGGCCCGGCGCCCGGGTCGGTGTCGATCGCGATGATCGGCGTGCCGACCTCGACCGTGCTCCCCTCCGGGTGGAAGATCGCCTGCACCTGGCCGGCCCACTTCGCCGGGATCTCGACGGCCGCCTTGGCCGTCTCCACCTCGACGATCGGCTGGTTCAGCTCGATGACGTCGCCGACCTTGACGAGCCACGCGAGGATCTCGCCCTCGGTCAGGCCCTCGCCCAGGTCGGGAAGGTTGAACTCCTTGATCCGTGACATGCCGCTCACCAGCCGAAGGTGCGGTCGACGGCGTCGAGCACCCGGTCGAGGTCGGGCAGGTACTCCTCCTCCACCCGGGCGGCCGGGTAGGGGGTGTCGAAGCCGGTCACCCGCAGCACCGGGGACTCCAGGGAGTAGAAGCACTCCTCGGTGATCCGGGCGGCGATCTCAGAGCCCAGGCCCAGGTTGCCCGGGGCCTCGTGCACGACCACGCAGCGGCCGGTGCGCTTCACCGACTCGTACGCGGCGGTCAGGTCCAGCGGGGAGAGCGAGCGCAGGTCGATGACCTCCAGCTCCCGGCCGTCCTCGGCGGCGGCGGTCGCCGCTTCCAGGCAGGTCCGCACCATCGGCCCGTACGCCAGCACCGTGGCGTCCGTGCCGGGCCGGACGACCCGGGACGAGTGCAGCGGGTACGCACCGGACAGCGGGGCGTCCAGCTCGACGGGGCCCTTCTCCCAGTAGCGCCGCTTCGGCTCCAGGAAGACGATCGGATCGTCCGAGGCGACGGCCTGCTGGATCATCGTGTACGCGTCCTGCGGGTTGGCGCAGGACACCACCTTCAGGCCGGCGGTGTGGGCGAAGTACGCCTCCGGCGACTCCGAGTGGTGCTCGACCGCGCCGATGCCGCCGCCGAACGGGATCCGGATGACCATCGGGATCCGCACCTTGCCCTGCGAGCGGTAGTGCATCTTCGCCACCTGCGACACGATCTGGTCGTACGCGGGGTAGACGAAGCCGTCGAACTGGATCTCGCAGACCGGCCGGAAGCCGCGGATGGCCAGGCCGACCGCGGTGCCGATGATGCCGGACTCGGCGAGCGGGGTGTCGATCACCCGCTGGTCGCCGAAGTCCTTCTGGAGGCCGTCGGTGATCCGGAAGACGCCGCCGAGCTTGCCGACGTCCTCGCCCATGATGACGACCTTCGGGTCGTTCTCCAGGGCCCTGCGCAGACCGGTGTTGAGGGCCTTGCCGAGGGTGAGCGTCTCCGTGGCCATCAGTGGGCGCTCCCCTCGAACGACTCCATGTACTTCGTGAACTGCGCCCGCTGCTCGTCGAGCTCGGGGGACCCGTTGGGGTAGACGTGGTCGAACATCGTCACCGGCTCGGGGTTGGGCATGGCGAGCACCCGCTCGCGCAGGTGCACCGACTCGGTGCGGGCCTGCTCGTCGACGGCCGCGAAGAAGTCCGCGTCGGCGATCTGCTGCTTCTCCAGGAACGCCTTCATCCGGGCGATCGGGTCCTTCGCCTGCCAGGCCTCGACCTCGCTGGCGATCCGGTAACGGGTCGGGTCGTCCGAGGTGGTGTGCGCGCCCATCCGGTAGGTGTAGGCCTCGATCAGGCTGGGGCCCTGGCCGAGTCGGGCGTTGTCCAGCGCGTGCCGGGTCACCGCGTACGACGCGAGCACGTCGTTGCCGTCCACCCGGACACCGGGGAAGCCGAAGCCGCCGGCCCGCTGGTAGAGCGGCACGCGGGTCTGGCGCTCCAGCGGCTCGGAGATGGCGTACTGGTTGTTCTGGCAGAAGAACACCAGCGGGGCGTTGAAGACGCTGGCCCAGACGAACGCCTCGTTGACGTCGCCCTGGCTGGTGGCGCCGTCGCCGAAGTAGGCGATCACCGCCTCGCCGTCCTCGGTGCCGGTCTTGCCGTCCATGTGGACGCCCATGGCGTAGCCGGTCGCGTGCAGGGTCTGCGCCCCGATCACGATCGTGTACATGTTGAACTTGAACTCGTTCGGGTCCCAGCCGCCCTGGTCGACGCCCCGGAACAGGCCGAGCGGCATGATCGGGTCGATGCCCCGGCAGTAGAGGACGCCGTGCTCCCGGTAGGTCGGGAAGGCCATGTCCTGCGTACGCAGCGCGCGTCCCGAGCCCACCTGCGCGGCCTCCTGGCCCAGCAGGCTGGCCCACAGGCCCAGCTCGCCCTGGCGCTGCAACGCGGTGGCCTCGGCGTCGAGCTTGCGGACCAGCACGAGGTCGCGGTAGAGCCCGCGGTACTCCTCGTCGGTGAAGTCGACGCGGTACTCGGTTCCGTCCGGGCCGGTCGCGCTCTCGATCCGCTCACCCTCCGGGGTGAGCAGCTGCACCAGCTGCGGGTCGCCGGTCGCACCCTTCTTGGACCGGGGTGCGGCCCGTCGGCCGCGACTGGAGACCCCGGGGTCGCCCTTTGCCATCCGTCTCTCCCTGTCTGTCTGCGTCGGCACCGGGGGGTCACCCGGCCGCGCAACTCGTGCGCCTGCCCGGCTGGTGCCGGACGGGTTCCTGGCGGCCGCGCCTAGCCCCGGTGGGGGTTGCCGCGCGGCGTGAGCCGGATTCTGGCCGAACCCGGATCGGGAGCGCCGGCGCCCAGCCGCGCCTGCCGCGAGGGTGCGCGGAGGTCGTGGCTGCGTTGCCGTCGTGGTCCATATTCGCATCACACGTGAGCGCGCCCACAGTGCGCCTGTCCCGGCCGCTCGCGGTGGCCCGCTTCGTCGCACGGAGCGCCCGGTGTCCGTTGCATCGACGCGCGGCCGATCCGGCGGTGGTTCGTCACCGTTCGGCCAGATACGCGTGTCGACACGCTGTACAGGGTTGGCCGACCGACCGTCACTGGTCCAGGCTGATTGGCGCGGGATCGTCCGCGTCGGGGCGGTTTGCCGCTTCCTCGTGTCCGGGCGGTGCCCCGGGCGCTCGGGCCGGTCGCCGTACCGGCCCGTCCACCGCCGGAGTCGACGAAAAGGGGTGTGTGGTGTCCGAGCCAGGCCCAGATCCCACCGTTCCCCTCCTCGGCCGGCACCGGGCCGGCGGCTACCGCCGGCTGGTCGGCGCGCACCGGGCTCCCGGTTCGGGCGGGCCGCCCCGGGGCTACCTGTTCACCGTGGCCCTGCTCGCCGGCACCGCGTCGATGCCGATCCTCGCCGCGATCAGCACCGGCTCCGCCACCGTCGGCAGCACGGCCCTGCCGGACGGCAGCACCCCGTTCCTACCGACGCCCTCGGTCGGCCCCGTGGTGATCCCGGTGCCGGCGACGGGTCGGCCGCCGGCAGTCCCGTCGACCCCGTCCCCCGCCGTGGCCGACCCGGGCGACTGGCGGACCGTCGTGCCCCTCCCGGGTACGCCGATCGTCGCGGCGCCCGCCCCGCCGCCGCCGCTCGGCCCGGCGGCGCGTCCGAAGCCCCCGTCCCGGCCCGGCGGCCGACCGGTGCCGCCGCCCTCGTCCCCGAGGCCTTCGGCGCCCTCGTCCCCGAGGCCTTCGGCGTCCCCGAGCCCGTCGCCGAAGCCCTCGCCGAGCCCCAGCCCGAGCCCGGCACCCACGCCGACCGGCGAGCCGACGTCGGCGGAGCCGACGAGCACCCTCTCGCTACCGCCCGAGCCCACGGCGTCCCCGGCGCCCAGCGCGTCCCCGGCACCGGACGACCCGACCGCCAGCGCGACCGTCGACCCCGACCCGACCACCGGCGATCCCGGCGGGACCGGGCACCGGGACGGCCGACCGCGGGTACGGTGACGGTCGACGGCAGGTGATCCACGGCAGGGCCCCGGCCCGGTCGGAGCGCCGAGGTACGGACGGGAACGGCTCCGGGCGGCGGCCCGGGGTGGACGCAGAGGCGGGGCGCTGAGCGGGACGGGCGGTTCGGACGCGGAACCCCACAGCCGTCCGGCCGCCCCGCCACCACCCGGCCGGACCCTCCGGCTCGCCCGGTTCGTGACCGAGCTGACCGCGCCCGCGGTGCTGGTCTCGGCGCTGACGCTGGCGGTCGGCTGGCACAGCGCCCAGGGCGCGCACGGGCTGGCCTGGGGGCTGCTGGCCACGCTCTTCGTCAGCGGGATCCCGTTCGCGTACATCCTCGGCGGGGTGCGTCGCGGCCGGCTGACCGACCATCACGTGGGGATCCGCGAGCAGCGCCGCGTCCCGCTGCTGTTCGGGCTCTGCTCGGTCGCCGCCGGGCTGGCCCTGCTCGCCCTGCTCGGCGCGCCGCGACCGGTGCTGGCCCTGGCCGCCGCCGGGCTCGTCGGCCTGGTGGTCGCCGTGACGGTGAGCCACTGGTGGAAGATGTCGATCCACTCGGCGGTGGCCGCCGGCACGGTGGTCGTGCTGGTGCTCACGTTCGGGGCCGGGTTGCTGGCGACGGCGCCCCTGCTCGTGCTGGTCGCCTGGTCCCGGGTCCGCCTGCGCGACCACACCGTGCCCCAGGTGGTCGCGGGAGTAGCCCTGGGCGCCCTGGTAGCCGCCCTCTTCTTCGCCCCCCTCCGCTAACCCACCCCCCTCCGCGCACCCCCGGCCAAGGCCGTCGCGCGCGGGGGCGGCGCGGGAGGGGCGGGTTGGGGAAGGGGGGCGGGGGGTTAGGCGGGGTCGTCCGTGAGGCGGTGGCGGTTGGCCTCGATCCAGGCGTCGAGGGCGGCCGGGTCGTCGGGGTCGACGCCGTCGGCCATCAGCTGTGCGACGGCGGCCGTGGCGGGGCTGCGGCGCTCGCCCGTGCTGTAGAGGCGGGCGAACTCCGGCACCATCTCCTCGACGGCCGTGTCGATCTGCGTCGCCGCCTGTTCAGGCAGCCCGCGCTTACGGGCGGCGTAGCCGGCCCAGGCGCGCAGCACCCGGGGCAGCAGCGCGGCGTCGTCCATGTCCAGCACCGCGCGCCGGTGCACCCAGTCCAGCAGGAACAGCCCGGCCACGGTGGGGCTCCACCGCATCGGGTCGGCGTCCGGGAAGCTCGCCGCGTGGTCCAGCAGCAGGCTGAGGCAGAAGTGCAGCGAGGCCAGCTCCGCCCCGTCGATGGCGTCCAGGCCGAACCGGGCCGCCTCGGGCGAGGCGAGGAACCGGCGGACCAGGTCCGTACGCTCGGCGGCGGAGAGCGGTTCGGCGGCGGGCGCGGGGGCCGCCCCAGCCGCCTGCGGCAGCCGTGCCAGCCGGGCGCCGAGCAGGGCGCGGTCGGTGGCGAGCGAGCCCTCCCCGGGCAACTCGGTCAGGCCGTCGGTGATCGCGAGGTGGCGGCTCACCTCGGCGCGCATCCGGGCCGGCTCCTCGTCGCGGAACCAGGTCAGCTCGTCCCCGGCGCACATCTGCCGGACCTGGTCGAGGATGCGGTCGGGCGGCCCGCCGACGAAGACGTCCTTGGTGATGCCGATGTTGTGGTCGAGCAGCGTCACCACGGCGTGCGCCGAACCGCCGGCCGGGTCGTCGTAGGCGAAGGTCGCCAGGTAGGAGGTCTGGTCGCCGTACACGTCGCCGTAGGACCAGCAGCCGGTCAGGTGCACGCGGCCGAGCTGGCTGGCCCAGGCGGGGGTGGCGGCGCCCGGACGGACCCGGTCGGTGCCCTCGGCGTCGGGCACCAGCGCGGCGAACACGGAACGGATGGTGGTCGCTGCGGCCGAGCGGCGGCGGGAGGTGGCGGCCAGGAAGCCGGCCACGAAGTCCCGGACGGCGGCGTCACGTTCGGTCTCGGCGACGGAGTAGACGCTGCCGAGCAGGGCCGCGCCGAGCATCTCCGCGTCGAGGGCGTTGTCCAGCTTGGCCACGTCGCGGGCGGCGTGCAGCACCGCGTCGTACGGGGTCTGAGGCGTTCCCATCCACCGACCCTACGCCGCCGCCCGCCCTGGGACGGTACGAGCGACCCGAGCGTCGGGCCCGCGTCGCGCCGCCACGCCGCCGACCTGCGGTTGTCGTGGGACGGGATTTTCGACTCAGCGGCCGGCGGCCTCCCCCAGAGCCGTACGCGCCTCGGCGTAGGAGGCGAGCACCGCCCGCACCGGGGTCAGCACGTGCTCCTCGCCGACCGTCGCCACCGCGTCCGTGAGGCGCCGTTCGGCCCGGCGACGGGCGCGGCGGGCCGCCCAGCGGACGATCGGCCTGGTCAGGGCGGCCACCAGCAGCCCGGCGAGCAGGCCGCCGAGGAGCAGCAGGGTGGGCAGCGGCACCTCGCCGACCATCGGGTGCTCCAGCGCCGGCAGGCCCAGCGCGCGCAGCGCGTAGCCGAGCGCCAGCCAGCCCAGCCCGGCCAGCGCGGCCAGGGTCACCAGCCACTGGAGGCCGCCGACGAATCGCCACCAGAGCGGTCGCCGGTCCATGCCCAGGTCGGTGTTGGCCACCGCGCGGTCCAGCGCGTCCGGCAGGTCGGCGAGGCGGGAGCGGGCGGCGGCGGTCACCGCGGCCGGCCAGGCGGCGGGCAGGTCCGTCCCGGCCCGTTCGGCCACCGACCGGATCGCCAGCCCGAGCGCCGCGCGCTGCGCTGCGGTGGGGTCGGGCACCGAGGTCGCGGCGACGAGGCTCTCCGCCGGTTCGTCGCGGCCGGCGGCCGGGCCGGGCAGGTGCAGCCGGCGCAGTGGGTCGGGCCGCAGCCGCCGCCAGCCCCGGACCAGCGGCCAGCCGGTGGTGGCGGCGCCCCGGTGCCGGTACGCCTGCTCGACCGCCTCGGCGACCGGCGGCACCCCGGCGGCGCCGGCGAGCGCCCGGTGCAGCGCGCTGACGGCGGCGTCGTCGGGTCCACCGGCCGGCGAGGCGCCGCCGACCAGCTCTTCGAGCCCGGCCACCACCGCGTCCACGTCGCCCTGGAGCCGCCGCAGCGCGGCCTGCCGCTCGGCCACCGTGCGTTCCAGCGCCTCCCGCAGCCCGACCATGCCCGCCGGGTCGACGGCGGTGGTCGCCAGCAGCGGTACGCCGTCCAGGCCGTCGGAGTCGAGCAGCCGGCGCAGGTCGGCCAGCACCCGGGGCAGCTCGGCCGGGGGCAGCCGGTCGGCCTGGTTGAGCACGACCAGGGTGACGTCCCGGTGCCGGTGGAACTCGCGCAGGTAGTTGGTGTGGATGACGCGGTCGGCGTACTTCTGCGGGTCGACCACCCACACCACGAGGTCGACCAGGCCGAGCAGCCGGTCCACCTCCAGCCGGTGCGACCGCTGCACCGAGTCGAAGTCGGGCAGGTCGAGCAGGATCAGCCCGTGCAGGGCGGACTCGTCGTCGCCGTCCAGCACGCTCTCCCGGACGAACCGGTGCCGGGGCAGCACGCCCACCCAGTCGAGCAGGCGGTTGCCGCCGTCGAGCGGCCCCCAGACGCAGGCGTGCGCGACGCCGGTGGTGGGGCGGCGCACCCCGACCGTGGAGAGTGCCATCCGGGCCAGCGCGTTGAACAGGCTGGACTTGCCGCTGCCGGTCGCGCCGGCGAGGGCCACCACGGTGTGGTCGCGGGAGAGCGCCAGCCGGGTGCCGGCCCGCTCGACGAGGGTGTGCGCCGACACGAGCCGCGCGTCCGGCAGGTGGCCGTCGACGACCGTGAGGAACCGGCGTACGGCGTCGAGGCGGGCGACGAGCGCGTCGGCGTCCACCCGCTGGTCTCCGCGGAACGCCTCGCGCATCCGCCCGACGATGTTGGTCATGACCCTCCGTCCCCGGTGCCGGGCGGGCCCGCGACGGCCGCGCCGGAGAGGTCGCTGCGGTTGCGGGCGATCTCCACCCGGTTGGCGGCGCCGCGCAGGGCTTCCGCGGTGCCCGCGGCGGGCCGCGCCTGCGCCGTCCGGTCCAGGTAGCGGGCGGCCTCGTCGTCGAGCAGGGCCCGCACCCGGTCCAGCAGGTCGGCCCGGGCCTTGGCGGCCAGCGTACGCACGGCCTGGTCGCCGAAGATCGCCTGGAGCACGGTCTGCGCGGCGACGGTCGTGCCGGCCCCGGTGGCCACCTCCAGCCCGGTGGGGATGAACGCCGTCGAGGCGAACACCGCGATCATGACGGCGAGCCCGGTGGCGTTCACCGCGTACGCGGCCGTCCTGGCCACGAAGCGGCGGTCGCCGCCCTCGGCGCGGACCAGCTCCAGCACGCCCCGCTGCCACTCCCGCACCAGCCGCTCGGCCCGTTCGGGCAGGTCGGCGGAGGGGTGGGCCAGCTCCGGTTCGAGCAGCGCCGCCCCGGCGGGATGGGCCTTCCACCCGGTGTACGCGTTCTCGGCCGCCTCGGCGGCGACGCCCCGCAGCAGGGTCACCAGCTGGGACTCGATCGCGTCCCGCAGCTCGGACGCGGGCGCGGGCCGGCCGGTGACGGCCGCCACCACCCGGTCGCGGAGCCGCCCGATGCGGGCCTCCATGGTGCGGAAGAACTCGCCGGTGCCGACGAACTCCTGCCAGCGGGCCAGCACCTCGCCGCGGAGCAACCGGCCGTCCTTCAGCCCCTGCCCGACGGTCCGGTACGCCCCCCGGTACGCGGCCAGCACCCGCTCGTCGAGCGCGTCGGCGGCGGTGATCTGCTCCTCGGCGGCGTCGGCGAGCCCCTCGACCGCCGGGTGCAGCGCGGCGAGCGCGCCGTCCAGGGTCTGCCGGACCACGGCGGCGCGGGCGTCGGCGTCGGCGGCCAGCCGGGCGAACCAGGCGGCGAGCGGCGCGGTGACCCGCTCGGGCAGCAGGCCCTGCCCGTCGACCCAGGTCTCCGGCAGCACGAAGAGCGGGGCCGCCCCCAGCTCCTGGGCGGCGAGCATCTCCGACAGGTGGGCGGCGATCTCGTCGGCCGCCTCCGGAGGCACCCGGTCCAGCACCATGGCGATGACCGCGCCCCGGGCCCGGGCGCTGCGCAGCAGCTCCCAGGGGACGGCGTCGGCGTAGCGGGCGGCGGTGGTGACGAAGAGCCAGAGGTCGGCGGCGGCCAGGAGTTGCCCGGCCAGGGCCCGGTTGGCGTCGACGACCGAGTCGATGTCGGGGGCGTCGAGGAAGGCCAGCCCGGCCGGCAGGGCCGGGGCGGTCACCAGTTGCAGGGTGCGCGGGTCCTCGCTGGGCTCGGTGGTGCGGGTGAGGCCGGGCAGCAGCTCGCCCTGGCGGAACCAGCCCGAGTCGGCCGGGTTGCAGACCAGCACCGGGGAGCGGGTGGTCGGGCGGAGCACCCCGGCGGCGCTCACCCGCGCCTGCACCATGCTGTTGACCAGCGTGGACTTGCCCGCGCCGGTGGACCCGCCGACCACCACGAGCAGCGGCGCGTCGAGCCGGCGCAGCCGGGGCAGCAGGTAGTCGTCGAGTTGGTCGGTGAGGTTCCCGCCGGCGCGCCGGGCAGGCTCGGCGGAGGGCAGCGCGAGTGGGAACCGGGCCGCCCCGATCGCGGCGCGCAGGCCGGCCAGTGTGGCGGGCAGGCTGTCGTCCCCGGTGGTGGCGGGCCGGTCCTCCCCGGCGTCCGTGGGGCCGGTGCGGGCTGCGACGGTGGGCGTGCCGGCCGGGGTGGCGGGATCGCCGTGCGTCGTCACCGCTAAAGCGTGCCCGACCGATGCAAGGGAAGACAACCGATCGGTACGAACCTGGGGTTGCGTCGGGTCGGCTCAACCCCGACTTGACGATTTCGCGGGGCGTGGCACTATTGAGTCAAGTTCACTCAACTTGTGGTGGGGTCGCTGCGGGCGACGCCCGCCGGGCAGCTCGACGGGCGTCGCCCGTCACCTGCCCACGACGTGATGAAGCGAGGAAGCGAAGATGGCACGTGCGGTCGGTATCGACCTGGGCACGACGAACTCCTGCGTCAGCGTTCTGGAGGGCGGTGAGCCCACCGTCATCGCCAACGCTGAGGGCTCGCGGACGACCCCGTCGATCGTCGCGTTCGCCCGCAACGGCGAGGTGCTCGTCGGTGAGGTCGCCAAGCGCCAGGCGGTGACGAACCCGGACCGGACCATCCGCTCGGTCAAGCGGGAGATCGGCACCAACTGGTCCGTCGACATCGACGGCAAGAAGTACACCCCGCAGGAGATCTCGGCCCGCACGCTGATGAAGCTCAAGCGGGACGCCGAGGCGTACCTGGGCGAGCAGATCACCGACGCGGTGATCACCGTCCCGGCCTACTTCAACGACGGCCAGCGCCAGTCCACCAAGGAGGCCGGCGAGATCGCCGGCTTCAACGTGCTGCGGATCGTGAACGAGCCGACCGCGGCGGCCCTGGCGTACGGGCTGGACAAGGGCTCCAAGGAGCAGACCGTCCTGGTCTTCGACCTCGGCGGCGGCACCTTCGACGTGTCGCTGCTGGAGCTGGCCGAGGGCGTCGTCGAGGTCAAGTCGACCAGCGGTGACAACAACCTCGGTGGCGACGACTGGGACCAGCGGATCATCGACCACCTGGTGAAGACCTTCCGCGGTGAGCACGGCATCGACCTGGGCCAGGACAAGATGGCCCTCCAGCGGCTCCGCGAGGCGGCCGAGAAGGCCAAGATCGAGCTGTCCGCCGCCACCACCACCAACATCAACCTGCCGTACATCACGGCCGGTGCGGCGGGCCCGCTGCACCTGGACGTGACCCTCAGCCGGGCCGAGTTCCAGCGGATGACGCAGGACCTGCTGGACCGCTGCAAGGGCCCGTTCGAGCAGGCAGTGAAGGACGCCGGCATCAAGGTCTCCGACGTCGAGCACGTCATCATGGTCGGCGGCTCGACCCGGATGCCGGCCGTGACCGACCTGGTCAAGCAGCTCACCGGCAAGGAGCCCAACAAGGGCGTGAACCCGGACGAGGTCGTCGCCGTCGGCGCCGCCCTCCAGGCCGGCGTGCTCAAGGGCGAGGTCAAGGACGTCCTGCTGCTCGACGTGACCCCGCTGAGCCTGGGCATCGAGACCAAGGGCGGCATCTTCACCAAGCTGATCGAGCGCAACACCACCATCCCGACCAAGCGCTCCGAGGTCTTCACCACGGCGGACGACAACCAGCCGTCGGTGCTGATCCAGGTGTTCCAGGGTGAGCGGGAGATCGCGGCCTACAACAAGAAGCTCGGCACCTTCGAGCTGACCGGCCTCCCGCCGGCGCCGCGCGGCGTGCCGCAGATCGAGGTCACCTTCGACATCGACGCCAACGGCATCGTCAACGTCCACGCCAAGGACCTCGGCACCGGCAAGGAACAGAAGATGACGATCACCGGCGGCTCCTCGCTGCCGAAGGACGACATCGAGCGGATGCGCCGCGACGCCGAGGAGCACGCCGAGGACGACAAGCGTCGCCGCGAGGAGGCCGAGACCCGCAACCTGGCCGAGGCGCTCCAGTGGCAGACCGAGAAGTTCCTGGCCGAGAGCGGCGACAAGCTGCCGGCGGAGTCCCGTGACAAGATCAACGAGGCGCTCGGTGAGCTGCGCGGCGCGCTCGGCGGCCAGGACATCGAGAAGATCAAGTCGGCCCACGAGCGGCTGGCGCAGGTCTCCCAGGAGGCCGGCTCGCTGCTCTACGCCCAGCAGGGCGAGCAGTCGGGCGAGGCCGGTCCGGGCGCGGAGGGTGCCGGGGCGACCGGCGGTACGCAGGCCGGCGGGCCCGCCGGCGGCGCGGACGACGTGGTCGACGCGGAGATCGTGGACGAGGACAAGGACAAGAAGTGACGGTTCGTCCCGGACACGGAACCACGGCAGAGGGATGAGGTAGCCCCATGACGGAGAAGCCACGAGCTGCCGACCCGGGTGCGACCGGGTCGGCGCCGGGTGGCTCCGCGCCCGCCGAGCAGGCCGGCGACGGGCCACGGGTCGTCATCCGTGACAACCGCAAGATCAGCGAGACGTCCGAGCCGGCCGCCGCCGACGCCGGATCGGACGTCCCGGCCGAGGGCCTGGTCGAGGAGGCCGAGGTCGTCGTCGACGAGATCGAGGTCGAGGCGGCCGAGGTGACCGGCCCGCCGGTGGTGGACGCCCCGGCACAGCCGGTCGACGGCGGCCCGACCGCGCTCGGCGCCGAACTCCAGGCGCTGCGCAAGGACCTCGACGAGCGGACCCGGGACCTCCAGCGGGTGACGGCGGAGTACGCCAACTACCGCAAGCGGGTGGACCGGGACAAGGGTCTGGTCACCGAGCAGGCAACCGGTGCGGTGCTCGCCGCGCTGCTGCCGATCCTCGACGACCTGGACCGGGCCCGCGAGCACGGCGACCTGGTCGGGCCGTTCGGCAGCGTGGCCGATCAGCTCGTCTCGGCGCTCGGCAAGTTCGGGCTGACCCCGTTCGGCGAGCAGGGCGACCCGTTCGACCCGACCCGGCACGAGGCGGTCGCCCACCAGACCTCGGCCGACGTCACCGAGCCCACCTGCGTACAGGTGATGCGTCGGGGCTACCAGGCCGGTGAGCGACTGTTGCGGCCCGCGATGGTCGCGGTCGCCGACCCGGAGTAGTGCGGAACCACGACCGGACCGTCCCGCCCGCCCGCAGAGGGCCGGCGGGACGGTCGGTCCCCAGCTAGGGAAGGGGGTGGACCGGTGAGTTCCAAGGACTGGATCGAGAAGGACTTCTACGCCGTGCTGGGCGTGGACAAGGCCGCCACCGCCGACGACGTCAAGAAGGCGTACCGGAAACTGGCCCGGAATTCGCACCCGGACCACAACCCCGGCGACCCGAAGGCCGAGGAGCGTTTCAAGGCCGCCTCCGAGGCGTACGCCGTCCTCGGCGACGACGCCAAGCGGCGGGAGTACGACGAACTGCGGTCGCTGTTCGGCTCGGGGGCGTTCCGGCGCGGGGCCCGTGGCGCCGGCCAGCCCGGCGGCGCGCCGTTCGACGTCTCCGACCTGTTCGGGGGCGCCGCGGGCGGGGGCGGTGACCGCCGCTTCGGCGGGGCCGGCTTCCAGGACCTGTTCAGCTCGATCTTCTCGGGCGGTGCAGGCGGTCCCGCCGGCGGGGCGGCGGCCCGTGGCCCGGCCCGGGGGCGGGACGTCGAGGCCGAGGTGGCCCTCGACTTCGACGACGCCGTACGCGGGGTGACGCTCCCGCTGACGCTGCGCGCCCCCGGGGTGTGCGACACCTGCCACGGCAACGGGGCCAAGCCCGGCACCCAGCCGCGCACCTGCCCGGTGTGCCACGGGGCCGGGGTGACCAACCGCAACCAGGGGTCGTTCAGCTTCTCCGAGCCGTGCCGCAACTGCCAGGGCGTGGGCACGGTCGTGGACGAGAAGTGCCCCGAGTGCCAGGGCACCGGCGGGGTCACCAAGACCCGCACGCTGAACGTCCGCTTCCCGGCCGGCGTGGCGGACGGCCAGAAGATCCGGCTGGCCGGGCGGGGCGAGCCCGGCGCGCGAGGTGGCCCGGCGGGCGACCTCTTCGTACACGTGAAGGTGCGGCCGGACGAACTGTTCGGGCGTACCGGCGACGACCTCACGCTGACGGTGCCGGTCACGTTCGCGGAGGCCGTGCTCGGCACGGACCTGCGGGTGCCCACCCTCGACGGCACGGTGACCCTGCGGGTCCCACCGGGTACGCCGAGCGGCCGGATCCTGCGGGCGCGGGGCAAGGGGGTGGTCCGCCGTGACGGTCAGGCGGGCGACCTGCTGGTGACCCTCGACGTGGTGGTACCCGCGAAGGTGTCCGACGAGGCGCGAGCGGCGTTGGAGGACTTCGCCGCGCAGACCCCGCCGGCCGCCCGGGAACATCTCGAGGCGCGGGTACGTCGATTCAGTTGACCCGGTGTTCAGTCGGCTCGGTGGAGTGCACGCGGAGGTGAGCGGGATGTCGGACGAGTTCGTCGGCTCGGGTGACCCTGCCTACGAGGCCAAGGTGCTGATGATCTCGGTGGCGGCGCGGATGGCGGGGATGCACCCGCAGACCCTGCGCCAGTACGACCGGTTGGGTCTGGTCCAGCCGGGACGTGCCGCCGGCGGCGGGCGCCGCTACAGCGTCCGCGACGTCGTGCTGCTGCGCGAGGTGCAGCGGCTCAGCCAGGACGACGGGATCAACCTGGCCGGGGTCAAGCGGATCATCGGGCTGGAGCGGCTGCTGGAGCAGGCGCAGCAGCGGGTGGCCCGGCTGGAGGCGGAGCTGGACGCCGCGTACCGGCGGATCGCCGAACTGGAGGCGCTGGCCCGCTTCCCGGGCAGCGACCTCGTGCCGACCAACCGCACCTCCACCGCGCTGGTGGTCTGGCGTCCCCGCCGGGGCCCCGAGCGCTGACGACACCTCGCGCGCCCGGCCGCTTTCCCGCGGCCGGGCGCGGTCGTCTTTCCGCTCCCGGCCCCCGCCCCGGGTGTGCCGCTGCCGCTGTCGCCGTCGCCGTCGGTCGCTGCCGCTCCCGGCCCCGGGTGTGCCGCCGTCGGTCGCTGCCGCTGTCGCTGTCGCCGGTCGCCGCACCGTCCGCGTCGCCGGCGGGGCAGGCCTTTCCGGCGCATCGCGTCCGACGTAACGCCGAACACCGCTCCGCCTGAGCCACGGGTGGAACACCAGGGGTGTCTCCGCCCCCGGATGACACCCCTGGTGTTCCACCCGTCGCGGTTGCGGGTTTGCCGGCGGGGGCGGCACCGGATCCGCTAATCTGCGAATCAGGTCCAACCCGCTTAATCCGGACTCCAATGGCAGGGGGAGCCATGACGGAAGCCGCGAGGAAGGTTGCCCAGCAGGCGGAGGAACGGCTCGAAGAGGTGGCGAAGAACGTCCGGGAGAGATTCGACCGGGTCACCGAGGGCCGCTTCACCGACAAGGTCAAGAACGGCGCGTACGCCGACCGGGCCGACCACGGCACCGAGCAGGGACGTGACGAGGCGAGACGCCGCGAACAGGGCGGATCGGAGCACTGACGTTCCGCCGACGTGCGGGCCGGGACCCACGGGGGGCCCCGGCCCGTTCGTCGTCGGGGGCGCGGGCCGGGACGCTCGTTGGCTCCGTGCGGGGCCCGCGGCCCGTTCGTCGTCGGAGGTGCGGGCCGGGACGCCCGTGCGGGGGCCCGGCCCGTTCGTCGTCGAAGAGTGCCTGCGTTGCTCAGGCGATGCGGCGGTTCTCCCGGACCAGGCCGCCCTCGCACCAGTCCCGGTAGACGAAGAGTTCCGGGCGGGCCAGCAGCACCCGGCTGTTGTACGCCCAGGTGCGCATCAGGTCGTCGCCGTCGCGCTCGGCCTGCTCCACGAGCTTGCGGAAGCGCCGCTTCGGGTGGGCGCGGAAGTTCGTCCGGATGCCGTCGGCGGCGTAGATGTAGAGGCAGTGCAGCGCGAACCGGCGCGCCGGGCAGGCCGGGTCCATCGCCAGGCCGAAGAGCACCGCCACCAGCCGGTCGCCGGAGACCAGCAGGTCCCAGTCCGGTGGCATCGAGGCCAGCGGTACGGAGTTCGGCTGGTAGGCCCACGCCCGCAACTCGGCGGGGGTCGGGTCGACGGGGTTGGCGAAGCCGTGGAACGTCGACTCCTGCACGCTCACCGGCCAACCTTCCGCTCTGAGCCCGCGAGGATGTCGGCCACCCGCGAGCTCTGGCTGCTGGGGCGAAACGGTAACCCGGAGCGCTGATCGGCGGTAGACCCCGCGCGGAGCAATTCGGCATCCGTTGGCCGAGGGCCGCCCCGACCGTACGGTCGATGCGGCCCTCGGTCGATGCGGCCCTCGGCCAACGTCGATCAGTCCGCGACGGGTGCCGGCTGGGCCCGTTGCGCGGCGCCGCGCTGCCGCAGCCAGCGCTTGAACCACGCGAAGTCGGGCAGCCGCGCCAGCATCGGCCCGGTCACCACGGTGATCAGCACGTACGCCGTCGCGAGCGCCGCCAGTTTCGGCTCGACGCTGCCGGCTGCCACCGCGAGGCCCGCGATGACGATGGAGAACTCGCCCCGTGGCACGAGGGCCAGGCCGGCGCGCCATCGACCGGGTTCGGCGATGCCGACCCGGCGGGCGGCCAGGTAGCCGGTGAGGGTCTTCGTCGCCATGGTGACGATGGCCAGCGCGAGCGCGGGCAGCAGCACCGGCGGGATGTCCCGGGGATCGGTGACCAGGCCGAAGAAGACGAAGAAGACCGCCGCGAAGAGGTCACGCAGCGGCGTGAGCAGCTCCGTGGCGTTGTGCGCCACCGGCCCGGAGAGCGCGATGCCGACCAGGAACGCCCCGACCGCCGCCGACACCTGGAGCTTCGCCGCGATGCCGGCCACCAGCAGGGTCATCCCGAGTACGCCGAGCAGCAGCGCCTCCGGGTCCTTCGCCGACATGGCGGTGGAGATGAGTTTGCCGTACCGGATGGCGACCACCAGCACCAGGAGCACGGTGCCGACCGCCACGCCGAGCGCGATGCCGCCGCCGAGCAGGCCGGTGCCCGCCAGCACGGCAGTCAGCAGGGGCAGGTAGAGCGCCATGGCCAGGTCCTCGATCACCAGGACCGAGAGGATCACCGGCGTCTCCCGGTTACCGAGGCGACCGAGGTCGGCGAGCACCTTGGCGATGACACCCGACGAGGAGACCCAGGTGATGCCGGCGAGCACCAGGGCGGCGATCCAGTCCCAGCCGAGCAGCAGTGCGAACGCCGCCCCGGGCAGCGCGTTGAGCAGCCCGTCGATCAGCCCGGCGGGGGCCGCGGCGCGCAGGTTGCCGACGAGCTCGTTGGCCGAGTATTCGAGGCCGAGCATCACCAGCAGCAGGATCACGCCGATCTCGGCGCCGACCGCGAAGAACTCCTCGCTGGCGGCGAGGGGGAGCAGGCCGCCATGCCCGAAGGCGAGCCCGGCGAGCAGGTAGAGGGGGATGGGTGAGAGGCCGATCCGGCGGCTGAGCCGGCCCAGCAGGCCGAGCAGGAACAGCAGCGCACCGACTTCGATGAGCAGTGTTGTCGTGTGGTGCATCCGCGCCTCAGCCGTCCGGGTCGCTGTCGGCGAGGATGGCTGTCACGCCGTCGAGGCCCTGGCGGGTCCCGACGACGACCACCACGTCACCGGCCGCGAAGCGGAAGGACGGGTCCGGCGAGGCGATCACCTCGCCGTGGCGCAGCACCGCGACGATCGAGGCGCTCGTACGGGAGCGTGCCTGCGTGTCGCCGAGCTTCCGGTTGACGTACTTCGACCCGGCCGGAATGGCGATCTGCTCGGTGAGCAGACCGGCGGCCTGGTCGCGCAGCCCGGAGAGCTGGCCCAGCATCAGGGACGCCCCGAGGATGTCGGCGAGCGCCTCCGCCTCGTCGTCGGTCAGCGGTATGTCGTGCTGACATGAGTCGGGATCGTCCGGGTCGTACAGGACGAGGTCACGGCGGCCATTGCGGTGGGAGACGACGCCGAGGCGGCGGCCGGATTCCGTCAGCAGATCGTGACGGACCCCGATGCCAGGCAGGGCGGTCTGTTCGACACGTACGCGCACGCGGTCAGGCTACTCCCCGCCGTCACCTGCGGATCCAGTCAGGACGCCGCCTGTCGCTGAGTGATCTGTCAGTGCTTCTCCGCCACGGACGCGGACGGCTCGGCTCGCCAGGGCCGGACCGGTGGCCGGTGCGAGTCCGGCCACTGGGCGGGACGCGTGTGATTCAGCTCACGTGGTCAGGGTTGAGCGGAATAGGCTCAACTCTGGTTGTGTCCTTTCCAGTGGACACGCCGATCCGGGGGAGCCCATGAACACGGAACGTCTCACCACCAAGAGCCGCGAGGCCATCACCGGTGCCGTCGCGCTGGCGAACCAGCGCGGCCACGCCACCGTGGAGCCCTGGCACCTGCTGCTGTCACTGCTGGACACCGACGGCTCGACCGCTGCTGGCCTGCTGCGCGCCGTCGGGGCCGACCCCGGCGAGCTGCGCCGGGCGGCCCAGCGCTCGGTCGACGGCCTGCCCGCCGCGCGGGGCTCCAGCATCGCCGAGCCGACCCTGGCCCGGGAGTTCGTCAACGCCATCGGGGCCGCCGAGCAGATCGCCCGGCCGATCGGCGACGAGTACACCTCCACCGAGCACCTGCTCGCCGGCCTGGCCCGGGTGGGCGGCGCGGTGTCGAACGCGTTGAAGTCGGCCGGTGCCACCGAGGAGACGCTCGTCGCCGCCTTCCCGTCCGTACGCGGCGGGGACCGGCGGGTCACCAGCGCCGACCCCGAGCAGACCTACCAGGCCCTGGCCAAGTACGGCGTGGACCTGACCGCCAGCGCCCGCGACGGCAAGATCGACCCGGTCATCGGCCGGGACTCGGAGATCCGTCGGGTGATCCAGGTGCTGTCGCGGCGTACCAAGAACAACCCGGTGCTGATCGGCGAGCCGGGCGTCGGCAAGACCGCCATCGTGGAGGGCCTGGCCCAGCGGATCGTCGCCGGCGACGTACCGGAGTCGCTGCGGAACAAGAAGCTCGTCTCGCTCGACCTCGGCGCGATGGTCGCCGGCGCGCAGTACCGCGGCCAGTTCGAGGAGCGGCTGAAGTCCGTCCTGGAGGAGATCAAGAACTCCGACGGGCAGGTCATCACCTTCCTCGACGAGCTGCACACCGTCGTCGGCGCCGGCAAGGGCGAGGGCTCGATGGACGCCGGCAACATGCTCAAGCCGATGCTGGCCCGCGGTGAGCTGCGGATGGTCGGCGCGACCACGCTGGACGAGTACCGCGAGCACATCGAGAAGGACCCGGCCCTGGAACGTCGCTTCCAGCCGGTGCTGGTGGGCGAGCCGACGATCGAGGACACCATCGGCATCCTGCGCGGCCTCAAGGAGCGCTACGAGGTGCACCACGGCGTACGGATCACCGACGCCGCCCTGGTCGCCGCCGCCTCCCTGTCGGACCGCTACATCACCGACCGGTTCCTGCCGGACAAGGCGATCGACCTGGTCGACGAGTCCGCGTCCCGGCTCCGGATGGAGATCGACTCCCGGCCCGTCGAGGTGGACGAGATCGAGCGGGCGGTGCGCCGGCTGGAGATCGAGGAGATGGCGCTGGCCAAGGAGCCGGACGCCGCCTCCGCCGAGCGGCTGGAGCGGCTGCGCAAGGAGCTGGCCGACAAGCGCGAGCAGCTCACCGTCCTGTCGGAGCGCTGGCAGTTGGAGAAGAGCCACATCACCAAGCTCTCCACGGCCAAGGAGGAGCTGGAGCGGCTCGGCGGCGAGGCCGAGCGGGCCGAGCGTGACGGCGAGCTGGAGCGGGCCGCCGAGCTGCGCTACGGCCGGATTCCCGCCCTCAAGGCCGAGCTGAAGCAGGCCGAGGAGGAACTGGCCCGGCTCCAGGCCGAGGGCGCGATGCTCAAGGAGGAGGTCGGCGCCGACGACATCGCCGCCGTGGTCGCCTCCTGGACCGGCATTCCCGCCGGCCGGCTGCTGGAGGGCGAGACCGCCAAGTTGCTGCGGATGGAGGAGTCGCTCGGCACCCGCGTGGTCGGTCAGGCCGAGGCGGTCGGCTCGGTCTCCGACGCGGTCCGCCGCGCCCGGGCCGGCGTCGCCGACCCCGACCGCCCGACCGGCAGCTTCCTCTTCCTCGGCCCGACCGGCGTCGGCAAGACCGAGCTGGCCAAGGCGCTCGCCGAGTTCCTCTTCGACGACGAGCGGGCCATGGTCCGCATCGACATGAGCGAGTACGGCGAGAAGCACTCCGTCGCCCGGCTGGTCGGCGCCCCGCCCGGCTACGTCGGCTACGAGGAGGGCGGTCAGCTCACCGAGGCGGTACGCCGCCGGCCGTACTCGGTGATCCTGCTCGACGAGGTCGAGAAGGCACACCCGGACGTCTTCGACATCCTGCTCCAGGTGCTCGACGACGGCCGGCTCACCGACGGGCAGGGCCGTACGGTGGACTTCCGCAACGCGATCCTGATCCTCACCTCCAACCTGGGTTCGTCGGTGATCGGCGACCTGACGCTGGCCGAGGAGCAGCGCCGGGAGGGCGTCCTGGCGGTGGTCCGCTCGCACTTCAAGCCGGAGTTCCTCAACCGTCTCGACGACATCGTGGTCTTCGCCGCGCTGCTCGGGGACGACCTGCGGGCCATCGTCGACATCCAGCTGACGCGGATGCGGAAGCGTCTCGCCGACCGCCGCCTCGGTCTGGAGATCACCGAGCCGGCCCGGGTCTGGCTCGCCGAGCACGGCTACGACCCGATCTACGGCGCCCGACCGCTGCGTCGCCTGGTCCAGACGGCGATCGGCGACCAACTCGCCAAGGCACTCCTGTCGGGCCAGATCCGCGACGGCGACACGGTCAGGGTCGACCTGGCACCCACCACCGACGCCCTAACAATCACCCCGGCCTAACCCACCCCCCTCTCCCCCACCCCCTCCCCCAGTCGCGTTGATCATGAAGTTGTTGTCGCGACACGCCGATTTGGCGGGCAACAACTTCATGATCAACAGGGTGGGGCGGGGGTGGGTGGGGAAGGGGGTGGGGTGGGTGGGGTGGGTGGGAAGAGGGGGAGGGGTGGAGGATGTTTGGGATGGGGCGGAACAAGGATCGGGAGCGGGAGGTCGAGGCGGCCTTCGACGAGCTGCGACGGGCCGAGACGGTGGCGTTCGGTGGGGTGGGGATCGCCGGGACGCTGCTGCCGGTGACCGAGGCGTACCGGCGGGTCGAGGCCGCGCTGGGCGACGATCCCGAGGACCTGCGTGGACAGCTCGACCGGCTGCTCGCCGAGGGCACCCCGGCCGGGCGCGTCTACGCCGCCACGCTGCTGGAGCGCGTCGACCCGACCGCCGGGCGCGCCGCCTGGACGGCGTTGCGCGACGACCCGGCCGAGCTCGGCACCTTCACGGGCTGCGTCATGGGCCGCACCACCCTGCGCGAGTACGCCACGGACCGCCCCGACGGGCCGTAGAGCCTCGAAAGGCGGGCCCGGCGGAGGGCGGTCGCCGGGCACGTGGCGTAACCGGCCTCTCACTCCCCGACCAGGCATTTTCCCCAGGTGCGCGGGGTTGTTACCGTCTGCGCCGACGTACCTGGGGAGGTGGTCGGGTTGAGCGGAACGCTCGCGTACGTGCTGGCAACGGTGGGCTGTCTGGTCGGAGTGGCGGGCCTGG
The DNA here is from genome assembly GCF_049847285.1 of Micromonospora sp. DT62. Taxonomy (NCBI): domain Bacteria; kingdom Bacillati; phylum Actinomycetota; class Actinomycetes; order Micromonosporales; family Micromonosporaceae; genus Micromonospora; species Micromonospora sp. DT62. The sequence goes on from NZ_JBNCOB010000011.1 coordinate 54,814, forward strand.
TGGTGGCCGCGGTCGTCTGGAACCGGACGCGTTCCCGCCCGCAACAACGGGCCAAGGGGCCGGGTGACCCGCTGCGGGACCGGGACGCCGACGCGCTGCGCGGTGACCCGCGCCGGCTGAAGCCCGGCGACATCGTCGAGATCCGGGGCGTGTCGTACGCGGTGCGCGGCTCGATCCGCCTCGTCGAGGGCGGCTGGAGCTGGGCCGAGCACCTGCTCGACGACGCCGGCGGCGTGCGGCGCTGGCTCTCCGTCGAGGAGGACCCGGAGCTGGAACTGGTGCTCTGGGGGGCCGAGCAGGGCGCCACCGTCACCCCCGGCGCCCCGACCATCGACTTCGCCGGACGCCGTTACAACTGGAACGAGTCCGGCCAGGCCCGCTTCACCGCCGTCGGCAACACCGGGCTCGACCCGACCGGCACGATGCGGTACCACGACTACCAGGCGCCCGGCGGCGCCCGGCTCTCCTTCGAGGCGTACGGCGAGGCGGGCTGGGAGGTGGCGCTCGGTGAGCTGCTGCACCGCGGCGACGTGATGATCTATCCGCAGTCCGAGGTGGGCTGATGCTCGTCACCCTCGATGCCCCGTACGTCGACACCAGCGCCGCCGACCTCAGCCTGGCGCTCGACGACGTCGAGCGGCCCGCGCTGCACGTGCTCGACCTCGACCTGCCCGACGGCGTCCGGCTGCGGCTGCGGCTGCTCGGCGCCTCGCACCAGGTGGTCCTGCACGCGCCCGGCGCCGCGCTGACCGAGACGGTCGCCTGCCTGCCCGGCCGCCCGCCGGAGCTGCCCGGTGCGGTGCGGGACGAGGCGAGCGGCTACCACTTCACGGCGACCGTGCTGCGGCCCGCCGGCACCGGGCTGAGCGAGCAGGTGGCCGCCCTCCGCGCCGACCTGGCCGACGACCCGTACGCGCTGGTGGGCGTGTTCCCCGGCGACGTCGACGCGGTGACCGCGCTGGCGGTCCGCCCCGACCCGCCGGCCGGCACCCTCGCCTGGCGCACCTGGCACGCGTATCCCCAGACCAACGAGCTGGTCCTGACCGAGACGGTGGTGGCACTGCGATGACGTACCGACGCTGGTTCGTGGTGGGGGTGGCGTTCGCCGTCATCGGCGCCCTGGTCGCCGCCTTCGCGATCTTCTACGGCAGCTTCTCGCCGCGCGGCTACGTCGAGGACAAGTACAAGCGGGCGGCGAGCCGGGACATCGGCCGCAACGCCGTCGCCTACACCTCGCCCCGGTCGCCGAGCCAGGTGGCGAAGGAGGTCACCGACGCGTGGCAGCCGGCCGACCAGTACGTCGACGGCAGCGGCGTCTACCTGCGCTACGACGACGACTCGGTGGTGATCCTGCCGATCGCCGCCGGCTCGGTGATCCTGCTGGAGCGCATGAGCACCGCCTATCCCCGCTACCACTCCACGGTCGGCTCCCACTGGGGCTGGGGCCGTGGCAGCACCGTCCGGGGCGGCGGCCCCGGCAGCGGCAAGTGACGCACCGACCACCCTCACCCTGGAGCCTCCTGTGCAGACCCTCGTCACCGATCTGCTGGTCACCCTCGCCTACGGGGCGGTCGGTGTCCTGCTGATGGGCATCGGCTACGTCCTCGTGGACCTCGCCACCCCCGGCAAGCTCAACCAGCTGATCTGGACCGAGCGCAACCGCAACGCGGCGCTGCTGCTCGCCTCGAACCTCGCCGGCGTCGGCATCATCGTGGTCGCCGCCATCGCCGCCAGCGAGGACGACTTCGCGCTCGGCATCGTGGGCGCGTCCGCGTACGGGATCCTCGGCCTGGTGATCATGGCGGCGGCCTTCGTGCTGCTCGACGTCGCCACGCCGGGCAAGCTCGGCGAGATCCTGGTCGACCAGCAGCCGCACCCGGCGGTCTGGGTCTCCGCCGTCGTGCACCTCGCCACCGGTGCGATCATCGCCGCCGCCATCAGCTGATGACCACGGCGAAGCATCCCGTCGCGCCGCGACCGGCGCGCGAAGGCCCGATGAAGAGCGGCAGCTGGGTCATCTGGGTGATCGTCGGCGTGGCCTTCCTGTGCTGCGTGGGCATCGGCGTGGTCAACAGCCGCGACGGAGGCGACGACGTGCTGCCGCCGACCTCGCAGGAACGCGGCGACACCGTGCCGATCCTGCAACACGCCAGCGCCAGCCAGGGCATCTGCTACGGCTGGGTGCTCCAGGACTACTACGGCTACACCGAGCTGAGCGTCGGGTCGAACCTCGGCGACGGGGTGGCGGTCGAGGAGAACTCGGCCTGCCCGCGCTGGGTGCAGGTGGTCGCCCGGGTGGCCTACACGCCGGAGAGCAGCGAGAGCAACGACTTCGCCCGCATCACGGTGGAAACCTCCGACGACGTCTCCGCCACCGCCCGCCTGCGGATGCAGAGCGGGCTGGAGCGGCTCGGGCTGACCGAGGACGCCTTCGTCGACGAGCCGGGCTGGGCCGTCACCCGGGCCGCCGTCTCGCTGCCGCTGCTCGCCGCGGAGGCGGGGGTGGTGGAGCCGGCTGCGACCCCGGCGGCCGCGACGGCCGACGCGCCACCGCTGCCGGACGCCGGTAGCGACCTCTGGCGTGACCGCTGGGGCTACCTGCTCGCCGCGGTCGGCCTGCTGCTGTTCACCGCGCTGCTGTTCGCCGTCGGCTTCTGGCAGCGCGGCCGACAGCGCCGCACGGAGGCCGAACGGCAGGGGCGGACGAGGAACTCCCGGGCCTTCGCCCGTACGCCGGAGGGCCGGTGACCGTCGACGCGCCGGCACCGCCCGCGCGGTGGCGGCTGTCCCGCGCGGCGGTGCTCGTCGCGGTCTTCGTCTGTGCCGCCTGCGGCCTGGTCTACGAGCTGGCCCTGGTGGCCCTGGGCAGCTACCTGATCGGGGACACGGTCGGGCAGGCGTCGATCGTGCTCGGCGTGATGGTGTTCGCGATGGGTGTGGGCGCGCTCGCCGCCAAGCCCCTGCAGCCCCGGTCCGCCCCCGCGTTCGCCGCGATCGAGCTGGCCCTGGCCCTGCTCGGTGGCCTCTCCGTGCTCGGCCTCTACGCGGCCTTCGCGTGGCTGGACCTCTACGGCCCGGCGCTGGTCGCCACCGCCTTCGTGCTCGGCCTGCTGATCGGCGCGGAGATTCCACTGCTGATGGTGCTGCTGCAACGCATCCGGGAGCAGGCGGCCGGCAGCGCGGTGGCGGACCTGTTCGCCGCCGACTACGTCGGCGCGCTCCTCGGCGGGCTGGCCTTCCCGTTCCTGCTGCTGCCGGTCTTCGGCCTGCTCAAGGGCGCGCTGGTGGTCGGCGCGGTGAACGCCGTCGCCGGGCTCGCACTGGTCTGCACGGTCTTCCGGCGGGAGCTGAGCCGCCGGGCGCGCGTCGCGCTCGGCGCCGGCAGCGTCGTGGTCTTCCTCAGCCTCGGGTACGCGTGGGTGACCGCGCACGACTTCGAGCTGACCGCCCGCCAGCAGCTCTACCGGGATCCGGTGGTGCACTCCGAGCGCAGCCGCTACCAGGAGATCGTGCTGACCCGCTCGGTCGCCGAGACCGGCCGCGCCGGCACCGACCTGCGGCTCTTCCTCAACGGCGACCTCCAGTTCAGCTCGGTCGACGAGTACCGCTACCACGAGGCGCTGGTGCATCCGGTGCTGAACGGCCCGCGCGGCGAGGTGCTGGTGCTGGGCGCCGGGGACGGTCTCGCCGTACGCGAGCTGCTGCGCTATCCGGACGTCCGGCGGATCACGGTGGTGGACCTGGACCCGGCGGTGGTGGCGCTGGCCCGCAGCGAGCCGCAGCTGCGCCGGCTCAACGGCGGGGCGCTCGACGACCCCCGGGTGCGGGTGGTGCACGCCGACGCGTTCGCCTGGCTGCGTACCGCCCCCGACCGGTTCGACGCGGTGGTGGCGGACCTGCCCGACCCCGACGAGACGGCCACCGCCAAGCTCTACACGGTCGAGTTCTACGCGCTGGTACGGGCGGTGCTCGCCGAGGGCGGCCGGCTGGTGGTGCAGTCCGGCTCGCCGTACTTCGCGCCCCGGTCGTACTGGTCGATCGAGGCGTCGCTGCGCGAGGCGGGCTTCGCCACCACGCCGTACCACGTGGACGTGCCGTCCTTCGGCGACTGGGGTTTCCTGCTGGCGGCCCCCGGCCCGACCGCGCCCGCCCTGGCCCTGCCGCCGGACGCGCCCGCGCTGCGCTTCCTCGACGCGGCGACGCTCTCCGCCGCCGGGTCCTTCCCCGCCGACCGGGGCCGGGTGGACGTGCCGGCCTCCACCCTGCTCCAGCCCCACGTGCTGGAGTACGCCCGCGCGGAGTGGCGCGGCTACTGAGGTGCCGCCCGCGGCCCCGCGATCGCCGCCGTCCCGGCGGGTCAATGCCCGTCTGACGTGCCGGACTGGCTCGACCTGGATACGGTGTGACCGCGATCTAGGGAAGGAGAATCATGGTCGATTCCCACAACACGCCGGCCCGCACCCGGCCGGGTGTGGTGACCATATCCACGTATCTGCTGTGGCTGTTCGCGCTCACCCAGCTGATCGGCCTCATCATCACGCTCTCCACCGTCGGCACCATCTCGAAGGTGCTCGACGAGGCGTACCGGGGCACCGACGCCAACGGCACGCAGAACCTGGCCGACATCACCACCATGATCACCATCGGTGGCGCCATCTTCGTGCTCCTGCTCGCGGTCGTGCTGGCCGTGCTCGGGGTGTTCAACAACCGGGGCAGCAACGGGTCGCGGATCACCACCTGGGTGATCGGCGGCATCATGGTCTGCTGCACGGGCGGCGGACTGGTCAGCGGAGCGGGCGGCGGACTGGGCACCGGTCAGACGACCGGCAACGCGCCGAGCGCGGAGGAGATCCAGCGCCGCCTCGACGAGGCGCTGCCCGGCTGGTTCACCCCGGTCACCACGCTGCTCAGCGTGCTCGGGCTGCTCGCGCTGCTCGCCGCGCTGATCCTGTTGGCGCTGCCGAAGGCCAACGAGTTCTTCCGCAAGCCGAAGCAGGGCTGGGAGCCGCCGGTCCCGGGTGCGGCCTACCCGCAGTCCGGTGGCCAGCCCGGCTACCCGCAGTCCGGCCAGCCCGGCTACCCGCCCACGCCGGGGTACCCGCCCACGCCGGGCCAGCCGCAGGCGTCCGACCAGCCGGGCTACCCGCCGGCCCCGGGCGACCAGCCGCCGTCCACGCCGTACGGCGGGGACCAGCCGGGCCAGCCGGGGTCGAACCCGGGTGGCGAGCAGCCCGGGTCGGACCGTCCCGGGCCGACCCCGCCGCCGGTGAGTTGACCGGTCGATAACAGCGACGCCGACGGTCCCTCCGAGTAGGTTGCAACCCGATGCCTACCGGAGGGACTCGTCGTGTCGTACCCCGATCGGGCACCGGCCCGCCGTCCGGCCGTCGTCACGGCGGCCGTGGCGCTGCTGGCGCTGATGGCGGTCGCCGCCCTCGTGTACGCTGCCGCCGGTGTGGCGATCCGGGGCGGCACCGTCGACCGGTTCCGCGCCGCCGCGGCGGACACGTCGGCGCTCCCGGACCAGATCGACGGGACGGTCACCCTGCTGGGCGTGTCCACCGTGCTGACGGCGGTGGTGAGCCTGCTCGCGGGGCTGCTCCTCGCCGGTCTCGCCCTCGGCCTGCGGGCCGGCCGGGACGGCGCCCGCACCGCGACCTGGGTGGTCTCGGGGCTGGGGCTGATCGCCGGGTGCTGCGGGCTCGCGCTGCTGGTCGGCCAGCGCGCCACTCCGCTCGGGTCGGGCGACGACGAGCGGGCGACGGCGGAACTCCTCGGCCTCCTCGCCGACGCCTACCCGTCCTGGTGGATTCCGCTGGGCGCGGGGCTTTCCGTCGGCCAGGTGCTCGGTTACCTTGTGGTAGCCGTGCTGCTGGCACTGCCGGCGGCGGGCGCCTGGTTCCGTCGGCGGCCCGCGCCGTCCGCCCCGCAATACCCTCCGGCGTCGCCCGCGCCGCCACCCGTCCAGCCCCCGCACCAGCCGCCCGCGCCCCCGTACCTGCCGAGTGAGGACCGCCCGTGACGCTCGACCAGTCGGCCAGCGAGCGGCGGGCCCTGATCACCGGAGCGACCGCCGGCATCGGTGCCGCCTTCGCCCGCCGGCTGGCCGCCGACGGTTGGCACCTGGTGCTGGTGGCCCGGGACGCGGACCGGCTGGCCGCGACGGCCGCGGAGCTGACCGGGCGGCACGGCCGGGAGGTCGAGACGCTCCCGGCTGACCTGTCCACCGACGACGGTTGCGCGACGGTGGAGCGGCGGCTGGCCGAGGGGTCGCCGATCGAGTTGCTAATCAACAACGCCGGGATCAGCCTGAACACCCCGTTCCTGCGCTCTTCCGCCGAGGACGAGGCGCGGCTGCTGCGGCTCAACGTGCACGCCGTGATGCGGCTGACCCTCGCGGCCCTGCGTCCGATGACCGAGCGGCGCCGTGGGGCAGTGATAAATGTCTCTTCAGTGGCGGGGTTCGGCACGGTCATGCCGGGTTCGACATACTCCGCCAGCAAGGCGTGGGTCACCAACTTCAGCGAGTCCGTCGGCCAGTCCGCCCGGCCCTTCGACGTACGCGTGATGGCGCTCTGCCCCGGCTACACGCGTACGGAGTTCCACGAGCGCGCCGGCATCAACATGTCGAAGACGCCGGAGTGGATGTGGCTGCGGGCCGACGACGTGGTCGACGAAGCCCTACGTGACCTGCGGAAAGGCAAGCTGGTCAGCGTTCCCGCGTGGAAGTACAAGCTCGCCGTGGCGGGGCTGCGGCACGCGCCTCGGCGGCTGCTGGAGGCGGTGTCCCGGGACACCCGGGGCCGGATCGGCCGCGACGGCGGCTGAGCGGCGGGTCGCGGCCGACTCGGCCCGTCGATCTCCGTCGATCGTCCGATATGTCCGGCTGAACGGTCGCTCAGCGTAGCCGGACATCGCCACCCGTCGGTCGCCCCCAGGGCTGATCCCGGTGGACCCCGCACGCGACTCCCAGACTTGAGCAGTACCCTCTATCGGCATGGGGGACCACGACGACCTGCGTAAATTCATCACTGACCTGGCGGTGGTCCACGGCCGGGTGGTGCTCTCCTCAGGCCGCGAGGCCGACTGGTACGTCGATCTACGTCGCGTCACGCTCCATCACCAGGCCGCTCCGTTGGTGGGGCGCGTGATGCGTGACCTGACGGCCGACTGGGAGTACGACGCGGTGGGCGGGCTGACCCTGGGCGCCGACCCGGTGGCGCTGTCGATGGTGCACGCCGCGTCCGGGACCGATCGTCCGGTGGACGCGTTCGTGGTCCGCAAGGCGGGTAAGACGCATGGTCTCCAGCGCCGGATCGAAGGGCCGGACGTGGCCGGCCGGCGGGTGTTGGCGGTGGAGGACACTTCCACCACCGGGGGAAGTGTGTTGACGGCGGTCGAGGCCCTTCGCGAGGTCGGGGCCGAGATCGTGGGTGTGGCGGTTATTGTTGATCGAGGCGCCGGCGACGCGGTGCGAGCCGCCGGATTGCCGTATCGAGCGGCCTATACGTTGGCTGACCTCGGCCTTGTGGCGTAAAAGTCTGCCGATTCGGATCCGCCGATATGCAGGCGGATCGATGCTGCTGGTGGAAGGATGGAATACGTGGGAACTGCGTTGGCCGAAATGACTATGCCTCAGATCTCGCCGCTTGCCGGCGAGCCGATCGAACGTGCCGATGCCGAGCGTCTGGCAGGGGTCCTCAAGGCCCTCGCCGACCCTGCTCGACTTCGGCTGCTCAGCCTGATCCAGTCGGCGCCCGAGGGCGAGGCGTGCGTGTGCGACCTGACCGCACCCCTCGGCCTCTCGCAGCCGACGGTCAGTCACCACCTGCGTATCCTCACCGAGGCCGGCTTGCTGGAGCGGGAGAAGCGCGGTGTCTGGGCGTACTACCGGCTGGTGCCGTCGGCGATCGCCACGATCGCCGATCTGCTGACCCCGCCGCGCAAGCGCGCCACCAAGAAGGCGCGCTGACCTTCACCGATCGTCCGGTGCCATCCCCCACCGGGGACGGCACCGGACGGCCGGTCGGTCAGTGCTTGCCGTAGTGCTCGCGGGTCTCCTGGATCGCCTCCTCGGCGGCGGCCCGTTCCTGCGCGGTGGTGCCGCGCCTGGCGGCCAGCCATGCCCGGAGCAGCTCGATGGCGATCGGGACGACCGAGATCAGCACGATGCCGATCAGGATCATCTCGATGTTCGCCTTGACGAACGGGATCTGGCCGAGGAAGTAGCCGAGCACGGTCACGCCCGTGCCCCAGAGCACGCCGCCGATCACGTTGTAGATCACGAACGTGCGGTAGTTCATTCGGCTGACCCCGGCCACGATCGGCGTGAACGTCCGCACGATCGGCACGAAGCGGGCCAGCACGATGGAGCGCGCGCCGTACTTCTCGAAGAACTCGTGCGCCTTCAGCACGTTCTCCTGCTTGAACAGCTTCGAGTTCGGCCGGCGGAACAGCGCCGGGCCGACCTTGCGGCCGAACGCGTACCCGACCTGGTCGCCGGCGATCGCCGCGATGGTGATGAGCAGGCAGACCAGCCACAGCGGGTACGTGATGTACTTCCCGTCCGCGGTGAGCAGCCCCGCGGTGAACAGCAGCGAGTCGCCCGGCAGGAAGAACCCGATCAGCAGGCCGGACTCGGCGAAGACGATCACCAGGATGCCGATCAGCCCGAACGTCGAGATCAACACCTCTGGATCGAGCCAGCTCGGCCCCAGGGCCAGGGTGGTGGTGGGCGTCGGCACGAGGCGACCTCCGATGTATGCCGGTCGGGGACGGAACGTCCGTAGTCTAGGTGGCCGCCGACCGGCCCGGTGCTCGACGTCACAGCGCGCGAGGCGGTGCCACCCCGGCCGGACAGGCACATCCGCACCGGGCCGCCGCGCCGCCTCCTGCCCGCCGGCCTCCGCGACCCCCTCCACCAGCGTGATCCGGCGGCCGGCCCGGACCGTACGGACCCGCAGCGTCAGCTCCGCCACCGGCACCGGGCGCAGGATGTCCACCGACACGCGGGCGGTCACGGGTGACGGCCGCCGCCGACCGCCGTCACCCGTCGGCGCCTCGTCACAGCCGGGGGTCGACCGGCTCGGACTCGCAGGCCAGGATCGCGAAGACCAACTCGTGCCGGCGCCACAGCGGAGCGCCGGCGACCAGTGCGTCCAGCGCCGCCAGGCCCAGCCCGTGCTCGCGCAGCGCCAGCCCCCGCTTGCGCCCCAGCGACCGGCGGCGCAGCGCGGCCAGCTGCTCCGGCTCGTCGTAGCCGGGACCGTAGATGATCCGCAGGTACTCCCGGCCCCGGCACTTGATGCCCGGCTGGAGCAGCGAACCCCGCTCGGTGCGGGCGGCCGGGCCGGCGTACGGCTTCACCACCATGCCCTCACCGCCGTCCGCCGTCAGCGCCAGCCACCACTCGGTGGCCGCCACCTCGGCGGCCGGATCGGCCAGGTCGACCACCTGGCGGCGGGTAGGCGTGAAGAACTCCGGGTCGGCGGCGCAGAGCCGGTCGGCCAGCCCGAGGTGCCAGCCGTGGTCCCGGTCGGCGTAGCTGGCCTTCGCGCCGGCCAGCACCGCGAACGGGGCCAGGGTCACCCCGCGCAGCCCGTCGGTCGGCCCCACGTACGCCCGGTAGGCGTCCGAGTAGGCCAGGATCTCGTCGCGGCGACGGGCCATCCGGTCACGCAGCTCGCCCACGGGCAGGCCCCGCCCGGCCGCCGCCTCCAGCGCGGCCAGCGCCGCCGGCAGGGCGGCCCGGCCGGCGGCGCCGACCCCGGCGTACTGCTCGCGGATCAGCCCGCCCGCCTTCGCCGACCAGGGCAGCAGCTCGCAGTCGAGCAGCAGCCAGTCGGTCCCCAGCTCGTCCCAGAGCCCCGCCCCGCCGACCGCCGCGCGCACCCGGTCGAGCAGCTCGGTGTCGAGCGGCGCGCCGAAGAACGGGCGGCCGGTGCGGGTGTGCACCACCCCGCAGCCCGGGCCGAAGGGCCCGCCGTCGGGCTCCCGGCAGACCAGCACCACGGCCCGCGAGCCCATGTGCTTCTCCTCGCAGACCACCCGGTCCACGCCCGCCGCGCGGTAGTCGGCGAACGCCTGCGCCGGGTGCTCCAGGAAGCCGCCCGCCGTCGCCGTCGAGCAGGGCGCCATCGTCGGCGGCAGCCAGGCCAGCCAACGCGGGTCGACCGCGAAGCGGCTCATCACCTCCAACGCGGCGGCCGCGTTCTCCGCCGGCACGGTCAGCGACCCGTACGGGTGCTCGACGTGCCGCCGGCCGGTCACGTCGGTCAGCTCCAGCACCTGGTCGGGTCGGGCCGGCGCGGCGGCCAGCGGGCGGACCGGGGCGTACCACTCCCGCTCCGCCGGCACCGAGACCAGTTCCTTCTCCGGGTAGCGCAGCGCGGTGAGCCGGCCGCCGAAGACGCAGCCGGTGTCGACGCAGATGGTGTTGTTCACCCACTCCGGCACGGCGGCCGGCGTGTGCCCGTAGACCACCATCGCCGAACCCCGGTACTCCCGCGCCCACGGGTAGCGCACCGGCAACCCGTACTCGTCGGTCTCGCCGGTGGTCTCGCCGTACAGCGCGAAGGAGCGCACCCGGCCCGACGCGCGGCCCTGGTAGGCCTCCTTCAGCCCGGCGTGCGCGACCACCAGCCGGCCGCCGTCGAGCACGAAGTGGCTGGTCAGGCCGTCGATGAAGCCCGCCACCTCGGCCACGAAGGCGTCCGGCTCCGCCGCCAGCTGCTCCATCGTCTCGGCCAGCCCGTGGGTGAGCCGCACCTCGCGGCCGCGCAGCCGGCGCAGCAGCTTCTGCTCGTGGTTGCCGGGCACGCAGATCGCGTGCCCGGCGGCGACCATGCCCATCACCAGGCGGAGCACGCCGGGGGAGTCCGGCCCGCGGTCCACCAGGTCACCGACGAAGACGGCGGTACGCCCCGACGGGTGCGTCGCGTCCATCGGCCGGCCCCGCTCGTCGCGGCGCAGCTCCCAGCCGAGCCGGACGAGCAGCGCCTCCAGCTCGGCGCGGCAGCCGTGCACGTCCCCGACGATGTCGAACGGCCCGGTCAGCTCGCGCCGGTCGTTGAACAGCTTCTCGTAGCGGATCTCGGCGGCGTCGATCTCCTCGACGCCGCGCAGCACGTGCACCTTGCGGAAGCCCTCCCGGGCCAACAGCTTGTACGACCGGCGCAGGTCGCGCTGCATCCGGGCGAGCACCTGCCGGTTGAAGGTGCGGTCGGCGCGGCCCTCGGTGCGTTCCCACGCCAGCGCCTCGGGCACGTCCAGCACGACGGCCACCGGCAGCACGTCGTGCTCGCGGGCCACCCGCACCAGGCCCGCCCGGGCGTGCGGCTGGAGATTGGTCGCGTCGACCACCGTGAGCCGGCCCCGCCGCAGCCGCGTGGCGGCGACGTGGTGCAGCGCGTCGAAGGCGTCGGCGGAGGCGGACTGGTCGTTCTCGTCGTCGGCGACCATCGCCCGGAACGTGTCGGAGGAGAGCACCTGGCTGGGCGCGAAGTGCCGGCGCGCGAAGGTGGACTTGCCGGAGCCGGAGACGCCGACGAGGGCGACCAGGGCCAGCTCGGGGATGTCGAGGGTGGTCACGGGTTCTCCTTCCGGGTCAGCACGACGAGCTGGGTGGGGGCGCCGACCTCGGGATCGTCGTCCCCGATCCCGCTGATCGCGGGGGTGTAGCCGTACGTGGTGGACACCCGGTCGACCCAGGCGGCGAACTCCGCGCGGGTCCACTCGAAGCGGTGGTCGGCGTGCCGGAACCGCCCGGCGGGCAGCCCCTCGTAGCGGACGTTGTACTCGGCGTTGGGCGTGGTCACCACGACGGTCGCCGGACGGGCGTGACCGAGCACGGCGTCCTCCAGCGCCGGCAGCCTGGGCGGATCGACGTGCTCGATCACCTCCATCAGCACCGCCGCGTCGTACCCGCACAGCCGGTCGTCCCGGTAGGTCAGCGCCGACTGCCAGAGCCGGATGCGGTCCCGCTGCCGCTCGGGCAGCCGGTCCAGCCGCAGCCGCCGGGCGGCCAGGGCCAGCGCGTGCGTGGACACGTCGGTGCCCACGATCTCGGTGAACCGGCGGTCGCCGACCAGCGCGGCGAGCAGGGCGCCGCCGCCGCAGCCGAGATCCAGCACCCGGCTCGCGCCCGCACCGGCCAGCGCGCCGAGCACCGCCTCCCGCCGGCGCGCGGCCAGTGACGCCCGGCGGGCCGAGACCTGCCCGCGCTCCCCGGTCGCCCCGTCCGCGGTCGTGCCGTCCCCGGTCCCCCCGTCCGCGGTCGTCCCGTCGGCGGCCGGCTCGTCGGTCGGGCGTCGCTCAGCCAGGCGGGCCAGGGCCAGCCCGGCCAGCGCGCGCCGGTGCGCCAGGTAGCGGCGGCTGATCATGTCGCGCTCCGGGTGGTCGGCCAGCCAGCCCTCGCCGGCCCGCAGCAGCTTGTCGACCTCGTCCGGGGCGACCCAGTAGTGCTTGGCGTCGTCCAGCACCGGCAGCAGGACGTAGAGGTGGTTGAGCGCGTCGGCGACGCGCAGCGTGCCGCTCAGCGTCAGGTCGACGTACCGGCTGTCGCCCCACTCCGGGTGCCGCTCGTCGAGCGGGATCGGGGCGGCGGTCACCGCCCAGCCGAGCGGGCCGAACATCCGGACCGCCACGTCCGCGCCGCCTCGGCAGCGCAGCACCGGCACCCGCACCTCCAGCGGGATCGGCGTACGGGCCAGCTCGGGGCGCTCGCGGGACTCGCCGCGCAGAGCCGAGCGGTACACCTTGGACAGCGCGGAGGAGAGCAGGCTGGACGCCGCGTAGGGCCGGTCGTTGACGTACCGCCCGAGAGTGAAGCTGTCCGGGGTCGGCGCCTGCTGCCGGCCGCGGCCCCGCGCGCCGGCCAGCCGCAGCGGGTCGACGTCGAGCAGCAGGGCGGCGGTGCAACGCTGCTCGTCCGCCTCCGGGTAGAACACGTGCGCGGTGCCGACCGGCACGTCGAAGGAGTGCGCGCGGTCGGGGTGCTTGACCAGCAGGTGCCCGAGGTCGGTGGCCGGCTGGTGCGTGGTGGTCAGAGTGAGCAGCACGCGCCCATGGTCCCAGTGTCTTCGATCTTGCGTCGTCCCGTTTTCCCGCGATCCGGGTCGATCAGGCGACGAAACGGGTCCTGCGGCGCCTGGTCAGCACGTAGCCACCCACGCCCGCGACCAGCAGCAGCCCGCCGACGCCGGCGATCAGGCCGGTGGACCCGCCGGTGATCGGCAGGGTGCCGCCGTCACCGTCGTCGTTCCCGCCGCCCTGGCCGCCGGTCGCGTTCACCAGGATCCTGGCGGTGTCGTTGGTCGGGTTCTCGTCGCCCGTGCGCAGCCGCACCTCACCGGTGTGGCTGCCGGCCTTGTCGATGCGCAGCGTGAAGGCGAACTCCACCTTCTCGCCCTTGCCGACCCGGCCGATGAGGGAGCATCGATATGCCGAGGCTCCCGGCTCGCCCGGCTCACCCTCGCCGCTCGCGTTGCTGACGCAGGTCTTCGGGGCGCGTACGGCGGTGACACCCTTCGGCAGCGTGACGGTGGTCGAGACCTCGACGCCCGGGCGGCTTCCGATGCCGACCGCCGCCGGGCCGTGGTTGACGTAACCGACGGTCACCGGGACGGTCCTGCCCACCCGGGCGTCCACCTTCGCCCCGAGCGCCGCCACGTCGGCCCGCTGGTCGCCGGTCACCTGGAGCTCGATCCACGTCTGGTTGTCGTACGGGTCGACATCGGTCTGCGCCGAACGACGCGTGGTGACGGGCCGCAGTTCGAGCCTGCCGTCGGTGCCCCCCGGCCCGAGATCGTCATCCACGTTCGTCTGGGCCTTGTACTCCTCCCAGTCCGCAGGGGTGAACCAGAACGCGGAGCCGGAGTAGGCGGTGGGAGCCCAACTGTCGGCCGGCACGGTGAAGCCGAAGCTGGAGTCGAGCGCGGCGGCCCCGTGCGACTCGATGACGGTGTCGAACGTGCAGACGAATGCGTAGTCCTTGAACGCGCCGCTGGCGTACCGGCAGTTCTCGTATCGCTGCGAGGGGCGGAGCCCGTAGCTGGCGGAGACGAACAGCACCGCACCGCGGGCGGCCGTCTCGCCCCGGTTCTCCAGGGTGAGCGGGGCCTTGAGCGTGCCGCCCGGGGTGCCGGTCAGCTTCAACGAATAGGCGGCGGCGAGATCCACACCCTCACCGACGGCGACGGTCGAGCGGAAACTGCCGGAACCGGAACCGGGCGCGGTGACGGTGAACGCCAGCTCGCCCTCCTGGTCCGGCCTGGCGCCGTCCTTCGCCCGCACCGACAGCTCGATCTGCACGGGCGGGTCACCATCGCCGAGGTCGGGGACCCTGCACGTCAGGATCACGCCGGCCTCGGTGCAGACGCCGGCGGGAGCGGTGCTCCGCACGTCGGCGAACCCGGCGACCTCGCTCCGGTCCACCTTCACGACGATGTCGTCGGACCACTCGATGCCGAGGGCGGAGAGGGTCACCCACTTCGTCGCGCCGCCGGGGGCGACGATCACGTCGTTGGCATTGAGCTCGAGGCTCCCGGTCGGAGCGGCGGAGGCGGGAATGGCGGAGGCTGCGACCAGCGCGCCTGCGACGCCCAGCCCGGCCAGCCACCGCCGGGTGGAGTGCTTGAGCATGTGGGGGTTCCTCCCGTGCGATGCCCGGAGCGGTCAGTAAATCCTAGGAATCCCTGAGCGTCGTCGCTGCCCGCCTCGCCGGCAACGGCCGAACATCGACCAGAACGGCTGCGCCGCAACGTTCCGGCCGCCCGCATCCGTCATCAGGAGCAGGAGCCCGGGAGGTGCAGTGACGTACGAGGAGTTCGCCGACTCACGGCTGGCCGCGCTGCTGCGGTACGCGGTCATGCTGACCGGCGACCCGCACCAGGCGCAGGACCTGGTGCAGGACACCATGGTCCGGGTCCAGCTCAACTGGCGCCGGGTGGCCCGTGCCGACTCGCCCGAGCGTTACGTCCGCCGGATGCTGACCAACCAGTACGTCGACTGGCGGCGGGGCTCCTGGATGCGCCGGGTGCTGCTGCGCGCCGAGCCCGACGACGCGGTGCCGGCGCCGGCCGACCACGCCCAGCACGCCGTGGAGCGGGACCAGATCTGGTCCTGGCTGTCCCGGTTGCCGCGCCGGCAGCGGGCCACGCTGGTGCTGCGCTACTACGAGGACCTGCCCGACGCGGAGATCGCCGACATCCTCGGCTGCGCCGTCGGGACCGTCCGCTCGTCCATCTCCCGCGCCCTGGCCACGCTGCGCGCCGAATACGTGGAGGCCCGATCGTGATCGAGGACGACCTGCGTGCCGCCTTCGCCCGGCACGAGACCCTGACGCCGCCCGCCGGCCCGCTGCGGTCCGCCATCGACCGGCTCGCGGCTGCCCGTCGCCGTCGCCGGCTGCGGCTCCAGGCCGGCGGTGTCGCGTTGGCCCTGCTCGGCGTGCTGGGGATCGGGATACCGCAGTTCACGCCCGACCGGGTCGCCGACGACGCCACCCTGCTCGCCGAGCCTGCCGGGTCGGCACCGACGGGCGCGTTGAACATCCTGCTGCTCGGCGTGGACGGTGCGCCGGAGCGGCCCTTCCGGCTGGCGGACTCCGTACTGCTGGTGCACATTCCGGCGGACCGCAGCCGGCCGTACCTCGTCTCGCTGCCCCGTGACCTGGCGGTGCCGATTCCCGGCCACGGGACCGACAAGCTCAACGCCGCCTTCCTGTACGGCGCCGGCGAGCCCCGGCCCGACCTGGGGCGCGGCTACGAGCTGACCCGCCGGGTGGTCGCCGACCTGACCGGCGTACGCGTCGACGCCGGCGCGGTGCTCACCTACCCGGTGTTGCGCCGGCTCACCGACGAGGTCCGCGGGGTGGAGGTCTGCCTGCCGCGTGAGGTGCGCTCCGTCCACACGGAGCGGGTCTTCCCGACCGGCTGCCAACGGCTCGACGGCGCCGCCTCGGTCGACCTGTTGCGGCAGCGGCGGGGACTGCCCGAGGGCGGGCTCGACCGGGACCGGCACGCGCAGCTCTTCGCCGCCGGGCTGATCCGCCGGGCCGGTGAACAGGAGGTGCTGACCAACCCCGTCAGGCTCCTCGCGCTGGTCGACATCGTCGGCGCGGACCTGGTGGCGGGCGGCGACGGCACGCCTCTCGTGGACCTGCTGAGGGTGCTTCCGGATCTGAGGTCCGTCGACCCGGTCGGGCTCAGTCTCCCGGTCGGGCCGCCGGACAGCCTCGGCTGGCGGCTGTCACCGGACCCGGAGGAAGCCCCGGAGTTCCTCGCGGCGCTGCGCGAGGACCGGCTGGCGCAGTGGGCGGCGCGGCATCCGGAACGGGTCAACCGCACCCGCTGACGCGCGGGCCGGACGCCACCGGGGTCGTCCGGCGGCGTCCGGCCCGCGTACGGCTCAGCGGTAGTCGTCCTCGTCGGCGGCGACCACCCGCGCCTGCTCCATCGCGTCCCAGTCGTCGACCTCCAGGCCACGGTGCGGCTCGGTGTCGGCGTCGCCGGGGTCGATCGCGGCGGCCTGCTCGATCGCGTCGGCCGGCTCCGCCTCCATGTCGCGTTCCTCGGGGCTGAGGTGGTCGCTGGGTGCGAAGTCCTCTTCGGGCTGACCCATATCAGTCCCTCCCGGGATCTCAGCGGACAGTTCCCCACACACCGTACGGGTTGCGTCCGCCCGCCGCTCGGAAGCCGAGTCGACCGAATCGACCCACCGGCCGCCGCCCCCGGTGCCAGGATGGGACGGTGGGCTTCCTGATCCGGTCGGCGACCACCGCCGTCGCGCGGCCGCGTCCCGGGGTGCCGTCGTGCTGGCCGTGGCGAGCTGGCTGATCGGCGTCTTCCGTGCCCGACAGGTGGGAGGGGCGGTGGGGCGGTGGCCAGGGACCGGGCGCGTACCGGGTCGGTTGTGCCGGCACCGGTCTTCTACGGGATACTGCCGACGGTGGACAGCGCGGTCCGGCGCACCCAGGAACAACAGCGGCCGGTGACGGCCGACAGCGGTAAGTAAGGAGCGTTCGACATGCCCATCGCTTCCCCCGAGACCTACGCGGAGATGCTGGACCGCGCCAAGGCCGGCCGGTACGCGTACCCCGCAATCAACGTGACGTCCTCGCAGACCCTCAACGCGGCGCTCAAGGGCTTCGCCGACGCGGAGAGCGACGGCATCATCCAGGTCTCGACCGGTGGCGCGGAATACCTCTCCGGCCCCTCCGTCAAGGACATGGTCACCGGCGCGGTGGCGTTCGCCGCGTACGCGCACGAGGTGGCCAAGAAGTACCCGGTCAACATCGCCCTGCACACCGACCACTGCCCGCAGGAGAAGCTGGACAAGTTCGTCCGGCCCCTCATGGCGATCTCCAAGGAGCGGGTGGCCGCCGGCCAGGAGCCGCTGTTCCAGTCGCACATGTGGGACGGCTCGGCCGTGCCCGTGGCGGAGAACCTGCAGATCGCCGCCGAGCTGCTCGACCGGGCCGCCGAGGCCAAGATCGTCCTCGAGATCGAGGTCGGCGTGGTCGGCGGCGAGGAGGACGGCGTCGAGAACGCCATCAACGACAAGCTCTACACCACCGTCGAGGACGGCCTGGCCATGGTCGAGGCGCTCGGCCTGGGCGAGAAGGGCCGCTACATGGCGGCGCTGACCTTCGGCAACGTGCACGGCGTCTACAAGCCGGGCAACGTCAAGCTCCGCCCCGAGATCCTCAACCAGATCCAGGAGGCGGTCGGCGCCAAGTACGGCAAGGAGAAGCCGCTCAGCCTGGTCTTCCACGGCGGCTCCGGCTCGCTGCTGTCGGAGATCCGCGAGGCGCTGGACTACGGCGTGGTGAAGATGAACATCGACACCGACACCCAGTACACCTTCACCCGGCCCGTCGCGGACCACATGCTCCGCAACTACGACGGCGTGCTCAAGGTGGACGGCGAGGTCGGCAACAAGAAGCAGTACGACCCCCGCGTCTGGGGCAAGGCCGCCGAGGCCGGCATGGCCGCCCGCGTGGCGGAGGCCTGCGAGCACCTGCGCTCGACCGGCACCACGCTGGCCAAGTGACGCGCTGAGCGGCCTCCACGCAGCACAGTGACGCGCTGACGCGTACCGCCGACGGCCGGCTCCCCACCCGGGGGCCGGCCGTCGTTGTCGTTGGGAGGGGCACCTTGCACATCGGAATGCGACAGGAAGGTGCCTCTCTCTCAACCGGCGGTGAGCACCCGGACCGCCTCGTGGACGTCGTCGGTGAGGTGCACGGAGGACGACAGGTCGCCGAACGGCGAGGCGCCCAGCAGCGGCCGCAGCAGCGACTCCACCGGAAGCTCGTCCGTCCAGTACGCACGGTCCAGGAAGACGTACGCGCCGCTGGCCCCGTCGGTGCCGTAGTAGGTCTTCGTGGCGGCCTGGAACACCTCCTGCACCGTGCCCGCCCGGCCGGGGGCGAAGACGATCCCGCCCCGGGCCAGCCGCAGGATGGTGTCCTCGCGGATGGCGTTGGAGAAGTACTTGGCGATCCGGCCGGCGAACAGGTTCGCCGGCTCGTGCCCGTACAGCCAGGTGGGGATGGCCAGCCCGCCCGCGCGGGCCCAGTCCACGTCGCCGGCGGCCAGCGCTGCCGAGTCGGCGCGGGACACGCTGCCGGAGTCGGCGTCCCGGGGCCGGGGCGGCACCACCGGCTGGCCGTAGCGCTCCCGGACCAGCAGCGCCGCCGCCGTGTAGCGGTCGTGGTCGGTGAAGTCCGGCGCCCCGGCCAGCAGGTCGATCGCGGCGTCCAGGTCCTCGACCGGCCGCAGCGCGAGGTGGGCGCCGAGGTTGGCGGCCTCCATCACCCCGGGGCCGCCGCCGGTCACCACCAGCCGGTCGGCCCGCGCCAGCTCCCAGCCCAGCACCGCCGCCATCCGGTACGGCGCGCTGCCACGCGCCACCGCGTGCCCGCCCATGATGCCGACCACCGACTGCGGCCCGTGGGTGGCCAGCCAGGCGCGGGTGGCGTCGGCCAGCGCGTTGTCCACGCCGTGGTCGTGCAGCCGCTGACCGAGCGCCTCCCGGACGTCCGGCAGCGCCCCGCCGTGCGCCCGGAAGTGCTCGTAGACGCGGGTGTCGTACATCCCGGCGAACCCGCCCTCGGCGAACCCGGCGGCCAGCTCCTCCGGGGTGTAGAGGTGGGACGGCTGGGTCGGGTAGGGCAGCCCGGAGAACGGCGGCACCACGTTCGCGCCGCGCCGGACCAGGTCGGCGCCGACCTCCCGGGAGGCGAAGCGGCACCCCACGAAGAGGGCGCCGGTCACCTCGACGGCGGTGAGGTCGGGGACGGGATCGAGGTCGAGCCGTAGCCCCTGCACGGTCAGCCCGACGAGGCTGCCGGTGGTCAGCCGCCGGTCGAACTCGGCGCGGGTCTCGATCTCGTCGGTGCAGGTGTGCGGCTCGATGACGTCCGCGGGAGGTGGGGTCGGCACCCTGGCCATCCTGCCCCGCCGGGTCAACCGGCCAAACCTGGGAGCCCTCCGCGCTCCGGCGACCTGCCGCCGGAGGTCGCCCGACCAGCGCGGCACCGCACCCGCGCTGGACCGACGGGAGCCCGGCGGCCGTGACCACCGGGCTTCCGCGGTACCGGGTCCTGGGGAGGCTCCCGACCAATAGTTGTAGTCGAAAGCATCTGCCCGGGGCATGGGCCGCAGGCGTGACCAACTCCTCAGCCGTTCAGCCAGTCGGCTCGCCCAACCCCCTCGCGCGCCCCGGGGCGAAGCGGGTTGAATGGGGCGATGCAGAACCTGTTGCCGGAACCACCGGCCACTCTCCTCCCCGCGCACGACGAGGCCGACGCCGCCCTGGCCGCCGCCGAGCAGGCCGGCAGCGACGAGGCGTACGCCCAAGTGGCGGCGCGCTTCCCGACCTACAGCGCCGGCTGGGGTGCGCTGGCCGCGCGGGCTTTCGCCGCCGGCCAGGTCATCCCGGCGTACGCCTACGCGCGCACCGGCTACCACCGGGGCCTGGACCAGCTGCGCCGCAGCGGCTGGAAGGGATTCGGTCCGGTGCCGTGGTCGCACGAGCCGAACCAGGGCTTCCTGCGCTGCCTCTACGTGCTGTCCCGGGCCGCCGACGAGATCGGCGAGGCGGACGAGGCGGCCCGCTGCGCCCAGTTCCTCCGCGACTGCGACCCGGCCGCCGCGGACGCGCTCGCGAGCAACTGACGCCCGAGCCGACGGCCGGCGCGGCGTCAGTCCCGCCGGCCGTCGGCTCGTCCGAACCCACCATCCCGCCGCACCCGGCGAGGGCCTACAGCCCTTCCGCGACGGCGGCGGCGATCTTCAGCCAGGCGTCCCGGGCGGCCGCGGAGAGTCCCCCGTACCGGATCGGCTCGCCGGTGTCGATGAGCCGCTCGTACGGCGCGAGCAGCACCGCCCGGGTGCGCGCCGCGAAGTGCTCCTGGATCGCCGGCAGGTCGATCTCCTTGCGCGACGGCGGCATGGAGACCACGGTGACCGCCTGCCGTACCAGCCGCTGCCGGCCGCTCTGCTCCAGGTGGTCCAGCATCCGGGCGGCCGTCTCCGCCGAGTCGTTGCGGGCCGACATGGTGACCACCAACTGGTCGGTGGCGTCCATGGCGGCCTGCCAGTTCTGGGCCCGGACGTTGTTGCCCGTGTCCACGAAGATCAACTTGTAGAACCGGCTGACCACCTCGCGGATCTCGGCGAAGGCGGCGGCGGTGAGCATCTCGCCACCCGTGGCCGACTCGTCCGAGGCGAGGACGTCGAACATCCCCTCGCCCTGCGAGCGGACGTACTGCGACAGGTCGCCCACCCGCCCGTGCGCGCCCTGGAACTGGCCCAGGTCCCGCAGCATGTCCCGCACCGTACGGGAGTGGAAGTCCTGCTGGGCGCGCATTCCGAGGGTGCCCTGGGTCTCGTTGTTGTCCCAGGCCAGCACGTAGCCGCCGCGCTTCTGGCCGAACGTCATCGCCAGCAGCAGGATGGCCACCGTCTTGCCGGCTCCGCCCTTCGGGTTCACCACGGTCACCTGGCGCAGCCCGCCGAAGTTGCGGCGTACCGTCTCGATGTCCCGCCGCATCTCCTGCTCGTGCCGCCCGGGCGGCAGTCGCAGCCCCATCCGGTTGGCCACCGCCCGTACGCCCATCGTGGCCACCGGGTCGGCGGGCCGGACCTGCCGGCGGCGCGCGAAGTCCTCGGCGGTCGGCGGGTCGGTGATCGCCGGGCGCCAGTTCGGGTCGGGCTGTGCCGGCGGCACCGCGACGACCCCCTCCGCCGGCTGGTACGCCTGCTTCGGAGCCGGGGCGTGGCCCACCGGGGCAGCCTGCTGCCAGGGCGGCGGGTACCAGCCGGACGGGTACCAGCCGGGCGGGTACGGCCCGGGCGGGGTCCCGCCCTGTTGCGCCGGGTAGGGGCCGCCCTGCTGCGGCGGGTAGGGCCCGGGCGGCTGTGCCGCCGCCGGGTCGTCCCCGAAGTTCTGCTGTGGCGTCGAGTCGGCCCCGAAGTTCTGCTGCGCCGCCGCGTGGTCCGGTCCGAGGCCCTGCTGTGCTGCCGTCGGGTCGGCTTCGAAGTTCTGCTGTGTCGCTGCCGCGTCGGCTCCGAAGCTCTGCTGTGGCGTCGCCAGGTCGCGTCCAGGGTTCGGCGCAGGGCTCGGCGTGGGGCCGACCGGCACGCCCTGCCCCGCCGAATCGCGCGGGAACGGCACCTGGGGCGCACCCGCCTGGGGCGGGGCCTGCCGGAGTGGGCCCTGATCGGCCGGACCCGGCGGGGGGAGGGCCTGGTCGGCCGGGCGTGGCTGGGCCGGTTGCTGATGGTGAAGGGTCGGTCGGAGCGCGGCGCCCTGGTGCGTGGGCGCGGGATCGGTCGCGCCGGGTCCCGGTCCGGGCTCGACGGCCGCCGTGGCCGGCCGCTGCGGCGGCTGCGCCCACGGCGACTCGGCCGGCATCCGCACCCCGCCGCCGTTGGCCTGTCCGCCGCCCGTCGCCGAGCCGCCGGCACCCCCGTTCGCGGGACTGCCGGCACCGTCATTCCCGACGCTGCCGGCACCCCCGTTCGTCGGACCGTCGGCACCTCCGTGCATCGGGCCGTCGGCACCCCCGTTCGTCGGGCCGTCGGCACTGCCGTTCGTCGGGCCGCCGGAACCGTCATCCGCCGGGCCGCCGGCACGGCCCTTCGCCGGGCCGCCGACACCGTCATCCGTCGGGACGCTGGTAGTCCCGTTCGCCGGGCGGCCGTTGGCCGGGCCGCCGGTCCCGTTCCCGCCCGTCGGCGTGCCGGCCGTCGGGGCGTCGCCGGTCCGGCGGAGGCCGTCAGCCCCGGCGGATCCGCCGTGGACGGGCGCCGTGTCGTGGGGCGACGGCCGACCACCCGGGAAGGCGTCGGCCGTGGCGGCCGGCGAGGCACCGTCCGGCCGCTTGGCGAACCCGTGGGCCGGCTCGCCCGGACCCGTGTCGGTCCGGGCGGTGCCCACGGGCTGCGGGGACGCCACCGGAACGGGTACGGCCGGCTGGTCGAGGCTGAATGGCATGTCGAGGTCGACCGGGGCGGGCCCGGTCTGCGGAGCCCGAGGAGCCGGTACGCCGCCTCCGGCGGCCACCGAAGGACCTCTGCCCACCCCGACCGCCGTGCGGTCGCCGGCAGGGCCGGGGACATGCGGGCCGACCGCGCCGAGGCTCGGGCCTGGGCTCGGGCTCGGGCCTGAGGTCGGGCTCGGGCTCGGGGTCGGGCCTGAGGTCGGGGTCGAGCCCGGCGGGACCGTCGGGCCCGTGGGGGCGTTCGGGATGGCCGGTGTGGCCTGCGCGGTGGGCGTCGGCGGTGCCCAGGCCGAGGCGTCAGCCCCCCATCCCGGCGCCGTGGCCGGTGGGGGACCAGAGGCCTCTACCGGTGGACGGGCCGGGGCCCCGGTCGCTGGGTGGCCCGAGGCGGCGGCGGACGGACGCTCCGGGATCGCGGCCGGTGGAGGTTCAAGGACCGCAGCCGGCGGAGGCCCTGGGACCGCGGCCGGTGGAGGTCCCGGGACCGCAGCGGGTGAGGGTCCCGGGACTGCGGCCGGGGGGTGGCCCGGGAGTGCGGGTGGTGGCGACGCCCAGCCGGTGTTCGCGCCCTGCGGGGCGGTCGCCCCCGCGCCGGGGAGCGGCACCCCGCCGTGCAGGGACGGGTAGTCGGCCGGCGAGGGCGGGTGACCCGGCCGGCCCTGGGGCGGGACGGAGGACGGGGGCGCGGCGGTCGACGCCCAGGGCGGCGTGTCGGTGCCATCGATCTGCTCCGGCGGCCAGAGTGGTTCGATGTCCCGCTCCGGCATCGGCTGCTGGCCGGGCCCGTGGACCCGGTCGACGTTCTCGTCCACCACGGTTCCTCCCCATTCCTCCTGCCGAGGATAGGCCCAGTGACCGCGCCGGGTCGGCCGTCGTGGGCCGGCCGCGTCCGTCGCGTCGGGGACGCCGAGGTCAGCCCGCCCAGACCGCCCAGGCACCCGGCTCGGTCCACCAGGACCGCTTCCGGCTCAGCTCGCCCTCGGCACCGTCGTCGAGGAACGGGATCTTCCCCTCGCGGGGCAGCACGGCCACGGCCCGCCCCCGGGCGCGTCGTACCTCCAGCCGGACCCGCTTCCTGCCCAGCGCCGAGCGGGTCACCACGGGAACGGCGACCGCCACCTCGACCAGCCCGTCCGTCGGGTCCGGGTCGCCGAGCAGGGCCACGTCGTCGAGCCGGGCGTACCCGCCCGCGTTGCCGATCGCGCAGGCCAGCAGCGGATCGTCGCCGTTCGAGAGCACGGCGTCGTCCACCTCCACCCGCCCGCGCCAGTGCAGCGGCCGGCCGCTGTCGTCGGCGGCACCGAGGAGCGCGCCGTCCAGGGTCACCGAGCCGCCGTCGTTGCGCAGCAGGTCGAGCCGGCGGGGCGTGCCGTCCAGCACCGCAGCGGCCACCGCCGCCGGGTCGCGGGGCAGCCCGAGCTGCGCCGCCAGGTCACGGTGCGTCGTGCTCCGTGCCGGATCGAGCGGGAGTACGCCGATCGGCGGCAGGTCCGGCACCGTCCGGTTGCCGGGCAGGTCGTCGGGGCGGCGGCTGGGCGGTGGGGCGTACCGCCGGACGAGCCGACGCACGACGGCGCGCAACTGGGCGTCGCTGGCCGAGGCGACCACGAGCCGGGCCTTGGAGTCCGGGTCGGGCCAGGTGAGGCCGTCCGGGCGGGGCGGGCCGTCGAACCGGGCCAGCACCTCGTCGATCTCGGCGTCGGAGCGGGCGGTGACCGTCTCGACCCGGGCGCCCCGGGCGGTGAGCGCTTCCGCGCAGGCCAGCACCGGCACCCGCGGGGTGTCGCAGCGCCCGTCGGCCGTAGCGCCACCGGCCGCGCAGGCGTCGGCCGTCATGCCGCCGGACGCGCCGGCGGCGGCCGGGCCGGCCCCCTCCTGAGGCGCCGCGCCGCAGCGTCCGCCGCTGCCGCAGGCCCCGCCGGACGCGTCGCGGTCCGAGCCGAGGGTGAGCAGCACCACGTCGTACACGGAAAGGCCTCCTGCCTCCCGACGCGACCCCTGCCGGCCGCGCCGCCACTACTTGTTAGCCTGACACCCCGGGCTCGCTGACCGGTCGCCACCTGGCACCCGAGCCTTCTGGAGGCGAAGAGATGCCAGCGATCGTGCTCCTCGGTGCCCAGTGGGGCGACGAGGGCAAGGGCAAGGTTACCGACCTGCTGGGTGGGCGGGTCGACTACGTCGTGCGCTACTCCGGCGGCAACAACGCCGGTCACACGGTGATCACGCCGGACGGCCAGAAGTACGCGCTGCACCTGATGCCGTCGGGCGCGCTCTCCCCGAGCGCGATGATCGTCATCGGCAACGGCGTCGTGGTCGACCCGAAGGTGCTGCTGGCCGAGATCGACGGGCTCGCCGAGCGCGGTGTCGACGTCAGCCGCCTGCGGATCTCCGGCGACGCGCACCTGATCATGCCGCACCACCGGGCCCTCGACCGGGTCGTCGAGCGCTACCTCGGCAGCTCCCGCATCGGCACCACCGGCCGGGGCATCGGCCCCGCGTACGGGGACAAGGTCGCCCGGATGGGCATCCGGCTGCAGGACCTGCTCGACCCGGGCATCCTGCGCAAGAAGCTGGAACTGGCGCTGCGCGAGAAGAACCAGCTCCTGTTCAAGATCTACAACCGCAAGGCGATCGACGTCGAGGAGACCGTCGAGGAATACCTGCGGTACGCGGAGCGGCTCAAGCCGTACATCGCCGAGACCCGGGTCATGCTCTGGGACGCGCTGGACCGCGGCGAGACGGTCCTGCTGGAGGGCGCCCAGGCCACCATGCTCGACATGGACCACGGCACGTACCCCTTCGTGACCTCGTCGAACCCGACGGCCGGCGGGGCCTGCGTGGGCGCCGGCATCCCGCCGACCGCGATCAGCAAGGTGATCGCGGTCAGCAAGGCGTACACGACGCGCGTCGGCTCCGGGCCGTTCCCGACGGAGCTGTTCGACGACAACGGGCAGCACCTGCGCAAGATCGGCCACGAGTACGGCACCACCACCGGCCGGGAGCGCCGCTGCGGCTGGTTCGACGCCGTCGTCGCCCGGTACGCCTGCCGCCTCAACGGCGTCACCGACCTGGTGGTCACCAAGCTGGACGTGCTCACCGGCCTGCCGAAGGTGCCGATCTGCGTCGGGTACGAGATCAACGGCGAGCGCTTCGACGACATGCCGATGACCCAGACCGACTTCCACCACGCGACTCCGATCTACGAGGAGCTCGACGGCTGGTGGGAGGACATCACCAAGGCGAGGACCGAGGACGAGCTCCCGGAGAACGCCCGCCGCTACGTCGCCCGCATCGAGGAACTCTGCGGCACCAGGGTGAGCGTCGTGGGCGTGGGCCCGGGCCGAGAAGAAAACGTCCTCCGCCACCCCCTCCTCCCCTAACCCACCCCACCCCACCCGGGCCCCCCACCTCGCCCCCACCCCGTTGATCATGAAGTTGTTGTCTTCGGCACCGGCGTGTCGCACCAATAACTTCATGATCAACGGGGCTGTAGGCGGGGGGTTGTCCACAGGGAGGGGGTGGGTTATCCACAGGGGGTTTCGTCGGTCTTCGGCGGGCGGGACAGTCGTTCGGTGTGGAGACGAGTCCGCTGGCGGTCGTACGGTTGATGGCTGGTGCGCGCGACGGCATCGTGACGTTGGCGCAGGCACGTGCGGCTGGGCTTACGGTGCACGACGTACACCGACTCTGTCGATCCGGTCGCTGGCGTGCGGTGATCCGGGGTGGCTACCTCGTCGATGCCGACCGCTATGACGGCATCCCGCGACGGGCGCGGATCAGGGCGGCTGTCGCATCCTTCGGTACGCGTGCCGCCGCGGTCCTGACAACGGCCGCCGAACTGCACGGCATCGCGGGCCCCCGGGCGACTGAGGTGATCCACCTGTCGATGCCTGGTCCGGTCGCGAAGCCCGCCCGGCTGGCCAATCCCGACGTGGTGGTGCACCAGTTGACGGTCGCGCCGGGGCAACTGGTCCGGGTCGACGGCATCGCCGCCACCTCACCGTTGCGGACCGTCGCCGACCTGGTCCTCCGGGAAGACCGCTACGCCGCGGTCGGCGTGCTGGACTCCGCGCTGAACCGTGGGCTCGTCACCGACGATGATCTGCTTGCCGTACCGCGTCTGATCAGACGCCGGCGCGGCGCGGTGGCGGCGCGCTCCCACCTGGCGGAGGCGGACGGTCGGGCGCAGTCCCCGCTGGAGACCCGGACGAGGTTGCGTTGCGTCGACGGCCGGGTGCCACCGGACGCCCTCCAGCTCGAGGTGCGCGACGACGACGGGTACCTGCTCGGGATCGGGGATCTCGGGTGGCGGGGCCCGAGGGTGATCGCCGAAGCCGACGGGCGGGGCCCGCACGGCACCCCCGAGGCCGTCCACGCCGACCGCCGCCGGCAGAACCGTCTGGTCAACGCCGGCTGGACCGTGCTCCGCTTCACCTGGGCCGACACCCTGGACCCCGCCTACATCCCCCACACCGTCCGCCAGGCCATCGCCGCTGCCCGGCGCCGTTGATCATGAAGTTGTTGCCGTCCGCGTCGGCGTGTCGTGACAACAACTTCATGATCAACGGGGTGGGGGGTGGGGTCAGTAGGATGCCGGTGTGCGGGTTCTTCTTCTTGGTGGTGGGGGGCGGGAGCATGCGCTCGCGCTCGGGTTGGCTGCGGATCCGGCCGTCGAGCAGTTGGTTGCGGCGCCGGGCAACCCTGGCATCGCTTCGCTCGCCGAGCTGCGGGCGGTGGATCCGTGTGATCCGGCGGGCGTTGCGGCGTTGGCGGTGGAGATCGGGGCCGACCTGGTGGTGATCGGGCCGGAGGCGCCGCTGGTGGCCGGGGTCGCCGATGCCGTACGCGCCAAGGGGATCGCCGCCTTCGGGCCGTCCGGCGAGGCGGCCCGGCTGGAGGGCTCGAAGACGTTCGCCAAGGACGTGATGACCGCCGCTGGCGTACCGACCGCCCGCGCGTACACCTGCACGGACGCGGAGAGCACCGGCAGGGCGCTGGACGAGTTCGGCGCGCCGTACGTGGTGAAGAACGACGGGCTCGCCGCCGGCAAGGGTGTCGTGGTGACCGACGACCGCGCCGCCGCGCTGCGGCACGCCGAGGAGTGCGGCCGGGTCGTCGTCGAGGAATACCTGTCCGGCCCGGAGGTCTCCCTCTTCGTGGTCACCGACGGCGAGGCGGCGGTGCCGCTGCTGCCGGCGCAGGACTTCAAGCGGGTCGGCGACGGCGACACCGGCCCGAACACCGGCGGCATGGGGGCGTACGCGCCGCTGCCCTGGGCGCCGTCCGGCCTGGTCGACGAGGTCATGCGCGACGTCGTGCACCCGACCCTGGCGGAGATGGCCCGGCGGGGCACCCCGTTCGCGGGCCTGCTCTACGTCGGGCTGGCGATCACCGCCGACGGCCCCCGGGTGATCGAGTTCAACGCCCGCTTCGGCGACCCGGAGACGCAGGTGGTGCTGGCGCTGCTGGAGACGCCGCTGGCCGGGCTGCTGCACGCCGCCGCGACCGGCACGCTGGCCGCACACCCGCCGCTGCGCTGGCGCGACGGCGCCGCCGTCACGGTGGTGGTCGCCGCCGAGGGCTACCCGGCCGCCCCGCGCACCGGCGACGTGATCACCGGGGCCGAGTCGCCGGGGATCATCCACGCCGGCACCCGACGGGGCGCCGACGGGGCGCTGCTCTCCTCGGGCGGCCGGGTGCTCTGCGCCACCGCCACCGGCGCCGACCTGCCCGCCGCCCGGGACGCCGCGTACGCGCTGGTCGCCGGCGTGGAACTGGCCGGGGCGCACCACCGCACCGACATCGCCTCCGCCGCCGTCGAGGACCGGATCAGCATTCCGGGCTGACCGGGTAACCTCCACCCGCCTCGCCTCCGTTTGAGCGGTGAGGCGAGGAGGTGGCGGTATCGCCTGCCGACATCGAAGGGCTGCCGCGAGTACGTCGGGGCGCGGCTGGCGATGTGCCCCGGCTGACGCTCCATCCCTGACCGGGGCCGTAATCCCTGACCGGGGCCGTCATCCCCGCACGGGCGCGTCCTGGTGCGCGGCGGGCGTCCACAGTCCCTCGACCCGGACGCGCCCCTGTACGCGGGGCGTGTCCCGGCGCGTCGCGGAGGCGTACTGGCCGTTGAGCGGCACGAGTTCCTCCGCCCGGTCGCCCGGGCCGCCGGGCGGGGCGGGCGGGTAGCGGGGCGGCTCGTCCAGCGCCCGCAGCGCCGGCAGTGGCGCGGCGGCCAGCGTCGCCACCAGCAGCGCCCCGGCCAGCACCAGGAAGGCGGTACGCAGCCCGACCCATCCGACCAGCGGCCCGGCGAGCAGGTAGCCCGCCGGGCCGGCGGCGTACGCGAACGAGGTCATCACCCCGACCACGCGCCCGCGCAACCGTTCGGGCGTGCGGGTCTGCATGGCGTAGTTGGACAGCGGGTTGACCGGCCCGTACGCGAGCCCGATCGCGACGGCGAAGCCGATCATGGCGGGGAACGGCGGCAGGGTGGCCAGCCCCACGAGGGCCATCCCGATGACGACGAGGGAGATCACCATCAGGGTGTGGCGCCGGATCAGCCGGCCCGCCATGCCGGAGGCGAGCGCCCCGACGACTCCGCCGGCGCTCATCGCCATGAGCAGCGCCCCGAGCCGGGCCGGTTCTCCCCGGCCCACGAACCACGCCGGCAGCAGCACGCCCTCGACCGGCAGGTAGAGCGCGGCCAGCACCATCGTGAGCAGCGCGATGGTCCGCAGCAGCCGGTCCCGCCAGACGAACCGCAGCCCCTCGACGGTGCCACGCCACAGCCCGGAGGGGGGACGTTCGGGGCGGCCGGCCCCGGGCAGCCGGACGGCGGCGATCATCGCGACGGCCAGCGCGAACCCGGCGGCGGTGACCCAGAGGGTCGGGCCGGGGCCGATCGCGGCGATGAGGATGCCGCCGACGCCGGGCCCGATCAGGAAGGCGAGCCCCCAGACCGCCTCGTGCACCCCGTTGGCGCGTTCGATCCGCCAGCCGGCGGCCTGCGCGGCGGCCGGCAGCAGCGTTTCCCGGGCGGTCAGGCCGGCCGGGTCGAACACCGCGCCGAGCACGGCCAGCGCCACGATCCAGCCGAGGTTCAGCCCGAGCAGCGCGTCGACCACCGGGATCGCGGCGACCGAGACGGCGGAGAGCGTGTCGGAGACCAGCGCCGTACGCCGCCGGCCGAGCAGGTCCACGACGGTGCCGGAGACGAGGCCGGACAGCAGCAGCGGCAGGGCGGTGGCCGCCGCGACCACGCCGGCGGCGGTGGGGCTGCCGGTGCGTTCCAGCACCAGCCAGGGCAGGGCCACGTTCGCCACGCCGTTGCCGGTGTTGGAGAGCAGGGTCGCCGCTTCGACCAGCAGCAGCGGTGCCCTCCGTGGTGCCGGCTGGCGGTGACGGGGATGGTGGCGGTGACGGGCACGGCGGCGGGGTCCGGAGCCGATCATGGTGCCGTCAGCCTAGGGGCGGCCGGGCATCCGGGCAGTAACGGCCGGGGAACGGTCAGCCGTAGTAGCGGCGCAGTTCGCGGGCCAGCACCTTGCCCGTGGCGTTGCGGGGCAGGTACTTCACGAAGACCACGTCCCGAGGTACGGAGAACCGGGCCAGGTAGTGCCGGACGTATTCGCGGACCGCCTCCGGGTCGAGCGTCTCGCCGGGGTGCAGGGCGAGGAACGCGGCGAGGCGCTGGCCGTACTCCTGGTCCGGTACGCCGATCACGGCGGCCTCGCGTACCTGCGGCAGCCGGGCGATCAGGTCCTCCACCTCGGCCGGGAAGACGTTCTCCCCGCCGGAGACGATCATGTCGTCGGCCCGGCCGTCGACGAAGAGCAGCCCGTCGGCGTCGAGCCGCCCCAGGTCGCCGGTGTCGAGCAGGCCGTCGCGGTGCTCCCGGACGGCCCCGGAGGTGTAGCCCTCGAAGAGCATCTCGTTGCCGACGAAGATCCGGCCGACCTGCCCGGTCGGCACCGGCTCGCCGGCCGCGTCGAGGATCTCCAGTCGGGTGCCGTGCGGCGGGCGGCCGGCGGTGGTCGGAGCCGCGCGCAGGTCGGCAGGGCCGGCGATGGACGCCCAGGAGACCTCGGTGGAGCCGTAGAGGTTGTGCAGCACGTCGCCGTGGACGTCCATGAACCGCAGGGCGAGGCCGCCCGGCAGCGCGGAACCGCTGACCGCGACCACCTTCAGCGGGGGCCGGGGGTCCGGCGGCGGCACCTCCAGCAGCCGTTGCAGCATCACCGGCACGGCGAAGAGCGCGTCGCAGCGCTGCGCCACGAGGGCGGCCAGCGTGGCGGCCGGGTCGAACCGGCGGTGCAGCACGACCGTGGCCCGCAGGGCGAAGCAGACCTGGAGGGCCGCGTACCCCCAGGTGTGGAAGAGCGGCGCGGCGATCATGACGGTGTCCCGGGTGTGCAGCGGGATCCGGTCGATG
Organism: Micromonospora sp. DT62; assembly: GCF_049847285.1. Taxonomy (NCBI): domain Bacteria; kingdom Bacillati; phylum Actinomycetota; class Actinomycetes; order Micromonosporales; family Micromonosporaceae; genus Micromonospora; species Micromonospora sp. DT62. The sequence continues at coordinate 85,755 of NZ_JBNCOB010000011.1, forward strand.
ATGGAGACCAGCGGGCCGAACCCGTTGGGGGTGGGGCGCCGGGCGCCCTTGGGGGCGCCGGTGGTGCCGGAGGTGAGCACGATGATCCGGCCGTCGCGCTCGGGGGGACGCAGCTCGCCGGGGACCGCGCCGGCGACGAGCGCCTCCCGGGCGCGCTCGTCGAGCCGCTGCACCTCGGCGGGGAGGTTCGCGACCCGGTCGGCGAACTCGGCGTCGTGCGCCAGCACCCGCAGCCGCTGCTCCTGCGCGACGGTGGCGAGCTGCCCGGCGGAGAGCCCGGTGTTGACCAGCACCGCGTCCGCGCCGAGCAGGGTGGCGGCCACGATCGTCTCGACCAGGCCGTGGTGGTTGCGGCAGAGCACGCCGACGCGGTCCCCGGGTCGCACCCCGAGCGCCGTCCGCATTCCCCGGGCCAGCCGCTCCGACCGGTCGAGCAGTTCGGCGTACGTCAGGCCGGTGCCCTGCTCGTCGACGACGGCCGCCCGGTCGGGGTCGCGGGCGGCGGCCTGGCGCAGCTCGCCGGCGATGTTCCAGCCCCACTTGCGCAGCGCTTGGAGCTGCGAGGCGACGCGGATCGGTCGGCCGGGGGCGAGCAGCCCGCGTCGGGTCAGGGTGGCGACGACGAACGGCAGGTCCATGACGCGGCCTCCTCGTGCGGTGCGCGTGGGGCCCCCGGGCCGGGGACCCCACGCGGGCGATCTGGAGATCGAGCGCGCAGCGGTACGGGCGCGGCGGACGCCCGGGCCTGGCGCGGCCCCTGGACGGCGACCGTGCCGGCGGTCGGTCAGCGGATCTGGACGCCGGAGATGGCCCGGGAGATGACCAGCCGCTGGATCTCGGAGGTGCCCTCGAAGATGGTGTAGATCTTGGCGTCCCGGTACCAGCGCTCGACCGGGTGGTCCCGCAGGAAGCCGGCCCCGCCGAGCAGTTGCACGGCCTTGTCGGTGACGGAGACGGCCACCTCACCGGCCTTCAGCTTGGACATCGAGCCCTCGCCGGCCGTGAAGGGCCGGTTGTTGCGGCCCATCCAGGAGGCCCGCCAGACCAGCAGCCGGGCGGCGTCGATCTCCAACTTCATGTCGGCCAGCGCGAACGCGACCGCCTGGTTCTCGATGATCGGGCGGCCGAACTGGACCCGCTCCTTCGCGTAGTCCAGGGCGTACTCGTAGGCGGCCCGGGCCACGCCCAGCGCCTGCGCGCCGACGGTGGGTCGGGAGAGCTCGAAGGTGCGCATCGCGGCCTGGCCCGAGACGCGCTTTCCGGAGCGGGCCCGGTCGAGCCGTTCGAGCAGGGCGTCCCGGCCGCCGAGCAGGCAGCGCCCCGGCACGCGTACGTCGTCGAGGAAGACGTCGGCGGTGTGCGACGCGCGCAGGCCCAGCTTGCGCAGCTTGCGGGTCGCGTTCAGGCCGGCGGTGCCCGGCGGTACGACGAACGCCGCCTGCCCGCGGGAGCCGAGCGTCGGGTCGACCGAGGCGGTGACCACGTGCACCCCGGCGATCCCGCCGTTGGTGGCGTACGCCTTCTGGCCGCTCAGCACCCACTCGTCGGCCGCCTCGTCGTAGACGGCCCGGGTGCGCATCGCGCCGACGTCGGAGCCGGCCTCGGGCTCGGTGGTGCAGAACGCGGCGACGGCCGGTTCGTCGACGGTGCCGAAGCACTGCGGCACCCATTCGACCATCTGGTCGGGGGTGCCGGCGCCGTAGATCGCGGCCACCGCGAGGGAGGTGCCGAAGATGCCCAGCCCGATGCCGGCGTCACCCCAGAAGAGTTCCTCGCTGGCGATCGGGAGGGAGAGGCCGGTGGGGTCGGCCCAGCAGGTGGCGAGGAACTCGAAGCCGTAGAGGCCGACCTTCGCCGCCTCCTGGATGATCGGCCAGGGGGTTTCCTCCCGGGCGTCCCACTCGGCCGCGGCCGGGCGCACGACCTCGGCGGCGAAGCCGTGCACCCAGTCGCGCAGATCCCGCTGTTCCTCGTTCAGGTCGAGCGAGAACTCGGCCATGTCAGGCCTTGGGGATGTCGAACAGGTTGGCGATGTTGGCGGCCAGGCCCAGGTCGCCCTTGGCCTTGAGCTTGCCGGTCATGAACATCATGACGGGGTTCGCGCCGCCGGAGACGATCTTCAGGAACTCGACCGGGCCCATCGTGAGGCTGAGCTTCGGGTCGTGCTGCGGGGTCTCGTTGACGGTGCAGGCGCCGTCGGCGACGACCACCTCGTAGGTGTCGGTGCCCCCGTCGGGACGGCCGGTGATGTTCCAGTGGATGACCGCGTTGGTCGAGCCGGCCCGGTCGGCGCGGAAGAGCTGCGGCATCCGGCCGAAGACCTCGCCGAGGATCTTGCCGCGCAGGTCGCCGGACATCACCTCGGCGATCTTGTCGTCCGGGGTGGACTTGACCAGCTGGGCGAACTCCTTGGGGCCGACGTTCGCGAAGTTGGCCGGGTCGAAGTCAGTCATGGGGCTGCACCTTCCGGGTATTGGCTACTCGTGCGTAACCTTACGGGCGAGTAGGTATGCTCGCAAGGTGTCCACCCCACCCACCTTCAAGCGCCTCCCCCGCGCCGTACGCGAGCAGCAGATGCTCGACGCGGCCGTGAAAGTGTTCTCACGCAGGGGCTTCCACGCGGCCAGCATGGACGAGATCGCCGAGGACGCCGGCATCTCCAAGCCCATGGTCTACGCGTACCTCGGCACGAAGGAAGAACTCTTCGTCGCCTGCCTGCACCGGGAGGGCACCCGGATGATGCAGGCCATCGCGGGGGCGGCCGCCCCCGAGTTGCCGGCCGACGAGCGGCTCTGGCGCGGGCTGCGCGCCTTCTTCGGCTTCGTCGGGGCGCACCGCGACGGATGGGCGGTGCTCTACCGGCAGGCCCGGGGCGAGCAGCCCTTCGCCGGCGAGCTTGCCGGCATGCGGGCCCGGCTGGTCGAGGTGGTCGCCGGGATGCTCGACCACGCGCTGCGCGCCGAGGGCCGCGAGGTGGGCGAGACCGACCTGGAGGTCGTCGCGTACGCCCTCGTGGGGGCGACCGAGTCGCTGGCGGACTGGCTCGCCGACCACCCGGAGGCCGACCCGGAGAAGACCGCCACCCGGATGATGAACGTCGCCTGGCTCGGTGCCGGTCAACTCCTGCACGGCGTCACCTGGCACCCACGGATGCCCCCGTCCTGACCCGCCGACGGCCGTGGCGTCCCGCTCGTCGGCTGGCAGGTGGTTCAGCGGCGAGATGTGGCGCGGCGCCTGCGGTGGTGCAACCAGCGGGCGGACTCCAGCAGCAGGGTGATCGCCAGCGAGAGGCCCACGCCGGCGAGGATGCCCTTGACCGGGTCGCGTTCGAAGGCCAGCCCGCCGAAGTAGCCGAGCAGGGTGCAGTAGAGCGCCCAGCTCACCGCCGCGATGGCGTCGAAGAGCAGGAACGACCGGATCGGGTAGCGGACCGCGCCCATGGTGAGGGTGACCGCCGTCCGGCCACCGGGGACGTACCGGGACGTGGTCAGGATCAGCCCGCCGCGCTGGTGCACCGCCCGCCGGGCCCACTCGGAGCTGGCCCGGCGCCGGCTGTCCGCCGGGAAGCGGGCGAGCCGGCTCGCCCCGCCGCCGCGCCCGATGGCGTACGAGACGTGGTCGCCGACGCACGCCCCGAGCGCGGCGGCGACGATCACCCCCACCAGGTCGGGGTTGCCGCCCGTGGCGAGCACCGCGGCGGTGATCACGGCCGTCTCGCCGGGTACGGCGGGGAAGAACGCGTCGACCGCGGTGAGCCCGAAGATCAGCAGGTACACCCACGGTGAGGCGACCAGCTGCCGGAGCAGGTCGAGCACGGACTCCATGCCTCCCATGCTCGCCGGGTGCGACCCGCCCGGTGGTCGAGTCGCCGGATCGACCCGCTCGGGACTCCGGGGCGGCCCGGCGTCACACCGACGCCTCGGCGGGCGTTCTGGCGGGCGCGAGGGGGCGCGGGGCGAGCAGCGGGCCGTGCGGGGTCTTGTCGTCGGCGGTGGGACCCCGGGAGGTCAGCACCACGGGCGCGCCCAGCTCCTCCTGCACCGCCGCCGTCCAGTCGGGCGGCGGGGCGTCGTCGTACACGGGGCGGGAGCGCAGCAGGCGGGCGGTGAGCGCGGCCTGCCGGTCCAGGTCGCCGGGCGGGCCCGGGGTGAGCCGGTCGGTGGTGTCGTAGCGGCGGCAGATCCGCAGCCCGGGGCCGGCGAGGTCGAGGTGGGTGAGCGCCAGGCCGTCGACCCCACCGGCCGCGGCGAGGGCGTACCGGTGGGCGACCGCGTCGAAGTGGCCGAACCGGAACCGGCCCTGCCACGGGTTCGTCGGATTGTGCGGGTCGGCCAGCGGCAGGGCCGGGTCCTCGGTCACCAGCGGACCGGGCCCGTGGCGGGTGGTGACCACGCGCAACACCCCGATCCGGGTGGCGCCGCCGGGCTGGCCCGCCTCGGCGAGCAGGCCGTCGACGTTGGCGAAGGTGGTGGTGCTCCACGTCGTGTACGGGTGGAAGCCGTGCCACTCGTCGAGCAGCACCCCCTGGGCGCCCTCGAAGACGCAGGTGCCGGCCCGCAGCGCCCCGGCCAGCCAGCTCCGGTCGACGATCGCCACCCGCCCGGCGAAGCCGGTGAACGCGGGCAGGCAGTCCTCGACCGGCGGGGCGTCGAGCGGGCCGAGCTCGGCGGTCAGCCGGTCCCGCAGGGCGGTCAGCCGGTGCCGCAGCAGCGCCGGGTCGCCGCAGTCGGCCACCCGGGGCGCCTCGTCGGGGTGGGCGAGACCGTACGCGACGGTCTCGCCCACCCCGAGCCCGCAGGAGCCGTGCCGGTCGGCTCCCCGGGCGATCTCCCGGGCCCGGTTCGCGGCCCGGTGGTACGGGGTGGCGAGCAGTGCCTCCCCGTCGACGGTCAGCCGGTCGAGCGCGTCGGGCACCCCGACCGAGGCGAGGTGGTCGGCCTCGGCGGCCAGCGCCAGCGGGTCCACCACCACGTGCCGCGACAGGTGCGTACGGACGCCGGGGTGGAACGTGCCGGCGCCGAACTGCGCGAACGTGTGGTGCCGGCCGTCGCGCAGCACGACGTTGTGCGCCGCCTGCGCGCCCCCGTTGAAGCGGACCACCGTGTGCACCGGCCGGGTGGCGCAGAGCCAGTCCACGACCGTGCCCTTGCCGGCGTCGCCGTAGCCGAGGTCCACCACCGCGACGTGCCTGCTCACCGGGCCTCCCCGCCGCCGGAGCCGAAGCCGGAGCTGCCGCCGCCGACCGCCGTCACGTGGTTCACAACCGGGTCACCTCGCCGCCGGTGTCGCGGAACGCGGGCAGCGTCGACACCTCGGCGCGCCGCCCCCCGCGCAGGCGGGCCAGCGCCTTCGACACGGTGCCGCTGGCGCCCGAGCCGGCCCGGTCGAGGTCGCGCAGGCCCTCGTCCAGGTCGATGGCCTGTTCGCCGAGCCCGACGGTGAGCGCGATCGTCTCGCAGACCGCGTCGAGGTCGTCCAGCACGACGGCGTTCTGCCCGAGCAGGTCCCGCCAGAAGTCGAGCACCTTGGCGTTGCCGGAGTAGTGGCTGCCGGCGGGGAGCAGGTAGTAGGTGTCCCAGCGGCGGGTCAGCTCGTCGACGATCTGCCGCAGCGGCACGTCCTCGCGCAGGTCGTCGCCGACGACGCCGGCCACCTCCCGGGACTTCACCTGCGGGTACGCCAGCTCGTCGCCGATGATGAACAGGTAGCCGCGCCGGCCGCGCTTCTCCCAGGAGTCGGTCGCGGTGTGCCGGGCCATGAAGTACATGGCCAGCTCGTACGACTCGGTCATCTGCCCGCCGCCGCCGCCCTCCAGCACGATCCGGCCGAGGTCGTCGTCCATCCGGTTGTCCGACTCGAACTGGCCGACCTGCAACGGCACCCGGTCGCAGGTGGCGTCGCCGATCGCGCCGAACATGATCTGCGGGTCGCTGGCGTAGCCCTGCCGTTGCAGCAGCCCGAGCAGCTGCGGCAGCTTGGTCTGCAGGACGCGCGGCACGTTGCGCATCGAGCCGGTGACGTCGAAGAGCACCGCGATGGGTGTCGAGCGGGGGTGCTCGTCGGAGTCCCGGCTCTCGCGCATCGCGTCGCGGGGGTCGAGGGCGGGGTGCACCTTGCGCGCCCCGCTGTCGCTGTAGGAGAACGCGCTCTTGCCGGTCTTCCGGCGGTAGCGGTCGGCGGCGTCGTACACGTCGGTGGACCACATTCCACTGCCCATGACAGCTCCTTAGGGGTTGAGGGTGAAGGGTCGGAAGGTGCGTGGCCCGTAGAGCCGGTCCAGCACCTCGTCCAGTTCGCGCAGCAGCCGCCACGCGTCGTCGGGCCGGGCGTCCAGGGCCCGCTGGCGGCAGCCCCGCGCGAAGGCGTCCAGCTCGCGGGGCGCGCGCGCCCCCATCAGCCAGCTCATGCATCCGCTGGCCATCGCGATGTCGGTGCCCGGCCCGCAGGGCCGCTTCCGGGGGATCTCGTCGGGGTACCAGTTCGCGTCGTAGCCGGGCACCAGCGCGGGGATCGTGCTGCCGACGGGGGCGGAGAAGCACCAGTCGACCAGCACCACGCCGTGCGCGTCCGGCTCGATCAGCACGTGCGGCGGCAGGACCGCGCCGTGCACGACGCCCGCCCGGTGGGCCAGGCCGAGCGCCACCAGCAGCCGGCGCCACATCCAGGCCACGTCGCGGGCGTCCAGCCCGTCCGGGTACGCGCGCCGGACTTCGTCGAGGTCGTGCAGGCCGGGCGCGGTGGCGAGCACGTTGATCCGCCGTTCCGCGCCGGTCGCGGCGTCGAGGTGCCGGAAGTCCTCGACCAGCCGGGGCACGTACGGCAGGTAGCGCGGGTCGCCGCGCTCGGCGATGGTGCGCAGGGCGTGCGCCTCGCGGGCCATCAGGTCGTTGTCGGCGGGTCGCCGGGGCAGCTTGAGCAGCCGGTCGGCCCCGACGCCGTAGAGGTCGGCCAGGTGGCCCGAGTGGGCCGGCGTGCCGAGTCGGTAGTCGCCGAGGACGGTGACCTGCCGGGCCCGCCAGCGGGTGGTGACCTGGACGAACGCGTCGGTGGCCTCGGCGCGTACCGCCGGGTCGGCCGGCAGGCGGTCGGGGTGCAGGGCCGCGACCAGCTCGCGGTAGCGCCGGGCCGGCTGGTCCGTGCCGAACAGGTCGGCGTCGGTGCGGGCCGCGGCGACCAGGCGGACGGCGTCGGCGGTCCTCATCGGACCGTCTCCTCCCGGGCGGGGCGCAGCAGCGCCGGGTGCAGCAGCCGGGCGTCGCCGGCCCGGTAGAGCTTGGCGCGGGGGCCGCCCCGGGCGCCGCCACGCTCGGTGCTGGTGCCGGTGCTCTCGACGAAGCCCGGCACCGAGAGCACCTTGCGGTGGAAGTTGCCGGCGTGCAGCGGGTGGCCCCAGACCGTCTCGTAGACGGCGCGCAGCTCGCTGATCGTGAACTCGCCGGCGATGAAGCGCGTGGCGAGCGGGGTGTATTCCAGCTTGGACCGGGCCCGCTCCAGCGCGTCGTCGATGATCCGGCCGTGGTCGAAGGCGAGCTGCCGGTTGGCCAGCGCGGTCACCGGCAGCCAGCCGGCCTCGTCGGCGTCGGTGCCGGCGGCCGGGTCGGGCAGGTCGGGGGCGAACGCGAGGTGGGCGACCGAGACGACGCGCATGCGCGGGTCGCGGTCGGGGGTGCCGTAGCTGCCCAACTGCTCCAGGTGTACGCGGCGCAGTCCCTCGCCGCCGAGCCCGGTCTCCTCGGCCAGCTCCCGTCGGGCGCCGTCGGTGAGGTCCTCGTCGGGGCGGACGAAGCCGCCGGGCAGCGCCCAGTGCCCCGCGAAGGGCGGCTGGCCGCGCCGGATCAGCAGCAGGTGCAGCGCGCCGTCCCGGATGGTCAGCGCCACCACGTCGACGGTCACGGCGACCGAGGGGTAGGCCCCGGGGTCGTACGCGGCCAGGAAGTCCTGCTCGTCAACCATGTCTCTCTCATTCTGAGAACATCTCGATCTGAGAAGAACTTAGCGCACGAGAACGCCTCTGCCAAGCCCGGGTTCCGGATCGGCAGAGGCGTACCCGTCTTCGGCAGGGGCGTACCCAGCTTCGGCAGGGGCGTACCCAGCTTCGGCAGGGGCGCCTCAGCGCACGAGGCCCGCCAGGTGCGGTCGGCCGCGCGAGTCGTGCAGGGCGAACCCGCCGTCCGGCAGCAGGCCGAAGCTCACCATGCTCGGTAGCGGCACCGGCAGCTTGAAGGCCACCTCGACCGTGTAGGCGTCCGGCAGCCGGTTCTCCAACGCGGCCAGGCAGCGGGCCTTGCTCCACATCCCGTGCGCGATCGGCCGGGGGAAGCCGAACAGTCGGGCGCCGAGGCGGGAGGTGTGGATCGGGTTGTGGTCGCCGGAGACCCGCGCGTAGTCCGTACCGACGCGGGGATCGACCCGCCAGCGGGCAGAGCCGGCCGGCGTCGCGGGCCGCCCGGCCTGCTCGCGCCGACCGCCGCCGCCCCGCTTGCCCTCCCTGCCGAGGTACGTCGAGACGCCCCGCCACACCTCCGCCCCGTCGACCGAGCCGACCAGCACCACGTCGATTTGCCGGCCCCGGTCGTGCGGGCGCAGGTTCTCCGCGTACGTGCGGAAGTCGAAGGTCTCGTCGGCGCTGATCGGGCGGTGCACGGTGATCCGGTTGCCGACGTGCACCACGCCGGTCAGCGGGATGGGGAACTCCGGCGCGGTCATCAGCCGCAGCGCCAGCGGGAAGCCCATGACGTGCGGGAACGTCGCGGGCAGTCGGTCGGTGAGCCGGAACCCGCAGACCCGGTCGTAGTCGGCGAGGTGCGTCCGGTCGACGGCGATCCCGCCGACGGCCAGCTCGACCGCCGGGACGCCCGCCGACCGCCGCCCACCGCCGAGGCCGGGCAGCGCGCCGAGCAGCGCCCGCCGGTAGAGCGCCCCGGCCGCCGGCATCCGGGACAGCTCGACGCGCTCCCGGGCACCCGTCCCGGCCGGGCCACCGCCCGACAGGTCCCGCGTCGCCTCGGCGGCGGAGGCGGAGAGGTCGTGCGTCTCTTCGAGGCTCAGGTCGTGGCCGGACGCCGCCGGCCCGCGGATCGCGTCCAGGGTGTCCTGCGACAGGATCTCGGTCGGGCCGTCGATCAGCTCGTGCACCGACAGGTCGTCCGGGTCCGGCGCCGGTTGTCCTCTCCTCGCCATCACGCCCCCAGCAGGCTCTGGCCGCAGACCCGGACGACGTTGCCGCTGACGGCGCCGGAGGCCGGCCACGCCAGCCAGCCGATGGTCTCGGCGACGTCCACCGGCAGCCCGCCCTGGGACATGCTGTTCATCCGCCGGCCCGCCTCGCGGATCACCAGCGGGATGCGCGCGGTCAGCCGGGTCTCGATGAAACCGGGGGCGACCGCGTTGACGCTGATCTGCCGTTGACGCAGCGCCGGGGCGAGCGACTCGACCAGCCCGATCACGCCCGCCTTGCTGGTGGCGTAGTTGGTCTGGCCCCGGTTGCCGGCGATGCCGGCGATCGAGGAGACCGAGACGATCCGGCCGCCGGCCGGGATCAGCTCCCGCTCCAGCAGCACGTCGTTGATCCGCTCCTGGCTGGAGAGGTTGACGTCGAGCACCGAGTCCCACCGGTCGGCGTCCATCCGGCCGAGGGTCTTGTCGCGGGTGATCCCGGCGTTGTGCACGACCACGTCGACCCGCCCGTGCCGCTCGGCCAGATGCTCGGCGAGCCGCTGCGGGGCGTCGGGGGCGGTCAGGTCGAGCTGGACGGCGGTGCCGCCGATCTCGTTGGCGACCGCCGCCAGCTCGTCCCCGGCCGCCGGAATGTCCAGCGCGACGACCCGGGCGCCGTCGCGGGCCAGCACCCGGGCCAGCGCCGCGCCGATGCCCCGGGCCGCCCCGGTGACCAGGACGACCTGCCCGTCCAGCGGGCGGTCCCAGTCGGCCGGGGCCTCGGCCGTGCCGGCGCCGACCCGGACCACCTGCCCCGAGACGTACGCGGACCGGCCGGAGAGCAGGAACCGCAGGGTCGCCTCCAGGCTGGTCCAGGTGCCGGCGTCGGGGTCCTTCGTGACGTGGACGAGCTGGGCGGTGACGCCCTGGCCGAACTCCTTGCCGATGCTGCGGGTCAGCCCCTCCAGGGCCCGCTGGGCGGTCGCCTCGCGGGGGGAGCCGCACTCGTCGGGCGGGGTGCCGAGCACGACGACCCGGCCGCTGGGCAGCACCGACCGGGCGCGCGGGTGGAAGAAGTCGTACAGCTGGCGCAGCTCGGTGGAGTCGGTGATGCCGGTGGCGTCGTACACCAGGGCGGCGAAGCGCCCGGTGGACTCCACGGCGCCGGGATCGGGCAGCTCGACCCCGGCGGCGGTCAGGAGCCTGCCGGCCCGCTCGGCGAGCCGGCCGCCGGTCGCGGCGCCCAGCAGGACGGGGCCGGGCACGATGGGATCGCCGGGGGTGTGCCGGCGCAGTCGCGGCGGGTCGGGCAGCCCGAGGCGCTTGACCAGCGTGCGGCCGGCCCCCGATCGGACGAAGCTCGCGTACCTGTCGGTCATAGGCGTAGCCTACTGGCGAGTAGGTTGAGGGCAAGTCTTTCGAGGAGGCGGGATCGTGCAGAGCATCCGGCGGGTGGCGGTCATCGGCGGCAACCGCATCCCCTTCGCGCGGTCCAACTCGCGGTACGCCAGCGCGTCGAACGCCGACATGCTGGGCGCCGCGTTGGACGGGCTCGTCGCCCGGTTCGGGCTGGCCGGCCAGCGCGTCGGCGAGGTGGTGGCCGGCGCGGTGCTCAAGCACGCGAAGGACTTCAACCTGACCCGCGAGGTGGTGCTCGGCTCGAAGCTCGACCCGCACACCCCCGCGTACGACATCCAGCAGGCCTGCGGCACCGGGCTGGAGGCGGCCATCCTGGTCGCCAACAAGATCGCCCTCGGGCAGATCGACGTCGGCATCGCCGGCGGCGTGGACACCACCTCCGACGCGCCGCTCGCCGTCAACGAGGAGATGCGCCGCACGCTGCTCCGGCTCAACAGTGCCCGCACCCTCGGCGAGCGGCTGAAGATCGCCGCGAAGCTGCGCCCCACCCAGCCGTTCAAGCCGGAGATCCCGCGCAACGCGGAGCCGCGTACCGGGCTGTCGATGGGGGAGCACGCCGCCCGCACGGCGCTGCGCTGGCAGGTCGACCGGCAGGCGCAGGACGAGCTGGCCCTGCGCTCGCACCAGCGGCTCGCCGCCGCGTACGACCGGGGGTTCTTCGACGACCTGCTGACCCCGTACCTCGGGCTGACCCGCGATGCGAACCTGCGCCCCGACAGCAGCCTGGAGAAGCTCGGCGCGCTGAAGCCAGTCTTCGGCGCGAAGGGGCCCGACGCCGAGGCGGCGACCATGACGGCCGGCAACTCGTCGCCGCTGACCGACGGCGCCTCGACGGTGCTGCTGGCCAGCGAGGAGTGGGCCCGCGCGCACAGCCTGCCCGTGCTGGCGTGGTTCTCCTGGTCGGAGACCGCCGCCGTCGACTTCGTGCACGGCGACGAGGGGCTGCTGATGGCCCCCGCGTACGCGGTGCCCCGGATGCTGACCCGGGCCGGGCTGACGCTTCAGGACTTCGACTTCTACGAGATCCACGAGGCGTTCGCCTCGCAGGTGCTGGCCACCCTGGCCGCCTGGGAGTCCCCGGAGTTCTGCAAGGACCGGCTGGGGCTGGACGCCCCGCTCGGCGCGATCGACCGGGAGAGGCTGAACGTCAACGGCTCGTCGCTGGCGGCCGGGCACCCGTTCGCGGCCACCGGCGGCCGGATCGTGGCGACCCTGGCGAAGCTGCTCGCCGAGAAGGGCAGCGGCCGGGGCCTGATCTCCATCTGCGCCGCTGGCGGCCAGGGCGTGACCGCGATTCTGGAGCGCTGAGCCGGCAACCTGCCCCGCAAACGCCGACGCGTTGTGCAACGAGTTGTCGGCCCTGGCCGAGCCGCAGCCGGGTAGAACCGCGACCTCAGAAAACAGGTCGTCGGCTCTTCGAGGGATAAAACGAACAAGAGCTCACATTCACGTCTCAACCTCCTGAAGATGAAGGCGCTGGTCGTCCTTCTTCAGGAGGTTTGTAGTGAAATCAAGACGTTGGCTGGTGGCCGCACTCTCCAGTGCGGCCCTGGTCCTGCTCCCCGGCGCCTCGTACGCCGCCGCCCCCACCGCGGTGGCCCAGGCCGCCGCGCCCGCCGAGGACGGGCGGCGCCTTGCCGGGCAGCCGGTCGCGTACCCCGGTGGTGGCGACGGGCAGCCCGCATCGAGCCTCTGCCGCCCCGGCCTGGCGCCGAACGCGCCCGAGACCACCACGTTCTACGGCGGCAACCGGCTGCTCGGGCCGGCCCAGCTTCCCTTCGCCTCACCGGTCGGGCCGCTGCTCGCCGGCTACCAGCGGCTCGGCCTGCAGACGGAGACCGAGTGGCTGGCGAACTACACCGCCGGAAGCCCGGCGGCGCTGCGCTTCCCGCCGCAGGAGGGCTACGTGCTCGGCCCGCACGGCGAGCCGGTCAAGGCCCGGCAGACCCTGCTGCCCGGGTACCGGCTCGACCGCTTCGGCTTCCCCGGCGGCGCCTTCCTCTCGCCGGTCGGCACCCCGTTCAGCGCCCGATCCCTCGCGCCGCAGAGCCTGAACACGCCGCCGATCCCGCCACCCCCGCCGGGCGTCCCGCCGGCGGCCACGCTGGCCAACTACCACACCTACTGCGTGCTCAAGCCGTTCGACGTCGACTCCGGCCCGATCGCGCCGTGGTTCGCGCAGCCCGGCATGGGCACCCAGTTCCAGCTCAACCCGGCGTACGTGCCGCAGGCCGGTGGGACCCTGAACGTGCAGTGGCTGATCGACCACCACTACCTCGTCGAGGAGTACCTGGACGGCGTCGCCCCGCCATGCCCGACCTCCGCGGTGCCGAGGCAGGGTGGAGTGGGCGGCGGAACCCCCGTCTGCTGAGCCGCGTGGACAGGGGAGGTCAGGGAGTGGACCGGCACGAGGTGCGTGACGCCCTGCTGGCGACCGGGATGTCACCGGACGCGTTCGAGCTGGAAGGCGTGCACGAGCACGTGCCGGTCCCGCCCGACTTCTGGTTCCTCCGCCGCTCGGCGGGGGAGCGGTGGGAGATCGGCGCCTACGAGCGCGGCCGGTACGACGTCCGGCTGGTGTTCGACACCGAGGCGCAGGCGTGCGTCGGGTTGTGGCGGGCGCTCACCGGCCGGCCCGTACCTACTTGATCGTGCCTGCCGGGGCGAGCCATCGCACGGGCTGACCGGTGACCCCGGAGATCTGGTCGAAGTCACGGTCGTAGTGCAGCAGGGAGAGGCTCTGGTACTCGGCCGTCGCCGCGATCAGCAGATCGACGGCGCCGGCAGACCGGTGGGTACCCCGAGCGGTGAGCTGCTCCTGGATCTCGGCCGCCCGCTCGTAGATCCGGTCCGGCATGCTCACCCAGTTGAACACCGTTCGAAGCCGGTCCCCCAGCCATCTGCGGTCGGCCAGCGAGCGGGCCGAATACAGGAACTCCAGTTCTACCAGCGGGCAGACCGCGAGCAGGCCGGCCGTGAGTGGCTGCTCCCATCGGGCCTGGGTATCGGGGTCGCGCAGCAGCCGGACCAGCGCACTGGTGTCGACCAGGTAGTCGGCGAGTCTCACGACCGGTACGTGCTCTTGTCGAGCAGTTCGTCGAAGTCCCCGGCCTGGGCCCGTCCGCTGAGTTCCGCGAGGGCGCGGGCGCGCCGGAGGCGGGCAGCCCCTTCCCGCAGCGCGACGTTCACCGTGTCCTTCTTGGTCTTGGTGCCGAAAGCCGCAGCCGCGTCGGCAAGCGCCTCGTCGTCGACGTCCACCAGGATCTTGGTCATCGCGCGCCCCCTATATACCGTCCACTTGCCGAGTATATCCAGCGCCGGGCTGGTCCGGCGCGGGTCGAGGCTCGCGTCGCGGCCTCGATCCGGCCGGACCGACAGATGGGGCAGTCCACGCCGTTCGCCCGTCTCGCATCCGCCCGCCGGGTCAGGCGGTGGCGCCGCCGTCGATGGCGATCGACGCGCCGGTGACGTGCCGGCCGCCCTCGCCCACCAGGTGGCTGACCGTCGCCGCCACGTCCTCCGGCGTGCCGTAGCGGCCGAGGGCGATGTGTGACCGCTGGGCGTCCGCGCCGGCGCTGTCCGCCCGGTTCATGTCGGTGTCGGTGGAACCGGGCAGGACCAGGTTGACGGTGATCCCGCGCGGGCCGAGCTCGCGGGCGAGCGCCCTGGTCAGGCCGTTGATGGCGGTCTTGGTCATGGCATAGACGCTCACCCCGGGAGCCGGTACGCGGCTGGCGAAGCTGCTGCCGATGTTGACGATCCGCCCGCCGTCGCGCAGGTGGCGTACCGCCGCCTGGGTGGCCAGGAACGTCCCGCGCACGTGCACGGCGATGGCCCGGTCGAGATCGTCGAGGCTGACCTGTTCGATCGGCCCGGACGAGAACACCCCGGCGTTGTTGACCAGGATGTCCAGCCGCCCCAACTCGGCGACGGTCCGCTCGACCGCGTCGACGACCGCCGTACCGTCGGTGCTGTCGGCGCGGATCGCCAGGCCGGTGCGGCCGTACGACGTGATGTCGGCGACGACGGCCTTCGCGCTCTCCTCGTCGCGGCGGTAGGTGAACGCGACGTGGGCTCCGTCCTCGGCCAGCCGGCGTGCGACGGCGGCGCCGATACCGCGGCTACCACCGGTGACCAGGGCGACCCTGCCGGTAAGTCTGGACACTCTTCCTCATTCCCGTCAGTCGACTCAGCAGGGTGATCACCCTAGCCAGCCGGCAACCCTGCCGATGCGGTGCGGGCGGGTCCGGGAGAATGAGCGCCGTGACGACGATCCCGAACGTGCTCGCCAACCGGTACGCCTCGCCCGAACTGGTCACCCTCTGGTCGCCCGAGGAGAAGATCCGGATGGAGCGGCGGCTCTGGCTCGCCGTGCTACGGGCCCAGCGGGACCTCGGCATCCCCGTGCCCGACGGCGTGGTCGAGGCGTACGAGGGGGTGCTCGACCGGGTCGACCTGGCCTCGATCGCCGAGCGGGAGCGGGTCACCCGGCACGACGTGAAGGCCCGGATCGAGGAGTTCAGCGCGCTCGCCGGGCACGAGCACGTGCACAAGGGGATGACCTCCCGTGACCTCACCGAGAACGTCGAGCAGCTCCAGGTGCGCCGCTCGCTGGAGCTGATCCGGGACCGGGCGGTCGCCACCCTGGCCCGGCTGTCCCGGCTCGCCGTCGAGCACTCCGACCTGGTCATGACCGGCCGCTCGCACAACGTCGCGGCGCAGGCCACCACGCTGGGCAAGCGCTTCGCGTCGGCCGCGGAGGAGCTGCTCATCGCGTACGAGCGGCTGGACGACCTGATCAACTGGTACCCGCTGCGGGGCGTCAAGGGCCCCGTCGGCACCGCCGCCGACCAGCTCGACCTCTTCGACGGCGACGCCGACAAGGTGGCGGAGCTGGAACGCCGGGTCGCCGGGCACCTCGGCTTCAGCCGCGTGCTCGACAGCGTCGGCCAGGTCTACCCGCGCTCGATCGACCTGGCGGTGCTCTCCGCCCTGGCGCAGATCGCCGCCGCCCCGTCGTCGCTGGCGACCACCATCCGGCTGATGGTCGGCCAGGAGCTGGCCACCGAGGGCTTCAAGCCGGGCCAGGTGGGTTCGAGCGCGATGCCGCACAAGATGAACACCCGCTCCAGCGAGCGGGTCAACGGCTTCGCCGTGATCATCCGGGGTTACCTGTCGATGGTCGGCGAGCTGGCCGGCGACCAGTGGAACGAGGGGGACGTCTCCTGCTCGGTGGTCCGCCGGGTCGCCCTGCCGGACGCGTTCTTCGCCGCCGACGGGCTGTTCCAGACCTTCCTCACCGTGCTGGACGAGTTCGGCGTGTACCCGGCGGTGGTCAACCGCGAGCTGGAGCGCTTCCTGCCGTTCCTGGCCACCACGAAGATCCTGGTGGCGGCGGTCCGGCGCGGCGTCGGCCGCGAGGTCGCCCACGAGGCGATCAAGGAGCACGCGGTCGCGGTGGCCCTGGCCATGCGCGAGAAGGGCGCCGCCGAGAACGACCTCTTCGACCGCCTGGCGCAGGACGGCCGCCTGGGCCTGACCCGCGCCGAGATCGACACCCTCGTCGCCGACCGCACCGCCTTCGTCGGCGCCGCCCCGGCCCAGATCGAGGCGGTCGCCCGCCGCATCGCCACGGTCGTGGCCACCCACCCCCAGGCCGCCACCTACACCCCACCCCCCATCCTCTAACCCCCACCCACTCCCACCCCCACCCCGCGCACCGCCCGCCCCTCCCTCCCGGCCCGTTGATCATGAAGTTGTTGTCGCGACACGCCGATGAAACCGGCAACAACTTCATGATCAACCGCCTGGGCGGGGCACGGGAGGGCCAGGGGAGGGGGTGGGGTGGGTGGGTCAGTCTCGGGTGGGGGTTTCGGCGGCCGAGCGGAGGTTGGGGGCGCTCGCCGGTTCTGCGATGCCACCCGGGGACTCGGCGAAGGCGGGGTCGTGCGCGGTCTCCGCGGCGACCAGGGGCTGGTCGGGCGGCATGACGTCGGGCATCTTGGGAGCCACGACCACGGCCGTGCCGTACGCGCAGATCTCCATCCACATCTCGCCGCAGTCGCGGCTGTCGAAGCGCATCCCCACCACGGCGTTCGCGCCGATGCGGCGGGCCTCCTCGCCGAGCCGGGCCACCGAGTCCGTACGCCACCGGGTGAGGTTGTCCGGGGCCATCGGGTCGTACGCGCCACCGCGCAGGTTCTTGACCCCCTCGCGGTACGGGTTCCGCGTCCTGGCCATCGATGACACCACTTCGCCGAGGATCTGGCGGATCTCGTACCCGGGTAGTTGCTCCGTCGTCACGACCAGCACGTTTCCGATGGTCTCAGGGTTGCGCGCACCCGATCGTGAGCCGTGTTCACCTGATCGGATGCTGCAAAACGGCGCGGCGCGGACGGCCGGCGCGCTGCCGACCATCCGCGCCTAGCGCGGCGCTAACCGTCAGACACCGGCCGTCTGGGTGATCCAGGCCCGGTTGTACGCGACGCTGCCGTAGTTCTGGATGCTCTGGCCGTCGGCGGTGGAGGCGACGCCGACCTGCGCGCCGTTGTAGAACTGCGGGCCGCCCGAGTCGCCCCGCCAGGCGTTGCCGTTGATCCGGGTGCTCCGGATCGCCTGCCCGCCGTACGCGTCGGTGACGCTGTTGCTGGTCACCCGGACCGACGCGGTCTTCAGCTGGGTCGAGGCCGAGCAGCCGCTGTAGCAGGTCATGCCCCAGCCGTAGATCGAGTTGGTCGAGTTGAGCGGCGGGTTGCTGTTGGCGAGCGTGACGTACGAGGTGCTCACCGAGCTGGACAGGCGCAGCAGGGCCAGGTCGTACCGGCTGTAGCTGGCGCTGACGGTGCGGGTCTGGCCGCCGGAGGTGCGGTTGACGCTGCCGACCCGGACGGACATCGTGCCGTTCACGCAGTGCCGTGCGGTGAGCACCCACTGCGGCGCGATGATGGTGCCGGAGCAGGTGAACGAGCCGTTGCTGAGCACGGCGGCGGCCCACGGGGCCGACGAGACGGTGCTGCCGCCGATGATCGGCTGCGGGCCGGCGGGGGCGGCGAGGGCGCCGGAGCTGGCGCCGAGCAGGCCGGCCGCTGCGGTGGCCAGCACCGCGACCATGGATCGGATGCGCATGGGGGCTCCTTCGGGGTGGGGCCCGGGTTCACCGGGTCGAGCTGTCGGCCGGCGGGCGGGGTGGCCCGACAGCCGATCGACGTACGACGATGTACGGTAGGGCCCCTGAGATGTCGTTCACAAGAGATCCATCGGAAATGATGGATGAGACGGTATGGCGGGCCGGGCGGCGGCCGGCCCTCCGGTGATCCGACGGAGCGGGGCGAAACGGGTAGGTCGGCAACGGATGGGCATCGGGATCGCAACGAACCCGCATCGGTCCCCGGGCCCCGCGCCGGGAATGTCGATCACCGCCTGAACTGCGTCCGGCCGGTGCGTCCGGGGCGGTATCTGCCAGGTAGGCTGGCTGCGCTCGCCCGTTGTGGGTAGGCACCCAACTGCGTACACAGTCAGGAGTGCCCAGTGCCTCGCGTCGTCGTCGACGTCATGCTCAAGCCCGAGATCCTCGATCCCCAGGGCCAGGCCGTCGCAAACGCGCTGCCCCGGCTCGGCGTCAGCGACGTCGCCTCGGTTCGGATCGGCAGGCGGATCGAGATCGAATTCACCGGTGAACCGGACCTGGACCGGGCCCGGGAGATCGCCGACAAGCTGCTCGCCAACCCGGTCATCGAGGACTTCACGGTCCGCGTGGCCGAGGCCGACGAGACCGTGGACGCACGCTCGTGACCGCCCGGGTGGGTGTGGTCACCTTCCCCGGCTCGCTCGACGACGGGGACGCGGCCCGGGCCGTCCGGATCGCGGGCGCCGAACCGGTCCGTCTCTGGCACGGCGACCCGCAGCTGCACGGGGTGGACGCCGTCGTCCTGCCCGGCGGCTTCTCCTACGGCGACTACCTGCGCTGCGGCGCCATCGCCCGGTTCGCCCCGGTGATGGACGCGATCGTGGACGCGGCCCGGGGCGGCCTGCCCGTGCTCGGCATCTGCAACGGCTTCCAGATCCTCTGCGAGGCCCACCTGCTGCCCGGCGCGCTCACCCGCAACCAGCACCTGCACTTCCGCAACCGCGACCAGGTCCTGCGCGTCGAGTCGGCCGGCACCGCGTGGACCAACGCGTTCCAGCCCGGCCAGGAGGTGCTGATCCCGGTCAAGAACGGCGAGGGCTGCTACGTCGCCGACACCGCGACGCTGGACCAGCTCGAAGCCGAGGGCCGGGTGGTCGCCCGCTACGTCGGCGGCAACCCCAACGGGTCGCAGCGCGACATCGCCGCGATCACGAACCCCGCCGGCAACGTGGTCGGCATCATGCCGCATCCCGAGCACGCGGTGGAGGCGCTCACGGGCCCCTCCCTGGACGGTCTCGGCTTCTTCACCTCGGTGCTCAAGCACCTGGTGGGGACGCCGGCGTGACCGTGCGCGGCATCATCGGTCGGCTCACCCGCCCGTCGGGCGGACGCGAGCGCAGCGAGGAGAGGTCATGACCACCCATCCGGACGAGGTACGGGATAACCCGGAGGCCTTCCCGGCCGCCCCGGCGCAGCCGGTGGAGCCGCGTCCGACCGACGTCGTGCCGCCGGCCGGGCGTCCCGGGCCGGCGACCGCCGACTGGGCCGACGGCCTGGACACCGTGCCGCGCGCCGGGGACACCCCCGGTGAGCTCCAGCCGTACGCCGAGCTGGGGCTCCGCGACGACGAGTACGAGCGGATCCGGCACATCCTCGACCGGCGGCCCACCCAGGCCGAGCTGGCGATGTACTCGATCATGTGGAGCGAGCACTGCTCCTACAAGTCGAGCAAGGTGCACCTGCGGCAGTTCGGCGAGAAGGCCCCGCCGAGCGACCGGCTGCTCGCCGGCATCGGTGAGAACGCTGGCGTCGTGCAGGTCTCCGACGAGCTGGCGGTGACCTTCAAGGTCGAGTCGCACAACCACCCGAGCTTCGTCGAGCCCTACCAGGGCGCGGCCACCGGCGTCGGCGGCATCGTGCGGGACATCCTCGCCATGGGCGCCCGCCCGGTCGCGGTGATGGACCCGCTGCGCTTCGGCGCCGCCGACCACCCCGACACCGCCCGGGTGCTGCCCGGCGTGGTCGCCGGAGTCGGCGGCTACGGCAACTGCCTGGGCCTGCCGAACATCGGCGGCGAGGTCGTCTTCGACCCCTGCTACCAGGGCAACCCGCTGGTCAACGCGCTCTGCCTCGGGGTGCTGCCGGTCGACCGGCTCCAGAACAAGGCCGCCGCCGGCCCGGGCAACGTCGTCGTGCTGATGGGCGCCAGGACGGGCCGGGACGGCATCGGCGGCGTGTCGGTGCTGGCCAGCGCCACCTTCGACGAGGGCAGCGAGAAGCGCCGCCCGTCGGTGCAGGTCGGCGACCCGTTCATGGAGAAGCTGCTCATCGAGGCCTGCCTGGAGCTCTACGACGCCCGGCTGGTCGTCGGCATCCAGGACCTCGGCGGCGCCGGCCTCACCTGCGCGCTGACCGAGACCGCCGCGGCGGCCGGCACCGGCATGCGGGTCTGGCTGGAGCGCGTGCCGCTGCGCGAGCCCTCGATGGAGCCGCACGAGATCCTGGCCAGCGAGTCCCAGGAGCGGATGCTGCTGGTCGTCGAGCCGGAGAAGCTCGAAGCGGTGCTCAAGACCGCCGAGAAGTGGGGCGTCTGGGCCACCGCCATCGGCGAGGTCACCCCGCCGGCGCCGGACGGCCAGCCGGGCCGGCTGCTGATCACCTGGCACGACCAGTTGGTGGTCGACGTGCCGCCGGGCTCGCTGGTCGACGACGGTCCGGTCTACGCCCGCCCGATGCGCGAGCCGGCCGACCTGATCCTGCTCCAGGCCGACCGCGCGGAGACGCTGCCCCGGCCGGCCGACCCGGAGGCGCTGCGCGAGACCGTGCTGCGCATGATCGCGTCGCCCAACCTGGCCGACAAGACCTGGGTCACCGAGCAGTACGACCGCTACGTGCTGGGCAACACCGTGCTCGCCCAGCCGGAGGACTCCGGCGTGATCCGGATCGACGAGCGGACCGGGCTGGGCGTGGCGCTGTCGGTGGACGGCAACGGCCGGTACGCGCGGCTCGACCCGTACCACGGCACGAAGCTCGCGCTGGCGGAGGCGTACCGGAACGTGGCCGTCACCGGCGCGAAGCCGATCGCCGTCACCAACTGCCTCAACTTCGGCTCGCCGGAGGACCCGGGCGTGATGTGGCAGTTCGCCGAGGCCGTCCGCGGCCTGGCGGACGGCTGCGCCGAGCTGGGCATCCCGGTCACCGGCGGCAACGTCAGCTTCTACAACCAGACCGGCGCGGCGCCGATCCACCCGACCCCGGTGGTCGGTGTGCTCGGCGTGCTCGACAACGTGGCCGACCGGGTGCCGATGGGCTTCGTGCCCCGGCCGAGCGGCGACCACGACCAGATCTTCCTGCTCGGCGAGACGCACGTGGAGCTCTCCGGCTCGGAGTGGGCCTGGGTCACCCACGAGCACCTCGGCGGCGTACCCCCGCAGGTCGACCTGGCCCGCGAGCGGCTCCTGGCCGACCTGCTGGCGGAGGCCGCGCGGGTCGGGCACCTGAGCGCCGCGCACGACCTCTCCGACGGCGGCCTCGCGCAGAGCCTGGTGGAGTCCTGCCTGCGGCGCGGCGTCGGCGCCCGGATCGCCGTGCCGGAGCGGTTCGACGGCGGCTCGATGCCGTTCGTCTACCTGTTCAGCGAGTCCGCCGGCCGGGCCCTGGTGTCGGTGCCGCGCGGCCACGAGAAGGCGTTCACCGCCCTCTGCGCTGAGCGTGGCGTGCCGTTCGAGCTGATCGGCGTCACCGATCCGACCGGCGGCGCGCTGGAGGTGCACGGCCAGTTCCGCATCGGCCTGGACGAGCTGCGCGCCGCGCACGGCGAGACGCTGCCGCGCCTCTTCGGGGGCGCGGGGGTCGTCGAGGTGCCCGCGCCGGCCACCGGTGTGGCGGGTGCCGTCGAGGCCGTGCCGCTGCCCGTCGCCGAATCGGCCGGCGTGGAGCCGGTGGACCCGTCGGCCGTCGTGAGCGAGCCGATCGCGTCGGCCGGGCCGGTCCCGTCGACCGGTGCCGTCGAGCCGGTGGCCCCGGCCGAGGCGGCAGCCCCGGCGGAGGCCGTCGCGCCCGGCCCGGAGCAGCCGGCGGCCGAGGCCGCCGACCGGCCGGCCGAGGCCGGCGGGGCGTCGGCTCCCGAGCCCGGCGACACCGAGCCCGGTCAGCGCTGAGGCGGTGGCCGCGGCCGTCCACGTCCAACCCGGTTCCGGCGCCCGCTTCGACTGGGGGTTGACGGGGGCGGCCGAGCTGGGCCGGGTGTGCGCGGTGCTGGTGGTGGTGGACGTGCTGTCGTTCACCACCGCCGTGGACGTCGCGGTCGGGCGCGGCATGCGGGTGCACCCGTTCCCGTGGGGCGAGCAGGCCGCCGACTACGCGCGGCGGGTCGGCGCGGTCGCGGCGGTGGGCCGCCGGCAGACGACCCGGGAGCATCCCTGGTCGCTCTCGTCGGCGGCGTTGACCACCGCGCCGGTCGTCGCCGACCTCGTGCTGCCGTCGCCGAACGGGTCGGCGATCAGCGCGGCGGCCAGCGCCACCGGACTGCCGGTGGTCGCGGCCTGCCTGCGCAACGCGCAAGCCGTCGGCCGTTGGCTCGACCAGCAGGGGTACGGTTCGACGGACGCGCCCATCGGCGTGATCGCCTCGGGCGAGCGCTGGCCGGACGGCTCCCTGCGCCCCTGCGTGGAGGACCAGCTCGGGGCGGCCTGCGTGCTGGACGCCCTGTCGGGTGTGCCCGGCGGCCTCTCCGTGGAGGCGGCCATGGCCCTCGCCGCGCTCGCCAGCACCCCCGACGTGCCCGCCGCGGTCCGCGGCAGCGTGTCCGGCCGTGAGCTCATCGAGGGCGGCTTCGCCGGGGACGTGGAGGTCGCCGTCCGGGTCGGCGTCTCGGACGTGGTCCCGGTGCTGCGGCAGGGCGTCTTCGCCGCCATCTGACCTCCCCGCGACCGCGCCTCCGACCGGGTCGGGGCGGGCCGGAACGGCGGCGAGGGCCGCCCGGAGATCCGGACGGCCCTCGCCGTGGTGCTGTCGTCGGGGGCCGGCCCCGAGCGGGTCAGTCGTCCAGCCAGTCCAGCCGGCGGCCACCCCGGTCCTGCTGCGGTGGGCCGTCCGGGCGACCGCGACCGGTCTGCGGGTCGTCGTAGCCGCCCGGCTGGCCGTAGCCACCCTGGCCGTAGCCCTCGCGGTCCTCGTAGCCGCCGCGCTGCTGCGGGGGCTCCTGACCGTAGCCACCCTGGCCGTAGCCGCCCTGGTTGTCGTACGAGGTGGGCTGGTCGTAGCCGCCCGGCTGGCCGTAGCCGCCGCGTGGCGCCGTGGGCTCCTGGCCGCCGTAGCCGCCGCTGGGCTGGCCGCCGCTGGGCTGACCGTAGCCGCCCCGCTCGTAGCCGCCGCCCGGCTGGTCGTAACCGCCGGTCGGCTCGCCGCCCCGGCCGTACGCGGCCGGGTCGGGCTGGCCGTAGCCCTGACCCTGCTCCGGCTGGTAGACGCCGGTGGCGTACGGGTCGGCCGGGGCCGGGTACTGCGTGGCGTCGCCGGTGTAGCGGCCGGTCGGCTCGTCGTACCGCTCGCCGTGGCCCCGGCCGCCGCCCGCTGGCGGGTAGCCCGCGGCACCCGCCGTGCCGGCCGCACCCGCCGGAGCGCCGTAGTCGTTGCTGCCGTAGCCGCCGCCCGAGGCGGGAGCGTTGCCGTAGCCGCTTCCGGACGAGGGCGCGTTGCCGTAGCCGCCGCTGCCGTAGCCGCCGCCGGAGGCGGGCGCGTTGCCGTAGCCGGCACCGCCGTAGCCACCCGCGCCGGCCGGCTCGTCGCCGTAGCCGCTGCCGCCCCAGCCCTGCTGGTTGCCCGCCGCGCCGTAGGGCTGCGGGGGAGCGGCGTACGGGTCCGGCGGCACGTCGTCGACCACGGGGCGGTGCATCATCGTCGGGGCGTCGCTGAGCGCGGCGCCGCCCACCATCGTCGGATCCGGCGTGGTGCCGACCCGGTTGACCACCCGGGTCTGGTCGTCCGCGCCGCGGAACGCCCCGCGGGCCGCCGGGACCGCGCCGGCCGCGGCGCCCGCCGGGGCGTCGTCGTCGGCCTCGTCGCCGTTGTCCTTGCGCCGCATCAGGAGCAGCACGATGGTGCCGACACCGGCGGCGACGAGCAGGCCGCCGAGCAGGATGATCAGCCAGGAGCCCATGCCGCCGGAGTCCTCGTTGCCGGCGTTGGCCGCCGCGCCCGGGGTCGCCTCGGTGCTCTCCGCGGGCGTCTCCTCGACGGGCTCGTCGGAGGGCAGGGGCTCCTCGCTGGCCGACGGGGTGGGGCTCGGGGTCGTCTCGACCTTGATCGCCAGCGCGATGCGCTGGCCGGTGACGCTCTGCCCGGCGGACGCGTCGAAGCTCTTGGTGGCGTAGACCTCACCGACGCTGGCACCGATGGCGAGCCGGCCGGGCGCGATCGGCTTCGCGGTGCTGCCGGTGAACCGGAAGTTGCCGTCGTCGTCGCTGATCGTGTCGATCTTCTTGCCGGCGCCGTCCTGGAGCATGACCACGGCATTCGGCACGGCCTTGCCGTTCGCCTGGGCGACCACCTTGCCGGAGACCGACTTGACGGTCTGCGCCTGGGTCGGCTGGGACGGCTGGGCCCGGCCCTTGACGCCGAGCTGGAAGGTGGCGGTGCCGGCGCCGGACTTGTCGCCCTCGGCCGCCACCGTCACGGTGACGTTGGCGTCGCCGGCGTTGTCGCTGGCCCTGATCCGCAGCAGCTGGGACCTCGGCCGGTCGTTGTTGACGTCGATCTCTCCGCAGCCGCCCGCGCAGCTCACGCCGCCCGGCAGGCCGGCGAGGCTGATCTTGACCTTCTCGTCGCCTTCGCGGGGGGTCACCTGCACGGTGACGGCGGCGTCGCTGCCGGCGTTGACGGTGACCGAGCCGGGGGACACGGTGACGTCCGCGGCCAGGGCTGGTGTGACGGGGGCGGCGAGCAGAGCGCCGACAACCAGCGCCACGACCACACCGGCCCGCTGCTTCCAGGCACGTCGGTGTGTTGACACGTCCACCGCCCTTCCGGACTGACTTCCCTCGGCGGCGGGGCGCCGGGCCGGGGATCATCACGGTTCGAATACGCCGTCGGCAACTATGCCTTGTCTGACCGGATCGGCGCGACCCAGGGCCAGCGTCAGGCGCGGCGCGTTGAAGCCGTATCGTCCCGTCGTGTCCTCTCCGCACACTAAGTCCGCCGCGGTCGCGGCGGCGTTGTCGGCGCTCGACGAGGGGCGTACGCCCGAACGACCGGTCCTCCGGGAGGCGGTCCGTGCCCTGTTGACCGTCCTCGCGGAGCGCGCCCCCGGCCGTTCGGTGGAGGTGCGTGTCCCACCTTACGGCGCAGTTCAGTGCGTTCCCGGCCCCCGACACACCCGTGGCACCCCTGCCAACGTCGTCGAGATGGAGCCCGAGACCTGGCTGGCGGTGGCCACCGGACGGCTCGGCTGGGCTGACGCGATCACCCAGGGTCGCGTACGGGTGAGCGGAATCCGAGCGGATCTCTCCGGGCACCTGCCGCTCTAGCTGCGGCGATACGCATCGACCGGTCACAGCTCGGAGCCGGATCGTGACTTTCTGTATCGACACGGATTCGCGTACACTGTCAGGCGACGACAGTGGTCCCGGTCGAGGAGTGCGGATCCGCCCCCGCGTGATTCCGCAAGGCCGGTCCAGATCAGCATGAGGGAGCGCAGGTGCCCCGAGGCGACGGCCGGCTGAGCCACGACCTTGATCCCCAACGACCAGGCCCTCAGGACGCGTGCGGCGTCTTCGGCGTCTGGGCGCCCGGGGAGGAGGTCGCCAACCTGACCTACTTCGGGCTCTACGCCCTCCAGCACCGTGGTCAGGAGGCCGCGGGCATCGCGGTCAGCGACGGCTCGGGCGTCGTGGTCTACAAGGACCTCGGCCTGGTCGCCCAGGTCTTCGACGAGCCGACCCTGGCCAGCCTGCGCGGGCACGTGGCGATCGGGCACGCCCGCTACTCCACCACCGGCGGCTCGACGTGGGAGAACGCCCAGCCGACCATCCGGTCCACCACCTCCGGCACCACCATCGCGCTGGCCCACAACGGCAACCTGGTCAACACCGCGGAGCTCCAGCGCGAGGTCGCCGAGCGGGGCCTGGTCGCCGACGGCTCGACCAACGACACCTCCCTGGTGACGATGCTGCTGGCCAGCCGCCCGGACCTGTCGGTCGAGGCGGCGGCGCTGGAGGTGCTGCCGCGGCTGCGGGGCGCGTTCAGCTTCGTGTTCATGGACGAGTCGACCCTCTACGCGGCCCGCGACCCGCACGGCGTACGTCCGCTGGTGCTGGGCCGCCTGGAGCGCGGCTGGGTGGTGGCCAGCGAGACCGCCGCGCTGGACATCGTCGGCGCGAGCGTGGTCCGCGAGGTCGAGCCCGGCGAGCTGATCGCGATCGACGAGGACGGCCTGCGCTCCAGCCGGTTCGCCGCCCCGGAGCCCAAGGGCTGCCTCTTCGAGTACGTCTACATCGCCCGCCCGGACGCCACCATCGCCGGCCGCAACGTGCACTCCGCCCGGGTGCAGATCGGCCGCCAGCTGGCCAAGGAGCACCCGGTCGAGGCCGACCTGGTCATCCCGGTGCCGGAGTCCGGCACCCCGGCCGCGATCGGCTACGCCGAGGAGTCGGGCATCACCTACGGCGCCGGCCTGATGAAGAACCCGTACGTCGGGCGCACCTTCATCCAGCCGTCGCAGACGCTGCGCCAGCTCGGCATCCGGCTCAAGCTCAACCCGCTGCGGGAGAACGTCCGGGGCAAGCGGCTGGTCGTGGTCGACGACTCGATCGTGCGCGGCAACACCCAGCGGGCGATCGTGCGGATGCTGCGCGAGGCCGGCGCGCTGGAGGTGCACGTGCGCATCTCCTCGCCGCCGGTCAACTGGCCGTGCTTCTACGGCATCGACTTCGCCACCCGCGCCGAGCTGCTGGCCAACGGGCTGGACAACGACGGCATCCGGCGCTCCATCGGGGCGGACACGCTCGGCTACGTGTCGCTCCCGGGCCTGATCGCCGCCACCGAGCAGCCGAAGACCCGGCTGTGCCGGGCGTGCTTCGACGGGGAATACCCGATCGAGCTGCCCGCCGGCAACCTGATCGGCAAGCACGTGCTCGAAGGGGTGGGCCGGCGGGTCGCCGCCCAGGCGGCCGACACCCCGGAGTACACCGCCCCGCTCGTCGCCACTCCGGGCGGCGTGACCACACACCGCCCGTAGCACCACCCGGCGTGGCCCGGCCACCGCCGGCGCGGCGCCAGAACCAAGGGGGAGAACCGTGACGCACGTGTCCGAGCGCAGCGGCGCAGGAAGCAGCCCGTCCGGCGCCGGCGGCGACCGCCAGCCCTGGACGGCCGGCACCGGCCGCCAGGCGCGCAAACGCTCGGTCTCGTACGCGGACGCCGGGGTCTCGATCGAGGCGGGCGACCGCGCGGTCGAGCTGCTCAAGTCGAAGGTGAAGCAGACCCGACGCCCCGAGGTGATGGGCGATCTGGGCGGCTTCGCCGGCCTGTTCCGGCTGGACACGAAGAAGTACAAGAACCCGATCCTGGCCTCGTCCACGGACGGCGTGGGCACCAAGCTGGTCATCGCGCAGCAGATGGACATCCACGACACGGTCGGCATCGACCTGGTCGCGATGGTCGTCGACGACCTGGTGGCCTGCGGCGCCGAGCCGCTCTTCCTGCTCGACTACATCGCCACCGGCGAGGTCGTGCCGGACAAGGTCGCCGAGATCGGCGCCGGCATCGCCGACGGCTGCCGGTACGCCGGCTGCGCCCTGCTGGGCGGCGAGACCGCCGAGCACCCGGGCGTGCTCCGCCCGGACGAGTACGACATCTCCGCCACCGGCGTCGGTGTGGTCGAGGAGAGCGACATCCTCAGCCCGGACCGGGTCGAGGTGGGCGACGTGGTCATCGCGATGCGCTCCTCCGGCCTGCACTCCAACGGCTACTCCCTGGTGCGCCACGTGCTGCTGGGCGCCGGCCGGATGCGGCTCGACGTGGTGATCGACGACTTCGGCCGGCAGCGCACCCTCGGCGAGGAGCTGCTCACCCCGACGAAGATCTACGCGCAGGACTGCCTGAAGCTCATCGCCGAGGCCGAGGTGCGCTCCATCGCCCACGTCACCGGCGGCGGCATCCCCGGCAACCTGGTCCGGGTGCTCCCCGAGCACGTCGACGCGGTCGTCAACCGGTCCACCTGGAAGCCGCAGCCGATCTTCGACCTGATCCAGTCCAAGGGGC
Organism: Micromonospora sp. DT62; assembly: GCF_049847285.1. NCBI lineage: Bacteria > Bacillati > Actinomycetota > Actinomycetes > Micromonosporales > Micromonosporaceae > Micromonospora > Micromonospora sp. DT62. Next base: position 113,716 of record NZ_JBNCOB010000011.1, read on the forward strand.
GGATCGAGGACCCGGAGATGGAGGCGACCTTCAACATGGGCGTCGGCATGTTCGCGATCGTCTCCGCCGAGGACGCGGACCGCGCGCTGGCCACCCTGACGGGCCGGGGCGTCGACGCGTGGCAGGCCGGCGAGATCATCGAGGGCTCCGGCAACGTGCAGATGGTCGGCCAGCACACCCGGGGCTGATCGACTCCCGGTGACCGTACGGGCACCTGATCAGGGCTTCACCCGAGTGGCCGTCGCCGCCTAGCCTGAAGGGCACCCTCAGAGCTGTCGGGGCCGCCCGCCCGGTTTCCCCGACAGCCCTTCAGGCGCGGAGGAGGGCAATGGCTGCTCGGGGACTGTCGTTCAGCGGGATGCGCGGCCTGGCCGCCGTCCCCTCGTACGTGGTCATGCAGCCCACCACCCTCTGCAACCTGGACTGCGCCTACTGCTACCTGCCGTTCCGCGCGGCCGACCGGCGGATGCCGGTGCCGGTGGCCGAGGCGGTGGCCGCGTCGGTCAACCCGTGGGCGGCGGCGGGCCGGTTCTCGGTGGTGTGGCACGGCGGCGAGCCGCTGGCCGCCGGCCGGGAGCACCTCGCCGCGCTGATCGCGCCCTTCGGGCCCGGGGTCGAGCACCACGTGCAGACCAACGCCACGCTGATCGACGACGCCTGGTGCGCGTTCTTCGTCGAGCACGGGGTGCGGGTGAGCGTGAGCGTGGACGGCCCGCGGGAACGCAACGGCGACCGGGTCACCCGGGGCGGCAGTCCCGCGTACGACCGGATCCTTCGCGGGGTGGCGGCACTGCGCCGGCACGGCCTGCCGTTCTCGGCGCTGGCGGTGGTGGGTCGCCCCGGGCCGGGCCTGGCCACCGAGCTGTACGACTACTTCCTCGACCTGGGCTGTGACGTGCTGGGCGTCAACATCGAGGAGACCGAGGGGGTCAACCTCCGCGACAACTCCCACGACGCGCGGCAGGTGACCGCCTTCTGGGCGGAGCTGGTGGCCGCGTGGCGCCGGGAGCCCCGGATCCACCTGCGCGAGGTCGAGTGGTCGCTGCGGTACGCCGCGGCGGTGCTGGACGGCAGCGCCGACGACCTGCTTCCCCGGCGGTTGGACCCGATTCCGACCGTCGGCCACGACGGCTCGGTGACCGTGCTCTCGCCGGAGCTGGCCGGTTTCACCGATGTCCGGTACGGCGACTTCAGCAGCGGAAACGTGCTGGTCACCCCGCTGGTCGAGATCCTCGCCCACGCGGACCGGACGCCCTGGGTCGGCGAGTTCCTCGCCGGCGTCGAGGCGTGCCGTGCGTCCTGCCCCTACTTCGGGTTCTGCGGCGGGGGCCACGCGGCCAACCGCTACTTCGAGCAGGGGCGTTTCGACGGTACGCAGACCGCGCACTGTCGCAACAGCAAGATCCACTTACTGGAGGGAGTGTTGGAGCATGCCCGAGACCACCAGTCACCGGCATCCTGACCGGAGGACGGACACCCCGGACGAGGTCGCCGACCGGGTGCGGGAAGCCGCGCCGGGACTCACCGCACTCCTCCACGAGGCCGAGGCCGCGCGGCGACTACGGGCCGAGGTGGCGGGCGGCGACGGCGCGAGCGCCGTGTGCGCCTGGAACCACTTCGAGAACATCCCGACGTTCTACAACTGGAACAACCGTCCCCGCTGAGACAGACCGTGATCAGGGACCTGCCGATCGTCCGGAGCGTTGTCCGGGCGGGGCAGGTCCCTGATCGTCGGTCTTGGCGCCGCTTCGATGGGCACATGCGTGAGCACGCGGGCGATCACCGCGTGCTCAGCTGCTACCGGAGGTCAGCGGGGCGGACGTACCCAGGGATCCGGGTCTTCGTCCGCATGATCCTCATCATCGTCGTCGACATACTCTTTGTAGTCGTCGTCGAAGTTGTGCTCAGACTTACCAGCACCCGCCAGTTCGCGCTGCAAGGCGGTGAGGTCGGTGTTCGGGGAGTGGTACTTCAACTCCCGGGCCACCTTCGTCTGCTTGGCCTTAGCACGGCCGCGCCCCATGGCTCGACCCCCTCGCACAGAATGCGGGGCAGCCCGAAGGCGGGCCCCGATGACGTCAGGCATCTCTCGTAGCTCTTACGGTACATGGGGATGCCACCGTTCGGCACCTCGGGTTACCGTCGACCGACACCGCGCGTCGCGGTCATCCGGCCGTCACCGATTGTACCCGGTAAGGAGCGGCGCGGAGAGCGCCCGTGACACCGGGCAGAGCCATGCGAAACCACCCTAACGGGACGGGCCGCCCGCCGGGGCCGGGGGCGGAACAGCCGCTCCGCCCCCGAGGGCGCTCAGCGCAGGTGGATCGTGCGCAGCCGGCCGACGTCGGCCATCCGCCGCTCCGCCAGCCGGTCCGCCGCCACCGCCGGCGGCACGCCCTCGGCGTCGGCCAGTCGCAGGATCTCCCGGGTGGTGTCGTAGATCCGGGTCGCGCGCAGCTTGGCCCGGTCGAAGTTGAAGCCCTCGATCTCGTCCGCCACCTGGATCACGCCGCCGGCGTTCACGACGTAGTCCGGGGCGTAGAGGATGCCGCGGTCGGCGAGGAGCTTCTCGATGCCGGAGTGGGCGAGCTGGTTGTTGGCCGCGCCAGCGACCACCTTGGCGCGCAGCGCCGGCACCGTGTCGTCGTTGAGCGCGCCGCCCAGCGCGCACGGGGCGTACACGTCGATGTCGGCGGCGACCAGCGCGGCGGCGTCGTCGACCAGCGCGACCTGCGGGTGGGTGGCGCGCGCCCACTCCAGGGCCTTCGGGTTGACGTCGGTCGCCACCACCTCGGCGCCGTCGTCGATCAGGTGGCCGACGAGGTACTTGCCGACCTTGCCCAGGCCCGCCACGCCGACCCGCCGGCCGGCGAGGGTCGGGGCGCCCCAGACGTGCTCGGCCGCGGCCCGCATGCCCTGGAACACGCCCCAGGCGGTGAGGATCGAGGAGTCGCCGGCGCCGCCGTGCTCGACGCTGCGGCCCGTGACGTACGAGGTCTCGCGGGCGATCACGTCCATGTCGGCGACGTAGGTGCCGACGTCGCAGGCGGTGTAGTAGCGCCCGGCGAGGGACTCCACGAAGCGGCCGTACGCGCGCAGCAGCGCCTCGCTCTTGATCCGCTCGGGGTCACCCCAGATGACCGCCTTGCCACCGCCCAGGTCCAGCCCGGCGAGGGCGTTCTTGTAGGCCATGCCCCGGGAGAGGTCGAGCACGTCGGCGAGGGCGTCGGACTCGCTGGCGTACGGGTAGAACCGGGTCCCACCGAGCGCGGGGCCGAGCGCGGTGGAGTAGATGCCGATGATCGCCTTGAGGCCGGTCTGCTTGTCCTGGCAGAACACGACCTGTTCGTGACCGCTGGACCCCGGGTCTTCGGTGGTGGCGAATACGCCCATGACTCGCTCCTGGTGTGGGGTGCGCCCTTGTGGGACGCGGACCGGTGGACCGCCGGCGGGATGCTGCCGGTGCCGCTGAGCCTAGTATCGGCCGACGCCGTCCGGCCGCCCACGGCACGCGTGATCGCGCTGCCGACGCCGGCCGAGTTCCAATTCGTGGGAGGATCGCGCCGTGCCGTCGCTCTTCGCTTCATACCTGCGCGTGTACGAGCCGCTGACCGCCTTCGACCGGGACCGCCAGGCGTACTGGCGGCGCTACGTGGAGCAGGGGCGGGCGGTGGCACCGGTGGAGGGGCCGGGCCGGCAACGGACGTCGGTGCTGGAGGCGCTCGGCGCCGGCTGGACCCGGCTGCCCGACCTGCCGGACGAGGCGTACGTCCTGGAGACCGACGAGGCCCTGCTGGTCTGCCCGTGGAACCTGCGCATCCGGGTGGCCGAGGCGGCGTTGAACGCGCGCGACGGGGTGCCGCCGGTGCTGGCCGACGCGTTCGTGCCGCCGGTGCTCGCCGGTCAGGCGAAGGCCGTGGTGGAGGACTGGCGCAGCGGGGCGCGGGTGCTGGAGCACGGCGTGCCGCGCGTGCACGAGCAGATCGCCACGTGGGGCGTACCGCTGCGCTGGTTCGTGCTCTTCGGCCCGGAGGAACGGCACCACGTGACCGACCCCGGGCGGCGGGCGCTGCGCTACCGGACGGAGATCTCCAAGGCGCGGCGGCGTTCGTCGCGGGCCTTGTCGGTGCTGCGCAAGTCGATCGGCGACGCGCCGATCACGGAGGCGGTCGAGGAGGCCGCCCGCTGGCTGGAGGAGTTCCACCCCCGTTCGATGGTGGAGCTGGACTACGGCGGCCTGGTCGAGCTGCTGTCGGACGAGACGCTGGCCGCCGACGACTCGCCCCAGCTGGTGGCGAGCGGGCTGGCCGGGCTGTCCCGGGGCGAGGCGGAGGAGGCCTCGGCGGCGTACGACAAGCTGGTCGCGCGCTGGCGGGCGATCCAGCTGCTGGAACGGTGCAACTAGTGCGAAATCGCCCATAAACTGCCCCCAAGCCGAGGTGAGTTCGTAGTCGATGCATCACGAACCGTGATCATGAGTCCGAATAAGGTACTTTCTGCCGTGTAAAAGTCGCATAAATCGGGCATGGTTCATCCGTCCGTCTAGGGACGTTCGGCCGTTCGGCCCATGTCGGACATCGGGGACTAGCCGGACCATGGGAGACGCGTCGACCGGCGGGACCCCGGCCGATGTCTATACATGTGGAGGAGTGACCGATGGCATCGCGAACGCACGAACCAGAGCCGCTACTCACACCGGCCGAGGTGGCGTCGATGTTCCGTGTCGACCCGAAGACGGTGACCCGGTGGGCAAAGGCGGGCAAGCTCAGCGCCATCCGCACGCTGGGTGGACACCGTCGGTACCGGGAGTCGGAGGTCAGGGCCCTGTTGCAGGGACAGATCCCCCAGCAGCGCCAGGGGGACTGACCGACCGGGATACAAACAGGTGTGAACGGAGGGCGGCGGACATGGTCCGCCGCCCTCCGTCGTGTCCGGACCCCGCCCGCGTACTGACGGCGGGCGCGGGATCAGGCGCCGGCCGGCGGCCGGTCCGCGAGGACGACCCGGATGCCGACCGTGCCGCTCTCGCCGCGACGCAGGCGGCTGCCGAGCAGGCTGAGCCGGCCGATCATCCGGTACTTCTGCTTGATCAGCTCACGGACCCGTCGGGTGCCGGCCGCGTCGCAGAGGGTCGCGTGGGCCGCTACCGCCTCGCCGTGCGGGCGGCCCCGGACGTCGCACGGCGCCACCGTGACGTCGCCGCTGCGCCGGATCCGCTTCACCTTGCCGGCGTCCGCCGCAGACCACACCCAGAGCGCGTCGCCGTCGCGCACCGCCCAGACCGGGGTCGGCACCGCCCGACCGTCCTTGCGGAACGTCGTGAGCAGGATGTACTTCTCCGCGCCGAGGCGGTCCAGGGTGGTCACCCCGCCAGGATACGGGCGGTGCGGCTGACTGACCGGCCGGATAGCGTGAAGCCCGTGACGGGACAGCCACGGATCGGTGACGTGTTCGGGGAGATGCTGCGCGACGCGTACGCCGTGGCCACCGGGGTCGGACCCCGCCCGCTGGCCGGCGGGCGGCTGCCGCGACCGGTCATCGAGATCATCGAGCGGGACGACGGGCTCATCAACGGCGCCCCCGCCGCGCACTACCTGGACGGGCCGGCCGACTGGCAGCCGTACGACCACCGGGCCGTGGACCGGGTCCGGGGCGCGACCCTGGACGTCGGCGTCGGGGCGGGCCGGATCGCGCTGCTGCTCCAGGAACGGGGCGTGCCCGTCACCGGGCTGGACACCTCGGCCGGGGCGCTGGCCGTCTGCCGCCGCCGGGGCGTACGCGACCTGGTGCACGGCACCGTCGACGCGCACGTGGCGGACGGCCGCCGCTACGACACGTTCCTGCTGCTCGGCAACAACGTGGGCCTGCTGGAGGGGCGGGAACGCGGGCCGGCGTTGCTGACCGCGTTGGCCGCGCTGGCCCGGCCGGGAGCACAGGTCATCGCCCACGGCACCGACCCGTACGGCACCCGGGACCCGGTGCACACGGGCTACCACGAGCGCAACCGGCGTCGGGGCCGGTTCGGTGGGCAGCTCCGGCTCCGGCTGCGCTACCGGGAACTGGGCACCGAGTGGTTCGACTACCTGGTCTGCTCCCCGGACGAGCTGGCCGAGCTGGTCCGGGGCAGCGGCTGGCGACTGACCGACGTGGACGATCGGGACGCGCCGTACTACCTGGCGACCCTGCGCCTCGCCGGCTGACGACCGACCCCGGCCGCGGACCCCCGACGCCGACGCCGGATTCCCGCCGGACGCGGGAACCCGGCGCGGGTGTCAGACCTGGACGGTCGGGGGGAGCTGCTCGGGCGGCAGGCCGCCGTCGCCGTCGACCACCTCGTCCGGGGTGCCGTCCTCGTCGAGGTCGACCATCGTGATATCCACCTTGCCGTCCCCGTCGGTGTCGAACTGGAACAGGTCGGGCTTGCCGTCCCCGTCGGTGTCGACCACCCAGACGTCGGTGCGGCCGTCGTTGTTGGTGTCGGCGCGCAGCAGGTCGACCCGCTCGTTCCCGCGGGTCTCCACGGTCTCCGCCGCGTCCGCGGCGTGCACGGTCTCCGGTGCCTGGCTCATCTGGGCCGTCCTTCCCTCGGTTGGGTGCCGTGGTACCCGATCCGGCGCGCCCCCACGCATGCCGGGAAGATCGCCGCTGCATAGGGTCGGGCCCATGAGCGAGTGGAGCGGGCGGCGGGGCGCGGGTCGACCCCGTCCCGCCACCGGAGACAGGGAGGCGTCATGAGCGACCGCTTTGTCGTCGTCGGGGCCGGCACGATGGGGCTCGGCATCGCGTACGTGGCGGCCGGGGCCGGGCACGCCGTCGAGCTGGTCGAAGTGGACCGGGCCCGGGGCGCGGCGGCCGTCGAGCGACTCGGGGAGCTGTGGGACAGGGCGGTGGAGCGCGGCAAGCTGGACGCCGACCGGGCCGCGACGAACCGGCAGCGGGTGACGCTGCGCTCGGGGCTCGCCGAGGTCGCCGAGGAGCCGGCCGTCGTGGTGGAGGCCGTACCGGAACGGCCGGACCTGAAGCGGGCGGTGCTGCGCGAGGCCGAGGCGCTGCGGCCGGCGTTGCTGGGCAGCAACACCTCCAGCATCCCGATCGCCGCGCTGGCCGAAGGGCTGGCCCGGCCCGAGCGCTTCCTCGGGCTGCACTTCTTCAACCCGGTCTGGGCGATGGCCCTGCTGGAGGTCGTGGTCGGCCCGGCCACCGCCGAGGAGACCACCGCCGCGGCCGTCGCGCTCGCCGGCCGGCTGGGCAAGGACCCCGTCGTCGTACGCGACATGCCCGGCTTCGCCACCTCCCGGCTCGGGGTCACCCTCGGGCTGGAGGCCATCCGGATGGTCGCCGACGGGGTGGCCAGCCCGGCCGACATCGACAAGGCGATGGTGCTCGGCTACCGGCACCCGGTCGGCCCACTGGAGTTGACCGACATCGTCGGGCTGGACGTGCGGCTCGACATCGCGCGCACCCTCCAGGCCGCGTACGGGGACCGGTTCGCCCCGCCGCCGCTGCTGGCGGAGATGGTGGCCGCCGGCCGTCTGGGCAAGAAGTCCGGCCAGGGCTTCTACCGCTGGGAAGGCGGGGTGCGCTCGTGAGTGGGCTGCGGATCGAGGAGCAGCCGGACCGGGTGGTGGTGACGCTCGACCGGCCGGAGAAGCGCAACGCCATCGACGCCGACCTGATCGCCGAGCTGCACCAGGTCTGCGCGGAGCTGGAGGCACGGCCCCGCCTGCTGCTGCTCACCGGCGGCACCGAGGGGATCTTCGCCGGTGGGGCGGACATCGGGCAGCTTCGCGAGCGGGGCCGGCTGGACGCCCTCGCGGCGATCAATTCGGCGGCCTTCGCCCGGATCCGGGCGCTGCCGATGCCGACCGTGGCGGCCGTGGACGGGCCAGCGCTGGGCGGGGGCGCCGAGCTGGCGTACGCCTGCGATCTGCGGGTCTGCACGGCGCGGGCGGTGTTCGGCCAGCCGGAGGTCCGGCTGGGGATCCTGGCCGGCGCGGGCGCGACCCACCGGCTGCCGGCGCTGGTCGGGGAGGCCCGGGCCAAGGAACTGCTCTTCACCGGCCGGCGCGTCGACGCCGACGAGGCGCTGCGGATCGGGCTGGTCAACCGGGTGGTGCCCGAGCCCGGCGAGCTGCTGCCCACGGCGCACGGGCTGCTCGACGAGATGGCGAAGGGGTCCACGCTGGCGCTGCGGCTGACCAAACTGGCGATCGACGCGCCGGCCGCCGCGCATCCGCACCTCGACCTGGTCAGCCAGGCGGTGCTCTTCGAGGACGAGGAGAAGCACCGGCGGATGACGGAGTTCCTCGAGCGGCGACGCCCCCGCTGAGCCCCGGACGAGACGACGGCCGCACCGGTCACCGGTGCGGCCGTCCGTGTCCCACGGGTGGTGGCTCAGTGCCGGATCTGCACCCCGGCGTCCGCGAGGGCCCGGATCACCTGCGCGGACTCGGCGAAGCCGATGACCAGCACGGCCTCCGCGCCGAAGTCCTTGATCTCCTTCGCGCCCGCGACGAAGTCGATCGGGTTCGCCTTGGCGTCCTCCGGCACGTCGTAGGTGAGCAGCTTGAGCCGGTCACCGCCGATGCCGGCCCGCTCCAGCTCGGCGCGGACGAAGCCCTGGAGACCTTCGCCGTAGGAGTCCTTACGAGCCACGAGGGCGATCTTCTGCGGCCCGTCGCGGAGGATCACGTCGGCCAGCGCCCGGCCCTGGAGGCTGTCCGGCGGGGCGGTGCGGAAGTAGAGGCCGTTGTCGTCCAGCTCGGTGAGGCTGGCGTCGGTGTTCGACGGGGAGAACAGCACCTTCCCGGCCTGCACCACGTCGGGCAGCACCGCGCGGGAGATGCCGGAGGCGCTGGCGCCGATGATGACGTGGACCTTCTGCGCGACGTGCCTCGCCACGGTGGCCTTGGCGACCGCCGGGTTGGTGCCGTCGTCGCCGTCGATCCAGACCACCGGCTCGCCGAGCACCCCGCCCGCCGCGTTGATCTCCCTGATCGCCAGCTTGGTGCCGGCGGAGATCGGCGGGTACGCGAGGGCCAGGTCACCGGTCTGCGACAGCAGGCCGCCCAGGACCAGCGGCGAGCCGTCGCTGCGGTCGGTCCGGCCGCCACGCTGCTTCTTCCCCTTCGGCGGGGCCTTGGTGCTCGCCGCCGACTCGTCGCCGGCCCCGACGAACTCCGTCTTGCCGTCGTTGAGCCGCTGGCCGTCGAAGTGCAGCGTGCCATAGCTCGCGGTGGACGGCTCGCCGGCGTCGGTGAAGCCGGCCCGGGTCAGCGAGACGCTGCGGTACTCCACGTCCCGGCCCGCGCGGGCCAGGGTCAGGCACTCCGCCACCCGTTCGCAGCGCTGCCCGTCGTTGGTGACCCCGACGATCTGCTTCGCGATGGCGGCCGGATCCGTCGTGCCCGCGAGCTGGGCGGCGATCGCGCTGATCACCACCGCGTCGTACGCCTCGGCGGAGTAGAGGAAGTCGCCCAGCTTCGGGTCGACTGACCGGAGCCGGTTCTTGAAGTCCTCGGGCAGGGGCGTGAGCGGCGTGGTGCCCTTCATGCCGTCGACCAGGCCGGCGCGGTCCTTCAGCTCGGCAGGGTACGAGTTCAGCATGTTGCCGTCGGTGCCGTAGAGGCGCACCTGGTGGGTGGCCGCCTCCTCGGGCTCTTCGGTCCCGCAGGCGCTGGTGGCGAGCAGGAACGTCGCGCAGGCAGCCAAGGTGGCCGCCCGCGAGGCGCGAGACTTGAACATGGTCGTCCTTCCTCCGGCGAAGGTCCGCTGCGCACATTAGCGTGCCGGCGCGTGCCGCGGGACCACGGAGGCGGCTCAATCCGCAGGTCGCCCGCCCAGGCTACGCACAGTAACCGGCGACGGGTGGCTTGACCCTCCCCCCTACCGTGCTGTGGGTGACGGACTCACCACAGCAGACGCTCGACGACGCGACCGCCGTGCTCCGCTCGGCGCTGGCCGGGGACGGCGACGCGGTGACGGGGGCGTTCGACGCGGTCGTCGACCGGTCCGGCCTGGCCGGCGCGTACGGGGTGGCCTGGTGTCTTGCCGCCACGATGGTCGGCGATCCGGTGCCGCCGGGCACGTGCGCGCTGGACTTCCCCGGCATCGAGGAGGCGGGCTACGACACCCGCTGGGTGGCGCGCTTCGTCAGCGCGTACGCCAACGCCGACGACGACACCGGCGAGGCGCTGTTCGGGGCGGCGGCGGCCGACGGGCTGCTGCCGGAGTGCCTGCTCACGCTCGCCGGCTCGACCGTGGCGACGCTGCGTAGCCGGAGTACCTGATAGTTCGTGCCGCCCGCCGGCACGGACCGGGACGACGGCACCCGCCGGCTGGACGGTGGGGTGCCCGCCGGCCGGACCGTTGCCCGCCCGCCCGCCCGCCCGCCGGACGTGGCGCGGCGGGGCCGGACCGCCGTGACAGGCTGAGGGCATGTCCGACGCCATGCTCAGCAAGGTGCGCAAGCTGCTGGCCCAGGCCGAGGACCCGGCCTGCACCCCCGCCGAGTCGGCCGCGTTCACGGCCAAGGCGACCGAGCTGATCGCCCGCTACGGCGTGGACCGGGCGCTGCTGGCCGCCCGGGACCCGGCCACGGACCCGGTCGGCGACCGGGTGGTCGAGGTCGTCGCCCCGTACGCCCGGGACAAGGCCGGCCTGCTCGCCGCGGTCGCCGACCCGCTGCGCTGCCGCTGCGTCCGCCGCCAGGAGGGCGCCGGCTTCGCCATGCACCTGTTCGGCTTCGCCAGCGACCTGGAACGGGTCGAGCTGCTCTTCACGTCGCTGCTGGTGCAGGCCGCCCACGGGCTGGCCGGCGCCGAGGTGCCGGCCGGCGCGCACGTCGCCGCCTTCCGGCGCTCGTGGCTGGCCGGTTTCGCCCAGGTGATCGGCGTGCGGCTGCGGGCGGCGGAGGCCGGGGCGGTCGCCGAGGCGGGCGCGCCCACGGTGGCACTGGTCCTGGCCGACCGGTCGGACCGGGTCCGGCACCGCGTCGCCGAGGTGTACCCACGGCTGCGTACCGCCGCGCCGCGCCGGCTGGCCGGCGACGGGTTCGGCTCGGGCGCCGAGGCGGGCCGCCGCGCCGACCTCGACGGCCGGGGCGTCGCCACCGCGCCGGGCGCGCGTCCCGGCCTCGGCCGCTGACCCGCCGCAACCCCTGGCGGTACGTGGCGGCGGTGGCAGTCGGCCTCGGTGGCGTGTGGGCCCGGCGGTGCGTGGCGGCGGTGGCGCGTGGCCCGGGGCGGTCGGGCCTCGGTCGCTGCCCCGCCGGAAGCCGGTCAGTCGGCGCTGCGGTCGGCCACTCTGGCGGCGTAGCGGGTGAGCAGCTCGTGCCAGCCTGCGGTCAGCGCCTGCCGGTAGCCCTCCGCGGCCTCGCCGTGCCGGTCGAAGTGCCGGTGCTCGACCGCCACCCGCGTCCGTTCCGGCCCGTCCGCGTGGAAGAGCACCTCCACCTCGCTCGCCTTCGCCGGGTCCGGCACCGGTACCCGGTCCGCCCCGATCTGCCAGGTGAAGACCAGCCGCTCGGGCGGATCCCAGGTCAGCACCCTGCCCCAGTCGCAGCGGAAGCCGTGCGGACCGATCTCGTAGAGCATCCCGCCGCCGCGCGGCTCCATGCCCAGGTCGGCGAGCTGCTCCGGCCCGGACCAGGTGTATTCCACCACCCACCACTGCGCCAGCCCGCCGGTGAACACCTCGAACGCCCGCTGCGCGGGAGCGGGGACCAGGAGGGCGCTGCGCAACGCGAATCGTTCGGACTCCTGCCGGAAGCCGGCCGGGTCAGCCATCTCCTGTCCCATAGGCCGGGACCATACCGGCTCATGCCCGGGTGCGCAGCTTCGTGATTGCCCTCTTCGGGCCGCCCAGCCGTACGCCGGAAGACGCCCGCGCGCCCGACCCGTGACCGGTCGTGTCGCCGGGCGGGATGTTCGGCCGGATAGCGGGTACCCGCGCCGAACGGTCCCGGCCGGCCCGGCCGGAGAATGCGGAGCGGGGAGCATGAGCGAGAACGCGCAGCAGCAGGACGACGACCGGACCGGCGGCCGATCGAGGCGACGTGACGGGGAAGCGGAACCCGCCCGCCGGGGTGGGGAGAGCGAGCCGGACGTCCTGCTGGACATCCCGGAGGTGTCGGTCGACTCGATCCGGCTCGCCGTGGACGGGCTGGACGCCGACGTCTCCCTGCGGGCCCGGCTGGCCAACCTCCTTCAGCTCGACGCCGGGGTGCGGGTGCACCTGGAGGGCGTCGAGCTGGACATCACCGGGGTGCACGCCGAGGCGTTGCTCAAGGTGCGGCTGGAGAAGCTGGTGCAGATCCTCGACCGGGCGCTGACCACCATCGACCGCAACCCGCAGGTCATCCAGACGCTGTCGGGTACGGCGACGGCCTCGATGGACGACGTGAACCGGGCCAGTCAGCAGATGGCCAACCTGAGTGAGCAGCTCACCGGCCCGGGGGAGCGGGGCGGCGGGGCTGAGCAGCTCACCGCCCTCGGGGAGCAGCGCCCAGTGGAGCGGGCCGGCGGCGCGACCGACGATCTCGGTCAGCAGGTGGGCGCGATCGGTGCGGTCGCCGACCAGTCACTGCGGGAGGCGGGCGGCCCGGGCCGGGGCGGCAAGACCGGAGCCGGGCAGGGCGGGGAGGCGGGCGGCCCAGGGCAGGGCGGTAAGCCCGGCGCCGAGCAGGCCCAGCGGGGTGGCGGCCTCGCCAGCGGCTCGGGCGGCGGCGGCGAGCAGGGCCAGGCGCAGCGCGCACGCGAGCAGGAGGGCGACGAGGCGGCCCGTCGGGAGCCGAGCGGCCCCCAGGAACGGGAGCACGGCCAGGGCACCCCGGAGCAGGGCGGGCAACAGCCGGGCGGTTCGCAAGAGGGCGGCGCGGAGCAGGGCGGCGCGGAGCAGGGCGTGCAGCGGCCGGGGCGCGCGGAACAGGGTGCTCAGCAGCCGGGTGGTGAGAGGGTCGGCGGGCCCGGGGGCGGTACGGCCGGAGCGGGCGGCGGGGACCGGGGTGCCGGCCGGTCCGGTGGCGGGCCGGAGGCCGGGCAGCGTGAGCCGTCGGGCGGTCCGTCCGAGGGCGGGCAGGGCCGGCAGCAGACCGAGCCCTCGGGCGGTGGCGGTGGTGGCGCACCGAGCGCCGCCCAGATCGCCGAGCAGGCGGGGGAGACGCTGAGGCAGGCCGGCCGGAGCGTCTGGGAGGCGATCCAGGGCGGGATTGCCCAGCACCGCCAACAGCGGCGCTGACCCAGCGGGCGGCCGGGATGATCAGTCGAGGGCTCGCAGTGCGACCGTGACCACGACGAAGAGTGCGATGGTGGCGGCGGAGGCGATCCGTGCCTGTCGCGACCGGGTGAGGAGGCCCACCACCAGCGCCGCGCCCAGGCCCAGCAACCAGTGATCGACCTCGGGGTGCCGGTCGGGATCGAAGCCGAGGTGACCGAGGGCGGCACGCCCGTAGCCGACGAGTGCGGCACCGCCGACCCAGACGAGCAGGGTCCAGCCGCACCGGCGGCCAGGGTTCTCGGTCAGCCGCGATCCGTGGCGGGTGAGCGTGCCGAGCAGGTAGGTCAGCGTCAGCAGCGTCGCCACGCCGGCGAGCAGCACGGCGTGCACCCCCACGAAGAAGGCGAACAGCAGCCACGGGCCGCTGTCGGTCCCGCGCAGGAACAGGGCGGCCGTCGCGCCGACCAGAACCATCTGCCCCACCGCCAGGCGTCCTGAGTTCACCACCAGCGGTGCCGACTGTGCGGTCGACTGCTCGGCCACGATCCGTCCCCCCGTCGCGCCGGCCCGCCGCAGACGGAACCAGGGCGGGTCGGTGATCAGCCTGGCAGAGCCGGGTGGCCTACCGCTGTCCCGATCCGTCCGTCGACAGGAGTCAGGGCGGGTGGACGGCAGACGCGCCGTCAGGCAGAGGTCGCGGCGACGCAGAACTCGTTGCCCTCCGGATCGGCCATGACGATGTGGTGCCCGGTGAACTCCCCCAGGACGCTTCCGCCCGCCTTCACCAGCCGCTCGGACTCGGCCCTGATCCGCGCCCACCGCTCGTCGGGGGTGCCGTGGCCCGGCACCCGGACATCGATGTGCAGTCGGTTCTTCGCCGTCTTCGGCTCGGGGACCCTGAGGATGGAGAGCGCGGGCCCGACGCCGTCGGGATCGCAGAGCCACGCCACGTCGTCCACCCAGTCGTCCTCCGGCAGGTGGAAACTCGCGTGCCACTCCTCACGGGTCCGGAAGGGCGCGGGCGGCGGCTCGTCCACGTAACCCAGCGCCGTCTTCCAGAACTCGCCGAGGAGTTTCGCGTCCGCGCAGTCGAGGGTCAGGCTGATTCTGGCTGCCATGGCGGGACCGTACTGCATACCCCCGACAGCCGCGGCCAAGCCGAAGGAGCGGGCCCCGCCGGTACGCCCTGGGAGATTGACGTTCCTTGCATGATGGCCGCATGAGCCTGAGTGATCCGGATCCGGTGTGGATCGCCGTACGCCTCGTGATCGTGGTCCTCAGCCTGGCCATGATCGCTCTTGGCGTCCGGGTCGCCGTGTCGGGGCGGTTTCCCTCGGCGTGGGTGCGGATCGCCCGACTGACGGCGAGCCAGCGGTCCCACCCCGCCCGCATCGGCGGCAGCCAGGCGCTGCTCGGCGCGTGCCTGCTGGTCCAGCAGGTGCCGTTCCTCATCCCCATGCCCTTCCTGGCCGGGCGCACCCTGTTCGTGGTGGCGCTCCTCCTTGCCGTGACCGGGGCGGGATGGTTCGCCCTGCTCCGGCGCTAGGCGTCGGCACGAAGGGCACCGGCTGCGTGCCGTGCTGCCGGCTGATCCTGCCCAGGCCGGGTAGGAAGCGGCCCACCCCGGCCGCGTGGCGGCGGTAGTCCGCGTGGCGGCGGTAGGCGTCGCCACGGCGGTGAAGACGGCGTTACGGCAACGGTCGTCAGCCGCCGTCCGTCTCGTCGAAGAAGTCGCGGGCGGAAGCGACGAGGTCGGGGTTCGGGTGGCCGGTGTTGAGGAGGTCGATGCTGCGCACCGTGAGATGCGCGTTGCCATCCGTGTCCGTGACGAACAGCACGGGGTGCCATGCGGGGTTGATGTCGGCGATGCTCGCCCGGACGCGGTGGTCGCCCAGGGCGTCCTCCAGCGTCGCTCGGGCCCGGAGGCACCATTCGCCGTGAGCCTCGTCGTCGTCGCCGAGGGAGTCGTGGGTGTCGAACATGTCCCGGCTGATCTGCACCATCGACTCGACACCGGGCTCGGCAGCCCCGTGGTCGTCCGTGACAGCCCACTCGTCGGGCCACCAGCGGTAGCCGTCGGCGTACGCGTCGTCGGCCTCGACGAGCACCTCAAGGGCTTCTTCGGTGTGCGCCAACAGGGTCACCGTGACGACGTCGCTGTCCGTGGTGAGTGCCACCGCGTACAGCTCCTCCGATGCACGTCCCTCAAGGATCGGGCCGATCGTCGCGCAGATGCTCGCGACGATCCGCTCGCGCAGCGCGGGCATGTCGACGGTGGGCACCGCGCGCCTCCCGGGGGGCTCGTCCCTCGTCCTGGTCGCCGGGACGCCGGCCGCCCCGGAAGACGCAACGTAGCAGGGGCGCCGCCACCGGCTGTAGTTGGCACCACCGTGGCACCTCTCCGGATTGACTGGCATCTACCCAAGGGCCCGCTGTTGCTCAGGACCCCGTAGCTTCCGTCCGCTGTCCACCCCCGGGACACTCCTCGGGCGGGGCGTAGGCGCGAATGGTGCCGTTGTGCCGCGCCACTCTTCCGTCAGCGGTAAGGGGTACGAGGCGTTTACAGACGGGGCAGTAGTCCCGCTGGTGCTGCGAGCGCTGAGTCACCTTGCCTCCTTGGGTCGGTCGTTGCACGTCTTCAGTTTCATCCGTCGAGCCATGCCGCCATCGTCACCCATCGAGGCTCGGTAGCGGGCTGGCGACGGAAGGTGCCAGGTTCGGCCGGACGGGACGGGACGGTCGGCGGACTGCAAGAGTTATCGCCCTCCGGGCGGGGATCTTCGACAGAGATGGGGGAGGCCCGTCCGGACGGTGCGGTAGTCGGTGGTTGCGTGGGTCGCCATCTCCACCATGAGTCCCTGGCCCGCTCCACGGTGTGTGGGACTCACGGCGGAGATGGCTCTGAGGCCGCCGTGTGGGGAAGGGCACAGCGTGCGATCTACGTGCGATACCGGGCGGCAATCGGCGGCCAAGAGGAGTCAGCCACGGGTAACACCGCTGGATGCCCGATGAGGGCATACAAGAAGATCCCCACCGGCGTTTCCGCTGGTGGGGACCTCTTTAGCCCGGCGAAAGGCTATGTGGCCAGGGGCGGGGTCGAACCGCCGACCTTCCGATTTTCAGTCGGACGCTCGTACCAACTGAGCTACCTGGCCGTGTTGCTCGGTTCATGCTACCCGCACGGCGGGTTCTCCGCCGGAAGGGTCACATGCCCCGATACGCAGAACGCCGCGCAGGGCGCGGCGTTCTCCGCTGGCGGTCCTGACGGGACTTGAACCCGCGACCTCCGCCTTGACAGGGCGGCGAGCACTCCAACTGCTCCACAGGACCTAGCTTTGTTGCCTCCGGCCGAAGCCGGATCGTGCCCCCAACGGGATTCGAACCCGTGCTACCGCCTTGAAAGGGCGGCGTCCTGGGCCGCTAGACGATGAGGGCGGCCCCGCCATCATTGCACACTCGCAACTTCAAGCGGACTTGCTCCCATCCGGCCCCGCCGGAGGCTTGGATAGCTTACGTGATGGTCGGTCCTTCGACCAAACCGGTATGGCCCTGGCCACAACGGCGCACGAATCCGCAGGTCAGAGGGGTCTAGCGGAGCCGGGCGATGCCGTAGCGGCGCTTCAGGTCCGCGATCAGGCGAGGGCAGGCGGCCAACGTGGCCGCCCGATCGCCGCCCCCGTCGTGCAGCAGCACGACCGAGCCGGGCCGGGCCGCGGCGCGTACCCGCTTGGCGATCGTCGCGGCGGTCGGCTTGCCCCAGTCCTGCGGGTCGACGTGCCAGTGCAGCGACCGCATGCCGAGCTGCTTGGCGACCGTCACCACCTCGGCCGTCCACCGGCCGCCCGGCTGCCGGTAGAACGGCACCTTGGCGCCCGGCACCGCCGCCCGGATCGCCGCGTTGGTGCGCAGCAGGTCCCGCCGGATCTCGGCGACCGGCCGGCGGGCGAGTTGCATGTCGTGGTTCCAGCTGTGGTTGCAGAGCTGGTGGCCCTCCCGCACGATCCGCCGGACCAGCTCGGGGTGGCGCCGGGCCTGCGTGCCCACCACGCAGAACGTGGCGGTGACCCGGGCCGCCCGGAGGCGGTCGAGGACCTTCGGCGTCCAGGTCGGGTCCGGCCCGTCGTCGAAGGTCAACGCCACGGTCCGTGCGCCGGTCGTGCGACGCAGCCCCGCCGGCAGCTTCGGCGGCAGCGGCCGGACCAGACGCCTGGGCGGGGTGCCGCGGGTCGGTCGCGGGGTGGCCGACGGAGTCGGCTCGGCCGGCAGCGGGGCCGAGGCGACGGGGTCGGGGCCGGCGGCCCGCCGCTCTGTCGCGGGGCCGTCGCCGCAGCCGCCGAGGAGGATCAGGGTCAGACCGGTGGCCAGCACGGCGCGTAGGCGCATCGTTCGCTCCCGGAGGGGTCGGGGTCGGCGGAACTCCCGACGCTAGTGGACGGCGTCCCGCCCTCGGCACCCCCGTCAGTCCGCCGTCGCCTGGTCCAGGGAGTCGCGTAGGGCGAGCGCCAGCGAGACCGCCTCGGTGAGGTCGACCGGTCGCACCACCCCGGCGGGCAGCGAGTCCGCCAGCCAGCCCGGCCCGGCGGCGAGCACCAGCAGCGGCCGGCGGGGCGCGGCGAGCAGGGCGTTGAGCTGGGCGGGGTCGGCGGTGGCCCGGGTGTGCGACCAGATCACCACGGCGGCCGGCCCGGTCCGGTTGACGGCCTCGAGCAGCGCGGGCAGCGGCATCCGGGCGCCGAGCATCCGGTAGCCGACCCCGGCCTCGGCGAGCGCGGCGGCGAGCGCCTCCAGCGGCAGGGTGTGCTGCTCCTCGTCGGCGCAGGTGAGCACGATGCGCGGTGGGCCGGCGGGCGCGCCGGCCCGGGCGGCCACCGCGAACGCCTCCGAGACGCAGCGTGACATCAGGTGCTCGACCTCGACCAGTCCACCGGTGACGGAGTGCCGCTCCCCGATGCCGAAGAGCACGGGGCGCAGCAACCCGTCCCAGGTGGCGATCACGCCGTCCGCCTGGACCGCCCGGGCGATCGTCTCGCCGATCGCGACCGCGTCCAGCCGCATGGCGGCGCGGGCCAGCCCCCGGGCCGCCGGCCCGGCCCGGCCGACCGGGATCGTCGAGCCGCCGCCGTCCCGGCCGGCGACGGCGCGCACCCGTGGGGGTACGGCGGCGTCGGCGGGCGCGGCGTCCGGTGCCCGGCGGGCCCAGCGGGCCGCCTCCGCGGGGGTGACCCCCTGGGCGGTGAGGCGTCGCATGATCTCCAGGCGCGCGAGGTCGGCCGGCGTGTAGCGCCGGTGGTGCCCGGGTACGTGCTCGCTGGGCCCGAGGCCGTAGCGCTGGTGCCAGGTGCGCAGGGTGGTCACGGCGACGCCCAGCCGTCGGGCGACGGCTCCCGCGCTCAGCGCCTCATCGGCCACCCGACCGCTCCGAGGCGTCGTTCGCCGGCGGACCGGGCGGGCTGGCGGCCGGACCCGGCGGACTGGGCGGGCTGGCGGCCGGACCCGGCGGGCTGGGCGGGCTGGCGGCCGGACCCGGCGGGCTGGGCGGGCTGGCGGCCGGACCCGGCGGGCTGGGCGGGCCGACGGCCGGACCCGAGGGGGCCAGCAGCCGGTTCACCACCCCGCCCAGCCACGGTGCGTACGCGCGGGGGTCGGCGTCGAGGTCGGCCGCCAGCGAGAGGGGGTCCACCCAGCGCAGCTCGGCCACCTCGTCGGGGTCGGGCAGCAGCGGGTCGCCCGGTCGGAACTCGCCCCGCAGGACGTGGTCGTACTCGAACTCGACCCGACCGGTGACCGGGTCCTCGGCGTAGTAGACGTACACCCCGACCTCGGTCAGCTCGACCGGGCCGGCGCCGAGTTCCTCGCGCAGCCGGCGGTTGGCGGCCTCGACCAGGGACTCGCCGGGCGTCGGGTGGCCGCAGCACGAGTTGGCCCAGCGCAGCGGGAAGCGGGTCTTCACCGGCGCCCGCCGTTGCAGCAGCACCCGGCCGTCGGGGTCGACGAGCAGCACCGAGAAGGCGCGGTGGAGCTGACCCGGGGGCTGATGGGCGGCGGCCACGGTGGTCTCGCCCTGCGGCCGCCCGGCGTCGTCGACGAGCTCGACGAGATGCTTCTCGCGGGTGGTCACGGCAGGTGTCTCCAGGGTCCGAGGGGGAGGGCCATCAGGCCGCCCCGGTGATGCGGCCGGCGGCGAGCTTGCCGGAGATGAGCACCATGGGCACGCCGACGCCGGGCTGGGTGCCCGAGCCGACGAAGACGACGTTCGGCAGCGTCCGGTGCAGGTTCGACGGGCGGAACGGGCCGGTCTGGAAGAGGCTGTGGGCGGCGGCGAACGGGGTGCCGGCGGCCATGCCCTGCTCCGCCCACTCGGCCGGGGTCACGGCCCGCAGCACCTCGACGCCGGCCCCGAAGCCGACGTAGCCGCGCTCCTCCAGGGTCCCGACGAGCTGGTCGGCGTAGCGCCGGGTGAGGTCGCCCCGCCAGTCGAAGGGCGCCCGGTCGAGGTTGGGCACCGGGGCGAGCACGTAGTAGGTGTGTCGCCCGGTGGGTGCCACCGACGGGTCGGTCCGGCTCGGGTTGGTGACCAGCAGGGACGGGTCGCTCATCAGCTCGCCCCGCCGGATGACCTCATCGAAGGTGCCCTTCCACGACCGTCCGAAGTGGATGTTGTGGTGGGCGATCTTCCCATACCCCTGGGTCGACCCGACGTGCAGGACCACGCAGGAAGGGGAGTAGGTGAGCCGGCGCGGACGGCTCGGCGGCAGCAGGTCGCGGTAGGCGACCGGCAGGTCGGGATTGAGCACGACCACGTCGGCCGGGATCAGCTCGCCGTCTGCGGTCACCACGCCGGTGGCCCGGCCGTGCGCGGTCTCCACCCGGGTCACCGTGGTGTCGTAGCGGATCTCGACGCCGTGCTTCTCGGCGGCGCCGGCCATGCCGCGGGAGACCGCGTGGATGCCGCCGCGCGGGAAGTAGACGCCGGCCACCGAGTCGAGGTACGCGATGACCGCGTAGATGGCCAGCGCGTCGTGCGGCGCGAGGCCGGCGTACATCGCCTGGAAGGAGAAGATCCGCTGGGTGCGCGGGTCCCGGAAGAACTGGTTGATCTTCGTCTGGAGCCGGCGGAACGCGCCGCCCGCCAGCAGCTTCACGAGGTTGCCGGTGAGCAGGTCGGTGGGCGCGTCCAGGTTGCGCTCGATGAAGTCGGCGCGCTCCCACTGCCAGAGCCTGCGGGCGTAGTCGACGAAGCGCAGGTAGCCGTCGGCCTCGCGCGGGCCGCAGACCCGGGCGATCTCGGCGGCCATCCGGGTGGTGTCGGTGATGACGTCGAGCGTCGACCCGTCCGGGTAGTACGCCCGGTAGGCCGGGTCGAGCGGGGTGAGGTCGAGCCAGTCGTCCAGCTCCTCGCCGACCGCGCCGAGCGCCTCGGCGATCAGGTCGGGCATGGTGAGCACGGTGGGTCCGGTGTCGAACTCGTAGCCGTCCACGCCGAGCCGGCCGGCCCGGCCGCCCGGCACCGGCTCGCGCTCCAGCACGGTCACCTGTCGACCGCTGCCCGCCAGGTGCAGCGCGCAGGCCAGCCCGCCCAGCCCGGCGCCGACGACGACCACCCGGTCCGTACGCCCGTCGACGGTGCGCACGCGACCACCTCCTTGTGCGAAGTTGCCCATCATGCCCGCCGGTTGGTGGCGGCGGTGGCGAGGCCGGTGAGCGCGGTGCGCGCGGTCTCGTCGATCGACGCGGTGCCGAGGGCGGTCAGCGCCTCGTCGACCCGGTCGGAGATCATGCGTTCGACCCGGTCGACGGCCCCGGTGTCGGCGACCAGTTCGGCGAGGCGGGCGACCTCCGCGTCCCCCACGTCGGCGCCGAGGCCGTCCAGCGCGCGCCGCTGGGTCGGGGTGGCGAGCTGCCGGGCCAGCATGAGCAGCACGGTCGGCTTGCCGGTGCGCAGGTCGTCGCCGGCCGGCTTGCCGGTGGTCGCCGGGTCGCCGTAGACGCCGAGCAGGTCGTCGCAGAGCTGGAACGCCTCGCCGACGGCCAGCCCGTAGCGGGTGTACGCGGCGGTCAGCGGGGCGTCACCGCCGACGCCGGCCAGGCAGGCGCCGAAGAGCAGCGGCCGCTGCACCGTGTAGCTCGCGGTCTTGTAGCGGGCGACCCGCAGCGCCCGGTCGACCGACCAGTTCGCCGCGTCGCTCTCGCCGAGCACGTCGAGGTACTGCCCGGCGATCGTCTCCACGCGCATCTGGTCGTAGCAGCGCCGGACGTCGAGCAGGCGGGCCGGCGGCAGCGTCGCGTGCGCGAGGATCCGGTCGGCCCAGACCATGCAGAGGTCGCCGATCAGCACCGCGACCGCCTCGCCGAACCGACGCGGGTCGCCCCGGTGGCCGGCGGCGGCGTGCCGGGCGGCCAGCGCCACGTGCGCGGTGGGCCGGCCACGGCGGGTGGCGGAGGCGTCCATCACGTCGTCCTGGACGAGGGCGAAGGTGTGCAGCAACTCCAGGGCGGCGAACGCGGGCAGCACCGCCGGCAGCGGACCCGTGCCGCCCGGCGCGCCGCGCCACCCCCAGTAGGCGAACGTGGGGCGGACGCGCTTGCCGCCGGCCAGCACGCAGTCGCGCGCCGTCGCGGCGAATCCGCCCATCGCCGCGTCGATCTCGCGCAACGCGTCGACCTCGGTGGCCAGGAAGGCGGCGAGGGTGTCCTGCACCGCCGTGACCAGGTCCTTCGTGTACGCGGCCAGGACCGCCCGGACCGGGTCGTCCCCGTCGGTCGGGCCGGCGGGGGCCACGCGGAGCGAGTTACCCGCAACTGCGTCGTTGGCCATGTGACCGAGCGTACCCTAGGCTTACGAGTTGCGTCGATTAGTGCGTCGATAGATGAGGAGGGCCGGTGGACACCGATCTCACCGCTGCCTATGACCGCTGCCGTGAACTGCACAGACGGCACGGCCGCACCTACTATCTCGCCACCCGGCTGCTGCCCGCTTGGAAACGGCGGCATGTGCACGCCTTGTACGGATTCACGCGCTACGCCGACGAGATCGTCGACCGCACCGAGGAACTTCCCCCCGCCGAGCGCACCGCCCGACTCGACGACTGGGCCGGCCGGTTCGTCGCCGGACTGCACGGCGAACCGGTGGACGACCCGCTGCTCCCCGCCGTGCTGCACACGATCGCCGTCTTCGATCTCGACCGGGACGACTTCGCGTCGTTTCTCAAGAGCATGGCGATGGACCTGACGGTCACCTCGTACCGCACCTACGACCACCTGCTCGACTACATGGAGGGCTCGGCGGCGGTGATCGGCACCATGAT
Organism: Micromonospora sp. DT62; assembly: GCF_049847285.1. Lineage (NCBI taxonomy): Bacteria > Bacillati > Actinomycetota > Actinomycetes > Micromonosporales > Micromonosporaceae > Micromonospora > Micromonospora sp. DT62. Next base: position 136,236 of record NZ_JBNCOB010000011.1, read on the forward strand.
GCTGCCGATCCTGGGCAGCTCCGACCCGGCGGCGGCCCGGGAGCCGGCCCGCCAGCTCGGCTTCGCCTTCCAGCTCACCAACTTCATCCGGGACGTGGCCGAGGACCTCGACCGGGGGCGGACCTACCTGCCCGACGACGACCTGGCCCTGTTCGGCGTCACCCGGGAGGACCTGGCCGAGGCGCGCGCCCGGGGCCGCGCCACGTCCCAAATCCGGGAGCTGATCGCGTACGAGGTGACCCGCGCCCAGGCGCACTACGTCGCCGCGGCTCCCGGGATCACCCTGCTCGCACCCGCCTCGCAGGCCTGCATGCGCACCGCGTACGCGCTGTACGGCGGGATCCTGGACGAGGTGGCCGCGCGGGACTACGACGTCTTCGTCGACCGGGCGCTGGTGCCGCAGCGCCGCCGGCTGGCGGTGGCCGCCCGCGCCCTGCTCACCCCCGCCGGCACGCCGGTGGTGATCCCCGGCCCCGCCCGGGTGCCCGGCCCGCTGGCCGTGCCGACCCCGTGACGGCTGGTCGAAGCGCCCGGTCGCCGGCCGTGCGGTCAGAGGCAGGAGTGCAGGGCGTCCGCCAGGGCGTCGACCCGGTCGTGGTCGGCCAGGTGCGCCGTGGCGTACGCGAAGGTGTAGCCGCGTCCGGGATCGGCCCAGGCGGAGCTGCCGCCGATCCCGCCCATGCCCCAGCTGCCGTCCTCCTCCCACTGCATGCCCAGCGTCCAGCGGGTCCGCCGGCCGAGCAGCAGGTCGTCGCCGTCGTACTGGACCCGGGTCGCCTCGGCCACCAGTTCCCGGCTGAACAGCCGTACGCCGTCGAGGACGCCGCCGGCGAGCAGCCCCGCGTAGAGCCGGGCCAGGGCGCCAGCGGTCGAGTGCAGGTTGACGGCCGGCACCTCGGCGCCGCGCCAGAGCGGGCTGTTCACCACCGCCAGGTCCCGGCCGCCGGGCGGGTTGTCCAGCGCCCGCGCCCAGAGCGAACCCGGCTCGCCCGCCACCCGGTCCGGCCACCCCGGATCGCCGTGGCGCAGGTCGGCGCAGCGGCGCTGGTCCGCCTCGCCCAGGCCGAAGCCGAGGTCCAGCCGCCACGGACCGGCGATCTCCTCGGCCAGGAAGCGGCCCACCGACCGCCCGTCGACCCGCCGCACCAGCTCGCCCACCAGGTGCCCGTACGTCCAGGCGTGCTCGCCCGCGACGGACCCGGGCGGCCACTCCGGCTCGGCGGCGGCGAGGTCGGCGCAGAGCAGGTCCCAGTCGGCGACGGCGGCGGCCGGCCGGGGCACCGGGAAGGCCGGCAGCCCGGCGGTGTGCGCCAACACCTGACGGACGGTGGCCGGGGCGCGGAAGCCGGGCCAGTGGTCGACGACGGGGTCGTCCAGGTCGAGCCGGCCCCGGTCGACCAGCGCCAGCAGGCAGAGGGCGGCGACCGGCTTGGCGACGGAGTAGACGTTCACCAGCGTGTCCGGCAGCCACGGCCGCCCCGGTGACCGTTCGCCGCCGACGATGTCGACCACCGGCTCGCCGTCGTACCAGATCGCCAGGCCGGCCCCGGTCTCCCGGCCCTCGGCGAGCAGTTCGGTGAAGCAGTCGTGGACGGCGGCGAAGCGGGTGCGCATCCGGCCACGGTAGGAGGCCGGGACGCCGGCGGGCAGCGGATTTCCGGGTCGACCCGCTGGCCGGCCGTCGGGCGGTGCGCGATGCTGGCGGGATGGCGGATCCGGAACTGGTGGACGTGGTCGTGATCGGGCTCGGGGTCGGCGGCGAGGAGGTGGCCGGGCGGCTCGCCGAGGCGGGGCTGACCGTCGTCGGCGTCGAGCGTGACCTGGTCGGCGGGGAGTGCCCGTACTGGGGGTGCGTGCCGAGCAAGATGATGATCCGGGCGGCCAACGCGATCGCCGAGGCCCGCCGGGTGGACGGGCTCGCGGGCACCGCCGAGGTCCGGCCCGACTGGGCGCCGGTGGCGAAGCGGATCCGCGAGGAGGCCACCGACACCTGGGACGACACGGTCGCGGTGCGGCGGTTCACCGACAAGGGTGGGCGGTTCGTCCGGGGCAGCGCCCGGCTCGACGGCCCCGGCCGGGTCCGGGTCGGCGAGCGGGTCTTCCAGGCCCGGCACGGGATCGTGCTGGGCACCGGCACCAGACCGTCCGTGCCGCCGGTCGACGGGCTGGCGGACACGCCGTACTGGACCAACCGGCAGGCGATCGAGGTCGAGGAGCTGCCGGAGTCGCTGCTGGTGCTGGGCGGCGGGGCGATCGGGCTGGAGCTGGCGCAGGTCTTCGCCCGGTTCGGGGTCCGGGTCACCGTGGTCGAGGCCCTGGACCGGGTGCTCGCCGTCGAGGAGCCCGAGGCGTCCGAGGTGGCCGCCGCCGCGCTGCGCGCCGACGGGGTGGAGATCCACACCGGGGTACAGGCGGAGCGGGTCAGCCACGACGCGCGCGGCTTCACCCTGCACGCGGCCGGTGGGGCGCAGTTCACCGCCGAGCGGCTGCTGGTGGTGACCGGTCGCCGGGCCCACCTGGACGAGCTGGGCCTGGACACCGTCGGGGTGGACGCCGGCCGGCGCTACCTGGCCGTGGACGACCGGCTGCACGTGACGGAGGGGATCTGGGCGGTTGGCGACGTCACCGGCGAGGGGGCGTTCACGCACGTCGCGATGTACCAGGCGGGGATCGTCGTCGCCGACGTGCTCGACCACGCCCGGCGCGCCGCAGGCGGGCCCGACCCCAGCGGCACCGCGAGCGCGACGGGTGGCGCGTCGGGCACCACCGGCGTGCGCGGGTCCGCCGGCGCGGTGCCGCGCGCCGACTACCGGGCGCTGCCCAGGGTGACCTTCACCGACCCCGAGGTCGGCGCGGTCGGCCTCACCGAGTCGCAGGCCCGCGAGCGGGGCGTCAACGTGCAGGTCGGCCTCGCCCGGTTGCCGTCGTCGGCCCGGGGCTGGATCCACAAGGCCGGCAACGAGGGCTTCGTCAAGCTGGTCGCGGACGCCGACCAGGGCGTGCTGATCGGCGCGACCTCGGTGGGGCCGGCCGGTGGCGAGGTGCTCTCCGGTCTGGCGGTGGCGGTGCACGCGGCCGTGCCGCTCGCCCGGCTCCGGCAGATGATCTACGCGTACCCGACCTTCCACCGGACGATCGAGGACGCGTTGCGGAACATGTCTTGACGACCGGGCCGCATACCGGATGCCGGGCAGCGGGCGGCAGCGGAAGGCAATCGCGCGGCAGATGGCTGCTCATTTCTTTCAGCAGGATGACGTACGATTGCGGCCGTGACGAAACGGTTGACCGAAGTTGCCAAGAAGGCGGGCGTCAGCGAGGCCACCGTCAGCCGGGTGCTCAACGGCCGGGACGGGGTCTCCGAGGCGACCCGGACGGCCGTGCTGACCGCGCTGGACGTGCTCGGCTACGAGCGGCCCACCAAGCTGCGCGGCGAGCGCGCCCGGCTGGTCGGGCTGGTGCTGCCCGAGTTGCAGAACCCGATCTTCCCGGCGCTCGCCGAGGTGGTCACCGGATCCCTCGCCCAGCGCGGATTCACCCCGGCGCTCTGCGCCCGCACCATCGGTGGCGTCTCCGAGATGGACTACGTGGAGATGCTCCTCGACCACCAGGTCTCCGGGGTGATCTTCGCCGGTGGGTCGTACGCGCTCGCCGACGCCCGGCACGACCACTACCGCCGGCTGACCGACCGGGGCCTGCCGGTGGTGCTGGTCAACGCGGGTGTGGACGAGTTGGGCTTCCCACGGGTCTCCACGGACGACGCGGTGGCGGTGGAGCAGGCGTACGGGCACCTGCGCTCGCTCGGGCACGACCGGATCGGGATGGTGCTCGGCCCGGAGGGGCACGTGCCGTCCCGGCGCAAGCTCGACGCGATGGCCCAGGCGGCGGGCTGGGGTGACGACACGGCGTACGTGGAGCGCTCCAGCTTCTCGATGGAGGGGGCGCGGGTCGCCGCGACCAAGCTGGTCGAGCGCGGCGTGACCGGCATCATCTGTGCCAGCGACGTGCTGGCCCTGGGCGCCATCCGGGCCGCCCGGCGGCTGGGTCGGGTGGTGCCGACCGACGTGTCGGTGGTGGGCTTCGACGACTCCGCGTTCATGACCTGCACCGACCCGCCGCTGACCACGGTGCGGCAGCCGATCGAGACCATGGGGCAGGCCGCCGTGGACCTGCTGGTCACCCAGATCGAGGGCGCCGGCGTGCTGCACGACGAGCTGCTGTTCGAGCCCGAGCTGGTCGTCCGCGGCTCCACCGCGCCCGCCCCCGGTCGCTGACCCGGGTCCGCCCCCGCCCACCTGTACGACGGAACGGCCGTCGACCGCTGCTCGCGGTCGGCGGCCGTTCCGTTCTGTCTGCCCGCCGGCAGGAACCAATCGGGCCAAAGCCGCAACTCGGCCGTCTTCCAAGATCCTGTCAAAATCTGTCGTTTCGAAGTCTCGTCTTTTCAGCACAGGATCGATACCTTGCTGAGACAAGTTCGCTTGGCTACAGTGACCCCACTCACACCTGGCCCCGGCGCAGCTACCCGGTGTCAGGTCGCTTGGCAGATGCAGATCAGTGCCGGCGCATCGGCGCGGTGACGACCACCGGGCATCAGCGCAGGTCATGGAGACACCGTTCCCGAAGGGATGGACAGATGTCCGTACCGCAGTACCGGAAGACTGCGGCGTTGGCGCTCGTGGCCGGCCTGGGGCTCAGCCTTGCGGCCTGTTCGACGAAGAGCGACGACGCGACAGGCAGCGCAGGCGGCAAGGTCACCGTCACCGTCGACTGCCAGCCGGTCGGCTCCCAGAAAGAGCTGCTGAAGAACTGGAACGACGACGTCGCCGAATTCCAGCGGCAGAACCCCGACATCGTCATCAAGAGCGTGAGCGTCGGCGAGCAGTGCAACAACCCGCCGGACTTCACCGCCCGCCTGGCCGGTGGCACCGTGACCGACCTGTTCTACGGGTACATGACCGATCTCCAGCAGGTGCTGGACTCCGGCCAGGCGATGGACATCAGCGAGTACGCCGACAAGGACACGATCCCCACCTGGGACAGCGTCGACCCGGCGCTCAAGGAGGCCTTCAGCCACGACGGGAAGCTCTACGCCGTCCCGGCGAAGAACTACTCGATGGGCCTGGTCTACAACAAGGTGCTGTTCCAGCAGGCGGGGCTCGACGCCAACAACCCGCCCAGGACGTGGCCCGAGGTCCGGGCGGCCGCCAAGAAGATCTCCGCGCTCGGCAACGGGATCGCCGGCTACTCGGAGTACAGCGCCGGCAACACCGGCGGCTGGCACTTCACCTCCCTGCTCTACTCGCAGGGCGGCCAGATGCTGACCGAGGACGGCAAGAAGGCCGACTTCAACAACGCCATGGGCAAGCAGGTCCTGCAGAACCTCAAGGACATGCGGTTCGGCGACAACAGCATGGGCAGCCGCCAGCTGCTCCAGTGGGGTGACCTGCTGACCAACGCCGCCGCCGGCAAGGTGGGCATGTTCATCGGCGCGCCGGACGCCACCCAGGCGATCGTCAGCCAGTTCCAGGGCAAGTTCCAGGACTGGGCGATGGCCCCGCTGCCCGGTCAGGACGGCGCGGCGAAGGGCACGCTCGGCGGCGGCGAGGGCTACTTCTTCAAGAAGGGCCTCTCCCCGGAGCAGGTCGAGGCCGGTCTGAAGTGGATCGCCTACCAGAAGCTGACGCCGGGCAAGGGCCAGTTCGACTACGTCCGGGCCAAGCCGCAGAACTACCCGGTCGGCCTGCCCCAGCCGCTGCTCTTCGCGGGCGGCAGCGACGCGCAGAAGCAGGAGCTCGAACTGCGCAAGGCGAACGCGAACGTCGACACCGCCAACTTCGCGCTCTTCGAGGCCACCCCGGTGCAGATCAAGGGCGAACCGCGCAACGCGCAGGCGATCTACGCGGTGCTCGACGCGGCGATGTCCGGGGTGCTGACCAACCCGAACGCGAACATCGACGCGCTGCTCAAGACGGCCGAGGCCAAGGTCAACCAGCTCCTCGCCGCGCAGAGCTGAGCCGACGGTGGGGGCCGGTGCGCCGGCCCCCACCCCGCCCGCACCGCCCGTCCGGTCACCGACTCACCAGGAGTTGCCTTGGCGATCCTCTCCGCCCCGGGGACCACCAGAGACACGGATCGTCCCGCGTCGCCGTCCCCGGTCGGGCCGCAGCGTACGAGCCTCGGCCGCAAGGTGCGGGACAACCTCACCGGCCACGCGTTCCTGATCGGTGCGGTGCTCTGCTTCGCGGTCTTCTCCTGGTACCCGATGATCCGCGGCATCGTGATGAGCTTCCAGCGCACCCGGCGCGGCGAGACCACCTGGGTGGGCTGGGACAACTACACGCGCATCCTCGACGACCCGAGCTTCTGGACCGCCTGGAAGAACACCTTCTACTTCACGGTCCTCGCGCTCGTCCTCGGCTACGTGGTGCCGTTCTTCGTGGCGATCCTGCTCAACGAGTTCCGCCACGCCAAGGGGTACCTACGGATCCTGGTCTACCTGCCGGTCATGCTGCCGCCGGCCTCGGCGCTCTTCCTGTTCAAGTTCTACGCGTACGACCCCAGCGACGCGGGACTCCTCAACGCGATCCTCAAGGCGCTGCACCTGCCGACGTCGCAGTGGATGCAGTCCCCCGAGATGACGATGCCTGCCATGGTGCTGGCGTCGACCTGGATGAACATGGGCAGCGCGGTGCTGATCTACCTGGCGGCGTTGCAGAACATCCCCGGCGAACTCTACGAGGCGGCCGAGCTGGACGGCGCCGGGATCTGGCGGCGGATCCTGCACGTGACCATCCCGCAGACCCGGCTGATCCTCGCGCTCCTGGCGATGCTCCAGATCGTCGCCACCATGCAGCTCTTCATCGAGCCGCTGATCCTCGCCAACGGCGCGGGCGCGGAGGACTCGGCGACCTCCGTCGCGTACCTCATCTACCAGCACGGCTTCTTCCAGAACGACCTCAACGGCGCCGCCGCGCTCGGCGTGATCATGCTCGTGGTGCTGGCCGGGTTCTCCGCCGTCTACGTGCGGCTGACTGCGAAACAGGACTAGGACGGACGCGGAATGGCACAGGACTCCGGGACCCGGACACTCGTCTCCCCCGCCCAGCTCAGACGGGGACGCGGCAGGGTGATCTACTGGGCGCTGCTCGCCGTCGTCGTGACGGGCTTCACGCTCGTCTTCCTCGGGCCCCTCTACTGGATGGTCACCGGCGCGCTCAAGTCCGGCCAGGAGATCGCGCAGACCCCGCCGTCGCTGTTCCCGCAGGATCCCCAGTGGCAGAACTACGTCGACGCGTGGCACAACCTGGATCTCGCCAAGCTGCTGTTCAACACGTTCTACTACGCGACCGGCGCGGTGCTGTTCCAACTCGTCCTCGACACCGCCGCGGCGTACTCCCTGTCGAAGCTCCGGCCGATCTTCGGCAACGTGATCCTCGGCCTGATGCTGGCGACGCTGATGATCCCGGCGATGGTCCTCATCGTCCCGCAGTACGTGACCGTGATCGACCTGCCGATCCTGCACGTCAACCTGCTCGACTCGCCGTTCGCGATCTGGCTGCCCCTGGTCGCGAACGCGTTCAACATCTTCCTCCTGAAACGGTTCTTCGACTCGATCCCCGAGGAACTGATGGCGGCGGCCCTCATGGACGGGGCGACCCCGCTGCGCACGCTCTGGTCGATCGTCCTGCCGATGTCCCGCCCCATCCTCGGCGTGGTCTCGATCTTCGCCGTGACCGCGGTCTGGAAGGACTTCCTCTGGCCGAAGCTGGTCATGCCGTCACCCGAGACCCGGACGGTCAGCGTCGGCATCTACGCCTTCTCGGGCGGTACGCCCATGAACGTGGTGGTCGCCGCCTCGGTCATCGCCGCGATCCCGACCGTCATCGTCTTCCTGATCTTCCAGCGGAACATCATGTCCGGCCTCACCACGGGCAGCCTCAAGGGATAGGGCCGGCGCACCGACGCATCACCACCCACCGAAACCCCGTCGGCGACCAACGACCGTTCGCCCGACACACATCCAGGTCCGGCGACAACGCCGACGTGCCGACGCAGAAAGCAGGTGTCCGTGTCCACAGCAGACAACAGTCCGTGGTGGCGTGGAGCGGTGATCTACCAGGTGTACCCACGTAGCTTCGCCGACGGTGACGGCGACGGCATAGGCGACATCGCCGGAATCCGGGCCCGGCTGGATCACCTGGCCGCGCTCGGCGTCGACGCGATCTGGTTCAGTCCCTGGTACCCCTCCCCGATGGCCGACGCCGGCTACGACGTCTCCGACTACCGCGACATCGACCCGGTCTTCGGCACCCTGGCCGAGGCGGAGGCGCTGATCGCGGAGGCCCACGCGCTCGGCATCAGGACCATCGTCGACGTGGTGCCGAACCACTGCTCCGACGCGCACCCCTGGTTCCAGGCGGCGCTCACCGGCGGGCCGGACGCACCCGAGCGCGAGCTGTTCTGGTTCCGCCCCGGCCGGGGCCCGAACGGCGACCAGCGGCCCACCGACTGGGTCGGCGAGTTCGGCGGCGAGACCTGGACCCGGACCACCAACCCGGACGGCACCCCCGGCGACTGGTACCTGCACCTGTTCGCGCCGGAGCAGCCGGACTTCAACTGGGACCACCCCAGGGTGCGCGCCGAGTTCGAGGACATCCTGCGGTTCTGGTTCGACCGGGGGGTGGACGGCATCCGGATCGACTCGGCCGGGCTACTGGTCAAGGACGGGACGCTGCCCGAGACCCTGCCGGGCCGGCCGCACCCGTTCCGCGACCTGGACGGCGTGCACGAGATCTACCGCGCCTGGCGGCGGGTCGCCGACGCGTACCCGGGCGACCGCGCACTGATCGGTGAGGTGTGGATGCCGGACCGGCAGCGGTTCGCCAACTACCTGCGCCCGGACGAGTTGCACGCCGCGTTCAACTTCGACTTCCTGGGCTGCGCCTGGGACGCCACGGCGTTGCGCGACAGCATCGACGGCACGCTGAGCGCGCATGCGCCGGTGGGCGCGCCCGCCACCTGGGTGCTCTCCAACCACGACGTCACCCGGCACGTCACCCGCTACGGGCGGGAGGACACCACGTTCAGCTTCGCCGCGAAGCGCGAGGGCATCCCCACCGACCTGGAGCTGGGCACCCGCCGGGCCCGGGCAGCCGTGCTGCTGTCGCTGTCGTTGCCCGGCGCCGCCTACGTCTACCAGGGCGAGGAGCTGGGCCTCTGGGAGGTCGAGGACATCCCGTTCGCGCTGCGCCAGGACCCGATGTGGGAACGCTCCGGCCGGATCGACCCCGGCCGGGACGGCTGCCGGGTGCCGCTGCCCTGGGCCGGCGACGAGCCGCCGTTCGGGTTCAGTCCGGACGGCGCCACGGCCCCCTGGCTGCCCCAGCCGGCCGGGTGGAAGGACCAGACGGTCCGGGCGCAGACCGGCGACGCGTCCTCGATGCTCGAGCTGTACCGGGCGGCGATCCGGATCCGGCGGGCCGAACCGGCGCTCGGCGACGGGACGATGAGCTGGCTGCCCGCCCCGGACAACGTGCTCGCCCACCACCGTCGGCCCGGCTTCACCTGCCTGGTCAACCTCTCGGACGTCGCGGTGCCGCTGCCGCCACACACTGGGCGGCTGCTCGCCAGCGGGCCGCTCGACGACGACCTGCTTCCGCCGGACACCGCCGTCTGGCTGCGTACCGCCGAAGAAGACCCGGCCGGACCCGAGACGGCCTGACCACCGCGCGGTGCCGGCGGCCCGTCCCGGCCGTCGGCACCGCGTCACCCGCACCCGGGAAGGAGGTACGCAGCTCCAGCGCCACGTTGTAACGCACGGGGGGACCACCGACGACAGGGAGAAGTTCGCCGATGCCCGACCACACCACCGCCACCCCGCATGCGCCCCCCGGAACCAGGACCCGGGCGGGTATCGCCGCCCTCGCCGGCCTCGCCCTCACCGCGACCTCGCTCACCGTCATCGCGTTGACCAGCACCGCCACCCCCGCCCAGGCGGCGGGACTCTCGCCGTTCGACATCCCGGGGCGGGGCGCCACCGTCCCGTTCGTCGAGCAGGAGGCGGAGGAGGTCGCGCACACCGGCACGAGGATCGGCCCGGACCGCCGCTACGGCACGCTGCCGTCCGAGGCGTCCGGCCGGGAGGCGGTCACCCTCGACGCCGTCGGCGAGTACGTCGAGTTCACCCTCACCGCGCCCGCCAACGCGGTGACCTTCCGCTACAGCCTGCCGGACAACGCCGCCGGCACCGGCCGGGACGCCAGCATCGACCTGCGGGCCAACGGCACCCTGGTCAAGGCGGTGCCGGTCACCTCGCGGTACGGCTGGTACTACGGCGGATACCCGTTCAACAACAACCCGGGCGACACCAACCCGCACCACTTCTACGACGAGACCCGGGCCATGTTCGGGACCACGTACCCGGCCGGCACGAAGATCCGCCTCCAGGTCTCCTCGACCGCCCAGTCGCCGACCTTCACCATCGACCTGGCCGACTTCGAGCTGGTGGGTGCCCCGATCGCCAAGCCGGCCGGCGTGCTCGACGTGGTCACCGACTTCGGCGCCGACCCGACCGGGGCGACCGACTCGACCGCGAAGTTCCAGGCGGCGGTGGACGCCGGCAAGGCCCAGGGCCGGGCCGTCTGGATCCCGACCGGCACGTTCACCCTCTGGGACCACGTCGTCGTGGACGGGGTGACCCTGCGCGGGGCGGGACCGTGGTACTCGGTGCTCGGCGGGCGACACCCGACCGACCGCAAGCGGGCCGCCGGCATCTACGGCAAGTACGTCCCCGGCGGCGGCTACAGCGGCGAGATCCGGCCGCACGAGGCCGGCGGACCCAGCCGCAACGTCACGCTGCGCGACTTCGCCATCATCGGCGACATCCGCGAGCGGATCGACGACGACCAGGTCAACGCCATCGGCGGGGCGATGTCGAACTCGGTGGTCGACAACGTCTGGATGCAGCACACCAAGGTCGGGGCCTGGATGGACGGCCCGATGGACAACTTCACCATCCGCAACAGCCGGATCCTCGACCAGACCGCCGACGGGGTGAACTTCCACTGGGGCGTCACCAACTCCACGGTGACCAACACGTTCGTACGCAACACGGGTGACGACGCCCTCGCGATGTGGGCGCAGAGCGTGCCGAACGTGAACAACTCCTTCACCCGCAACACGATCGGCGTGACGATCCTCGCCAACCACCTGGTGACGTACGGGGGGCGGGACATCAAGATCACCGACAACGTCACCGCCGACTCGGTCACCAACGGCGGCGGCATCCACGTCGCCAACCGCTACCCGGGCGTGACCGGCCCGACCGCCGTCTCCGGGACGATCACCGTCGCCCGGAACACCCTGATCCGCAACGGCAACTCGGACTACAACTGGCGCTTCGGCGTCGGCGCGATCTGGTTCTCCGCGCTCAACGAGCCCATCCAGGGCGCGGCGGTCAACGTCACCGACACCGACATCCTGGACAGCTCGTACGCGGCGCTGCACTGGATCGAGGGGCAGTCCAGCGGGATCAGCTTCAACAACGTACGGATCGACGGCGCGGGCACGTACGCCCTCCAGGTGCAGGCGCCCAGCCAGGTGTCCTTCACGAACGTGCGGGCCACCGGGATCGCCCAGGCCAACCCGATGCACAACTGCGTCGGCAGCGGCTTCCAGATCACCCAGGGCACCGGCAACTCCGGCTGGTACACGTCGACGCCGTACTGCGGGCCGTGGCCCGAGCCGCAGTGGGGCGGCGGCCCCACCAGCCCGCCCCCGACGACGCCGACCACCCCGCCCCCGACCACCCCGCCGCCCACCACGCCCCCGCCGACCACCCCGCCCCCGACCGGCGGAAACCTGGCGCAGGGGCGGCCGGTGACCGCGTCCAGCGCCAACCAGAACTACGTCGCGACGAACACGGTGGACGGCAACGCGGCCAGCTACTGGGAGAGCGCCAACAGCGCCTTCCCGCAGTCGCTGACGGTGGACCTGGGCGCGGCGCGCACCGTCGACCGGGTGGTGCTGAAGCTGCCCGCCGGCTGGGAGCGCCGGACCCAGACGCTGTCGGTGCTCGGCTCGACCGACGGCTCCTCGTGGGCCACCCTCGCCGGGTCGGCCGGGCGCACGTTCGACCCGGCCAGCGGCAACGCGGTGTCGATCAGCGTGCCGGCCGGCGAGCGCCGGTTCGTCCGGCTGACCGTCACCGGCAACACGGGCTGGCCGGCGGCGCAGCTCTCCGAGTTCGAGGTGTACGGCGGCGGCCCCACCACCCCGCCCCCGACGACCCCGCCGCCCACCACCCCGCCGCCGGCCGGGAACCTGGCGCTCGGTCGACCGGCCGCGGCGACCAGCCACGCCGACGTGTACGTGGCGACCAACGCGGTCGACGGCAACCCGAACACCTACTGGGAGAGCGCCAACAACGCCTTCCCGCAGTCGCTGACGGTGGACCTGGGCGCCAACCGGACGGTGTCCCGGGTCGTGCTCAAGCTCCCGCCGTCCTCGGCGTGGCAGACCCGCACCCAGACGCTGTCGGTGCTCGGCTCCACCAACGGCTCGTCGTTCACCACCCTGAAGGCGTCCGGCGGCCACACCTTCGACCCGGCCACCGGCAACACGGTCACCGTGACCTTCGCGGCGACCAGCCAGCGGTACCTGCGGCTGACGTTCACCGGCAACAGCAGCTGGCCCGCCGGCCAGCTCAGCGAGTTCGAGGTCCACTCCAGCTGACCCGATGGCCCCCGCCCGTCCCGGCGGGGGCCGTCCCGGTCCGGGCGGCCCGGCGCAGCGCCGCCCCGACCTCCGCCCCGCACCGTCCCCACCTGTCGCGGCACGACGGGCGTACCCCTGCGCCCGTCACCGGGCAACGCACCCGCACCCCACCCCCGAAAGAGGTGTAGCGACCCATGTCCAGAAACGGCACCAGACCCGGGACCGCGCCGGCCGGCGCGCCCCGTCCCGTCCCCCGATCGGCCCGCCCGGCCAACCGGCGGCTGCTCGCCGGCGTGCTCGCCGGGCTGCTCCTCACCGCCGTTCCGGCCGTCACCCCGGCGGCCGCCGCGCCACCGGCGGACCCGGCCGCGACCGCCGCCCGCGCCGCCCTGCTCGCCGGGCTCTCCGCCACCATGAGCGCCAGCAGCCACAACCAGAACTACGTGGCGGGCAACGCCAACGACGGCAACGCGGCCACCTACTGGGAGAGCGCCAACAACGCGTTCCCGCAGTGGATCCAGGCGGACCTCGGCGCCACCGTCACCGTCGACCGGGTGGTGCTCAAGCTGCCGCCGTCGTCGGACTGGCAGACCCGCACCCAGACGCTGTCGGTGCTTGGCTCCACCAACGGCTCGTCGTTCACCACCCTGAAGGCGTCCGGCGGCCACACCTTCAATCCGGCCACCGGCAACACCGTCACCGTCAGCTTCACCGCGACCAGCACCCGGTACGTGCGGGTGCAGGTCACCGGCAACACCGGCTGGCCGGCCGCCCAACTCTCCGAGGTCGAGGTCTACGGCGCCGCCGGGAACCCCGACACCCAGGCGCCCAGCGTCCCGGGCAACCTCGCGTACACCCAGCCCGCCAGCGGGCAGATCCGGCTCACCTGGTCCGCGTCCACGGACAACGTCGGGGTCACCGGCTACGACGTGTACGCCAACGGCGCGCTGCGCGGCAGCGTCAACGGCTCCACGCTGACGTACACCGACAGCCAGCCGGACAGCGCCACGGTCTCGTACCAGGTCCGGGCCAGGGACGCGGCCGGCAACCAGTCGGCGAACAGCAACACCGTGACCCGGACCGGCACCGGCAACCCGCCCGTCGGCAGCAACCTGGCGGTCGGCAAGCCGATCACCGCCTCCGGGCACGTGCACACGTTCGTGGCCACCAACGCCAACGACAACAACGTGGCCACCTACTGGGAGGGCAACGGCAACCCGAGCACGTTGACCGTGCAGCTCGGCGCCAACGCCAGCCTCAGCCAGGTCGTGCTGAAGCTCAACCCCGACTCCGCGTGGGGGGCGCGTACCCAGAACATCACCGTCCTCGGCCGGGACCAGGGCTCCTCGACCTTCACCACCCTGGTCGGCGCGGCGAACTACAGCTTCAGCCCGGCCAGCGGCAACACGGTGACCATCCCGGTCTCCGGCGCGGCGGCCGACGTGCGGCTCTCGATCGCCTCGAACACCGGCGCCCCGGCCGGGCAGGTCGCCGAGTTCCAGGTCATCGGCACCCCCGCGCCGAACCCGGACCTGACCGTGACCGGCATGTCGTTCAGCCCGTCCGCGCCCGTGGAGACGAGCACCGTCACGCTCTCGGCCACCGTCCGCAACGCCGGCTCGGCGGCCTCCGGCGCCACCAACGTCAACTTCTACCTCGGCACCAACCGGGTGGGCACCGCGCCGGTCGGCGGCCTGGCGGCCGGCGCCTCGGCCACGGTCACCGCCAACATCGGCAACCGGGACGCCGGCAGCTACCCGCTGAGCGCGAAGGTCGACGAGGCGAACACCGTCGTCGAGCAGGACGACACCAACAACAGCTACACCAACCCGAGCCCGCTGGTGGTCAGCCCGGTCGCCAGCTCCGACCTGGTGGCCGCCGCGGTCGCCTGGTCGCCGGGCACCCCGGCGGCCGGCAACACGGTCACCTTCTCGGTGTCGATCCGCAACGCCGGCAGCGTGGCCTCCGCGTCCGGCGCCCACGGCATCACGCTCACCGTGCTCAACGAGGCGGGCACGGTCGTGCGTACCCTGACCGGCTCGTACTCCGGAGTGATCAACGCCGGGGCCACCGTCGGCCCGGTCAACCTGGGCACCTGGACGGCCGCGAACGGCAAGTACACCGTCCGGGTGGTGCTCGCGGCCGACGGCAACGAGCTGCCGGTCAAGCAGGGCAACAACACCAGCGACCGGGCGCTCTTCGTGGGGCGCGGCGCCAACATGCCGTACGACATGTACGAGGCCGAGGACGGCGTGGTCGGCGGCGGCGCCGGCGTCGTCGGGCCGAACCGGACCGTCGGCGACCTCGCCGGCGAGGCGTCCGGCCGGCGGGCGGTGACCCTCAACTCGACCGGCAGCTACGTCGAGTGGACCACCCGGGCCAGCACCAACACCCTGGTCACCCGCTTCTCCATCCCGGACGCCCCGGGCGGCGGCGGGATCAACTCGACGCTGAACGTCTACGTCAACGGCACGTTCCACAAGGCCATCGACCTGACGTCCCGGTACGCCTGGCTCTACGGCAACGAGGCCAGCCCGGGCAACTCGCCGAGCGCGGGCGGACCGCGGCACATCTACGACGAGGCCAACGTCATGCTCAACTCCACGGTGCCGGCGGGCAGCAGGATCCGCCTCCAGAAGGACCCGGCCAACACCACCACGTACGCCATCGACTTCATCAACACCGAGCAGGTGGCGCCGATCGGCAACCCGGACCCGGCGCGCTACGCCACGCCGACCGGCTTCACGCACCAGGACGTGCAGAACGCCCTGGACCGGGTACGGATGGACACCACCGGCAACCTCGTCGGGGTGTACCTGCCGGCGGGCAACTACTCCACCGCGTCGAAGTTCCAGGTGTACGGCAAGGCGGTCAAGGTGACCGGCGCCGGGCCCTGGTACACCCGGTTCAACGCGCCCTCCGGCCAGGACAACACCGACATCGGCTTCCGGGCCGAGAACTCGGCGGCCGGATCGTCCTTCGCGAACTTCGCCTACTTCGGCAACTACACGTCGCGCATCGACGGGCCGGGCAAGGTGTTCGACTTCTCCAACGTGTCGAACATCGTGATCGACAACATCTGGAACGAGCATATGGTGTGCCTCTACTGGGGCGCGAACACCGATCACATGACGATCAGGAACTCCCGGATCCGGAACATGTTCGCCGACGGCATCAACATGACCAACGGGAGCACCAACAACCTGGTCAGCAACAACGACGCCCGGGCCACCGGCGACGACAGCTTCGCGCTGTTCTCGGCGATCGACGCGGGCGGCGCCGACATGAAGAACAACGTCTACGAGAACCTGACCTCGACCCTGACCTGGCGGGCCGCCGGCGTGGCCGTCTACGGCGGCTACGGCAACACGTTCCGCAACATCTACATCGCGGACACGCTGGTCTACTCCGGCATCACCATCAGCTCGCTCGACTTCGGCTACCCGATGAACGGCTTCGGCGCGAGCCCGCCCACCCGGTTCGAGAACATCTCGATCGTGCGGGCCGGTGGGCACTTCTGGGGCGGGCAGACCTTCCCGGCGATCTGGGTCTTCTCCGCCTCGAAGGTGTTCCAGGGCATCCGGGTCAGCGACGTCGACATCGTCGACCCCACCTACAGCGGCATCATGTTCCAGACCAACTACGTCGGCGGGCAGCCGCAGTTCCCGATCGCCGACACGGTCTTCACCAACGTCTCCATCAGCGGCGCCCGCAAGAGCGGTGACGCCTACGACGCGAAGTCCGGCTTCGGCATCTGGGCCAACCCGATGCCGGAGACGGGGCAGGGGCCGGCCGTCGGGTCGGTCACCTTCAACAACCTTCGCCTGAGCAACAACGCGGTGGACATCCAGAACCCCACCTCGACGTTCACCATCAACCGCAACTGACCCACCCGGGTCGCCCGGGCGGCGGCCGGTCCACCGGGCGGTGCGGCCACTCGACACCCGAGTGGCGGCACCGCCCGGCCCGTCGAGAGATGTCCCGCCCGGTCAGTCGGCCGGGTCGCCGTGCCGACCGGCGCCGGCGGCGAACCGGGCCGCCCCGGCC
Source organism: Micromonospora sp. DT62 (assembly GCF_049847285.1). Classification (NCBI taxonomy): domain Bacteria; kingdom Bacillati; phylum Actinomycetota; class Actinomycetes; order Micromonosporales; family Micromonosporaceae; genus Micromonospora; species Micromonospora sp. DT62. The sequence goes on from NZ_JBNCOB010000011.1 coordinate 152,997, forward strand.
GCCGCGTCGGCGGCCAGCGACTCCATCCCGTACGCCAGTTCGCCCGCTATGGCCTCCGGCTCGGGCCGGCCGGCGCCGGCGAGCAGCGCCGCCCGGTCGTTGCGCAGGCAGGTCTGCGGGTGCCGGGCCATCTCGGCGGCCAACCGCTCGGCCGCCGCCCGGGACTCACCCGGCGCGACCAGCCGGTTCACCAGCCCCATGGCGTACGCCTCCTCGGCTGGCACCGGCCGGCCGGTGAGGATCAGGTCCATCGCCCGGCTCTCGCCGATCAGCCGGGGCAGCCGGACCGTGCCCCCGTCGATCAGCGGCACCCCCCAGCGGCGGCAGAACACCCCGAGCACCGCGTCGGACTCGGCGACCCGCAGGTCGCACCAGAGCGCCAGCTCCAACCCGCCGGCCACCGCGTGACCGGAGATCGCGGCGATCACCGGCTTGCTGAGCGTCATCCGGGTCGGACCCATCGGGCCGTCCCCCTGCGCCTCGACCCGGTTGCCGCTCGGGGTGCCGATGGCCTTCAGGTCGGCCCCGGCGCAGAACGTGCCGCCGGCTCCCCAGAGCACGGCCACGGAGGCGTCGGGGTCGGCCTCGAAGGCGCGGAACGCGTCGGCCAGCGCCCGTGCGGTCGGCCCGTCGACCGCGTTGCGGGCCGCCGGGCGGTCCAGGATCACCGTGGTCACCGCCGCGGCGCGTTCGACGCGTACGCCCATGCCGACAGCATGCCCCCGGCGGTGCCGGCGGCGCCAGGCGTCAGCGCGGGGCGGACCGGTCCGGGCGGACCAGGGTGGCGCCCAGCGCGGCGCCGACCACGCAGGCCACCCCCGCCGCCTGCGGCCAGGCCAGCAGCTCGCCGAGCAGGACCAGCCCGACCAGCGCCCCGATCGCCGGCTCCAGGCTGAGCAGGACCGCGAAGACCCGGGCCGGCATCCGGCGCAGCGCCGCCATCTCCGCCGAGTACGGCAGCACCGACGACAGCAGCGCCACGGCCGCGCCCAGCGCGAGGGTCCACGGGTCGAGCAGCGCCGTACCGCTGCCGGCGACCCCGAACGGCAGCACGGCCAGCGCGGCGACGGCCATCCCCAGCGCGAGGCCCCGGCTGCCCGGCACCCGGGCGCTGACCGCCTTGCCGAGCAGCACGTAGCCGGCCCAGCCGACCGCGACGGCCACGCAGCACAGCAGCCCCAGCCGGTCCACCCCCGTCCCGCCGAGCCCGCTGATCAGCAGCACGCCGCCGCCGGCCAGCGCCGCCCACGCCACGTCGGCGAGGCGGCGGCTGCCGGCGAGCGACACCAGCAGCGGCCCGGCGAAGCCGATGGTGACGGCGACGCCCAGCGGCACCCGGTGCAGGGCCGCGTAGAAGGCGAGGTTCATGACCGCCAGGGCCAGCCCGAACGCCCCGACCAGACCGGCGGTACGCCAGCCCAGGCGCAGCCCCGGCCGGACCAGGACCAGCAGGATGAGCGCGGCGAAGCCGAGCCGCAGCGTGGTGGTGCCGCCGGCGCTGGTGCTGCCGAAGAGCTGCTTGGCGACGGCCGCCCCGACCTGGGTGGAGAGCATGCCCAGCAGCATCAGCAGCGGGGGCGGCACGGCCCGGGGCTGCCCCAGCGCGACGCTGAGTCGGGTCGCCGGTCGACCGGCCGGCAGCGGGCGGGAGGAGAGTGCGTACACCCGGACCACAGTGGTCGTGGACGGTGCGGCCCGCGACCGGATTTCCGCGCCCGCCGACCTCGGTGGCGACGTCCCGTTACGGGTCGGTGGGGGCGCGACCACGTACCGCTGCGGATCCGTCACCGCCGACCGGTTTGCGGGGGCTCCTGCCGGGAAGTCGGTACGGGTGCGAGCACTCTTGACGAAGATCGAGCAGGCATCCGGCCTGGACCGGGTCGGCGACCGGTTGCAGCGTGTCGTCCAGGCCACCCTCCGACCGCAGCGGGTCCGCGACCTGCTGCACGGCGTCTGGCTGGGCCATCCGCTGCACCCGGCGATGGTGCAGGTGCCGGTGGGCGCGTGGATCAGCACGGCGGTGCTGGACCTGATGCCGGGGCAGCGCCGGGCCGCCGCCACGCTGTGCGCGGTGGGCACCGTCAGCGCCCTCCCGGCCGCGATCACCGGCCTCAACGACTGGGCGGCACTGGCTCGCGACCAGCGCCGGATCGGCCTGGTGCACGCCGCGTCCAACAGCGTCGGCCTGGCGTTCTACGCCGGCTCGGTGGCCGCCCGGATGACCGGCCGGCACAACCTCGGCCGTACGCTCGGGTTCCTCGGGCTCGGCGCGGCCAGCATGGGGGCCTACCTGGGCGGGCACCTGGCGTACAAGCAGGGCGCGCAGGTCAACCAGAGCATCTCCGAGCTGCACCGGATGAGCGACGGCTGGCACTCGATCGCGGACATGGCTGCCCTGCCGGAGCGCACGCTGATCACCCGGGATGTCGACGACGTCTCGGTGATCCTCTACCGGCACGGCGACGAGGTCACCGTGATGCTGGAGCGCTGCCCGCACCAGAGCGGCCCGCTGGGCGAGGGCGAGGTGCGCGAGATCGACGGGCACGACTGCGTGGTCTGCCCGTGGCACGGCAGCGCGTTCCGCCTCAACGGCGGCGAGGTCGTGCACGGCCCCTCCGGCAACGACCAGCAGATCCTGCCGACCCGCGTCGTCGACGGCGTCCTGGAGACCCGCCTGCCCTGACCGGCCCCCGGCGGCCTCCCGGCCCCGGGAGTCAGGGGCGGCGGTGGCGGCCGGTCGCCGTGTCGTGGGACGAACCCGCACGGGTCCGGCCGTGGCCGGTCGGAACGCTGTCGTGGGTACCGGTCCCCGTGCCCCGGTCGACTCCGATCGCGCCGCCGCGTGGGGTGGTGCGGATGTCCCGGTGGCCCGTGCCGCGCCTGGCCGTGGTGGTGCCACGCGCGGTGGTGCCGCGGCGCGCGGCGACCGTGGGCCGGCCCGCGCCGGCCGGTACGTGGGCCGGGCGGCGGCGCAGGCCCAGGACCGCGCCGATCTGCGCGCCGACGATGCTCGCCACCGCCAGGACGGCGGAGACCGCGAGGGGCCGGTTCACCCGATCGGGCTCGCCGGCCCGGGCGGCTCCCACCGTCACCGTCGGGGCCTGACCGGCGTCCCTCTCCGCCGGGGCCTCGGCAGCCGGCAGGGGCGGCGTGGCCTGCTCGGGAGCGACCTTCCCGGGCGCCGGCTGCGGAGCCGGCCGGGCGGGCGCGGGCGGGGTCGGGCGGGCGACGAGGCGGCCGGTCGCGTGCCGGCGGGCACCCCGGTCCTCGGCGTCCCCGGGCAGCCTCAACAGCTGACCCGGGTGGATCCGGTCGGGGTCGCCGAGCCGGTTCAGCTCGGCCAACTCCCGGTAGTCGGCGAACTCGTCCAGGTAGCGCTGGGCGACCGCGCCCAGGTGGTCGCCCCGGGCCACCCGGTAGACCGCCACCCCGTCGTCCGAGGCGGATGAGGTCACCGGAGCGGACGAGGCGACCGGGGTGGACCAGGTGTGCGCGGCCGGACCCGGCCAGGCGGCCTCCGCAACCGCCGTCCGCGCGGCTGCGGGCGGTGCCGCCGGCAGGGCGTACGGGCCGGTGACCGCCGTCGCCGCGCTCGCCGCCGGGCTGGCCGCGAGGACCAGCGCGACCGAACCGACAAGCGCGGCGGCGGCCCGTTGCTGGCGACTCATCCCCGGCAGCCGGGGCGCCGGCCGGCGCAGCGCCTGCGCGCAGAGTTCGACCAGGACGGAGAAGGCGAACGTGGCCCAGCCGAACCAGCCGGCCAGCGCCAGCGCCCGCAGGAAGAGCCGTCCGTCGTCTCGGCTGGTCAGCGTCGAGCCGATCTCCGCGACGCTGGGCAGGTGGTCGGGCAACGGGTTGCCGGCGAGGGCGAGCAGCGCCACCGGCGCGCCGACCAGCACCGCGCAGAGCACGACGAGCGCGCCGAACCCGGTCAGGATGCGTCCGGTCCGCCGTACGACGGAACGCCCCGATGCGGCCATGGCTGCCTTCCCTTCCTACGGTGCCCCGGTGAGCGGCCGCGCGGTCGCCTCACCGGAGACGGTGACGGTCTCGTCGAAGCCGAGCAGGCCGAGCATGGATCGGTGGTGCGTGACGGTGACGCGTACCCGGACCCGGGTCTCCCCGTCGACGACCGGGAAGCTGACGGTGTGGCCGGCGGCGCCGGCGGCGGCGAGGTAACCGGCGACGGCCCGGCGGGCCTGGGGGCGGTCGATCCGGGTCGGCCCGCCCTCGATGGCGGCGGCCCGGTCGATGGCCTGGCCGCCGGCGCGGGCGGCCTCGGCCGCGAGGTTGTCGGCCCGCTGCAACGTGCGCAGCTGACCCGCGCCGTCGAAGGCCAGGCCGATGACGGAGAGGACGCCGACCATCGCCACCGCGAGGAAGATGCTCACCCGGCCCCGGTCGCACCGGCCGATGGCGGTCATCCCCGGCTCCGGTAGCGGTCCAGCGGCGACGTGAAGTTCGCCGACACGCGCTTGCCGGCGGGCATCCCCGGCAGGACGGACAGGTGCAGGTCCCCGTAGGAGACCGTGCAGGCGACCCGAACGGTGACGGAGGCGTCCTGCCCGGCCGGGCTGCGGAACGCCGCGTCGAAGCTGGTGGGGGCGCCGCGTACCGCGCCGCTGAACGTCACCTCGGGAGTGCCGGCGCAGTTCAGGCCGCGCCAGTCGAGCTGCCGGCGGGCCGCGTCCCGGGCCTCGGCGCGGGCGGTGCGGGCGTCCCGGGAGATCGAGGCGGCGCGGGCGGCGTCGTGGGCGGCGGCGTCGATCGCCTCGGCCGCCACGGCGGTACGCCCGGCGACGCCAGCCAGCACGATCAGCGCGATGAACGCCGGGGCGAGCACCGCCACCTCGATCGAGACCGAGCCCCGCTCGGCGGTACGGCTCACGGCGCGGTCCACCGTTCCACGGTCCCGTGCGCGGTCTGGTGCACCGGGAAGGTGACCCCGGGTACGACCGACAGGGACCGCCCGCGCACCGTGCAGGTCACCTCGGTCGCGGTGGTCTCGCAGCTCGGTGCGGGATCCTTCCAGCCGACCAGCCAGCCGCCCGAGGCCTTCAGGAACCGGACGGCCCGCGCCTCACCGGCCCCGGGCGGCGCCTGGTGCAGCCGCTGCGCGTTGACCGCGCTCTGCGCGGCGTTGAGCGCGGTGGAGCGGGCGACGAACCAGGCCGCTGCCTGGATCGAGGCGAAGAGCAGCAGCAGGATCACCGGCATCACCACCGCCAGCTCGACCGGGTTGGCCCCCCGGTCGACCCCGCCGGCCACGAGCCGCCGGGCGGCAGCCGCGACGGTGCGCCGGGCGACGGTGGCCGCCCGGCGTACCGGGGTGGGGTCTGCTCGGCGCACGGCCCGGCGCTACTTCGGGTTCGGGTCCTGGTGGGTCGGGATGTTGTCCATCCAGTCGTTGGCGGCGCCGAGGGCGGTGGCGGTGACCGCCATCGCGACGGCGACCAGACCGAAGATGATCACTGCGGTCGGTACGGGGCTGTCGCCCCGCTCGCCGTCCTCGCGCAGCTCGGCCAGGCGTGTCGACACGACGACGTGCAGGCGGGTGATGACGGACATGACGTGCTCCTTCTCTCGGGGTCTGATCACAGGCGGGCGATGAACGGATAGACGGCGAAGCCGAGCAGGACGAAGACGAGCAGCGCCCCGGGGATGTCGAGCCGGCTGGTCACCCCCTCGGCCCGGGCCAGGTTGTCGGTGCGGATCTGGTCGCGCAGCGAGTCAGCGCGGCTGCGCAGGGTCTCGTGCACCTGTGCGCCCTCGCTGCCGGAAGAGCGCATGATCGCCCCGACGTCGCCCAGTTCCGGGATGCCGATGCGCTCGGCGAGGTCGCGAAGCTCGTCCCACGGCGAGTGCATCTGCATCTGGGCGATCCGCAGGGACTCGGAGATGCGGTCGAAGACCCAGCCGTCGCAGACCGCCGCCGCCCGCTCCAGCGACTGCACCGGCCCGTGCGCGGCGGAGAGCTGGAGGGCGACCAGGTCGAGGTAGGTGCAGACCGCCTGGCGGAACTCGTCGCGCGCCTTGTCCGCCCGGTCCAGCACCGACCGGTGCGCGATCAGGGCGCAGAACAGCGCCAGCCCGAGGCTGCCGAGGACGGGTACGACCACCGGCAGCCGGATGCCGACGGCGAACAGGGTGACGCCGAGCAGCGTCGGCGCGGCGAGCCCGATCAGCGCGGAGAGCAGCATCGACAGGGCGTACTGCTCGGGTGTCCGGTCGATCAGGGCGAGCTGCCGGTGCGGTGGCCGCAGCCAGCGGGACAGCCCGGTGAGCCACTCCAGCCGCCGGTCGGCGGGCGTGGCGAGCTGCCCGGCGCCGGCCGGTTGGTGCAGCCGGCGCAGCGCGGGCCCGAGCGCGGGCGTGGCCGGCACCAGCTCGCGGACCACCAGGAAGGCGCCCAGCCCGACCGCCGCCCCGCCGCACACGGCGACGGCGAGCTGCCAGTTGAGGATCACGCGAGCACCTCCTCCGGGTCCGGGGCGGGCAGGAAGCGGGCCGGCCGGCGGGGCTGGCTCATCGACCGCACCCAGGCCAGCAGGCCGACGAAGGCCGCGCCGAGCGTCGCCATCACGAGCTGCCCGAAGGGCGTGCCGTACGGGCTCACGTACTCGGTGTTGAGCAGCCCGTACGCGACGGTGGCCAGGGTCATCCCGGTGAGGAAGCGGACCGCGAACCGGGGCTGGGTGCGCTTCGCCTCGATCTCCCGGCGGGTGGCCACCTCGGCCGCCGCCGCCCCGGCGATCGAGCCGAGCACGTCGCCGAGGCGTTCGCCCCGGTCGGTCACGTGCAGGATCAGCGCCGCCACCACCTGGTCGCAGACCGGATCGCCGATCTCGTCGGCGAAGGCGAGCAGCGCGGAGCGGGCCAGCCAGCCGGCCTGGAGGCGGGCGGCGAGCAGCCGTACCTCCTCCTGGATCTCCTCGGGCGCGGTGGCGACGGTGCCGATGATCGTCTGCTGGAGTCCCTGGCCGGTCGCGGAGACGTCCTTGAGTCGGCGGGTCCACTCGCCGACCGCCTCGATGCGGGCGATGGCCCGCTGCTCGGCCTTGCCGACGGAGAACAGCCACGGGGTGCCCGGGACGGCCACCGCGACCAGCAGGCCGACGACCGGCAGGCCGGTGACCAGGAAGGCCAGCGCACCCGCGACCAGGGCGGCGACCAGCAGCGCCTGGTGGGCCCGCTGCTCGCGCGGGGTGGCGCCCGGGCCCTTCCAGAGCCGGTCGAGCCCACGGCCCGCGCCCGGGCCACCGGGCGGCCGGCGGGTGCCGACCAGCGCGACGACCGCCAGCAGCAGCCCGGCCACGCAGGCGGCGCCGGAGGCCACCGCGACGAGTTCGACGTTGTCCAGCACCGAGGTCACCGCCGCCCGAGCCGGGTCTGCCGGGGCCGCCGCCACGCGCCCGTGCCGGCCTCGATCCAGCGGCTGAGCAGCCGGGCGTCGTAGCCGACCCGGAGGAGCTGGGCGCGCACCCGCTCGGGCAGGTGCCGGGGTACGGCCCGCCCGTCCGGCCCGGGCCCGAACACCTGGGTGGTGGTGATCCGGTTGCCGTCGCCGACGCCGATGACCTCCTCGACGTGCGAGACGAAGCGGTGCTTGCGCCCGCCGATCGCGGTCTCGTCCTCGACGGTGACGTAGACGATCAGGTCGAGCGCGTTGCCGGCCATCCGGCGGGCCTGGTCGACGGTCATCTCCCGGCCGTGCGCGAGCGCCAGCTCGATGATCCGCTCGCTGACCCCGGCGGGCGTACGGGCGTGGATGGTGCACATCGAGCCGCGGCTGGTCGTCATGGCCTGGAGCATCGGGACGATCTCCCGGGACCGGACCTCGCCGACGATGATCCGCAGCACGCCCATCCGCAGGGAGACCGGGATCAGGTCGGCGATGCTCACCTCGCCGGCCGGGCGGCCGTCCGCCCCGCGTTCGCCGTGCCCCTCCCGGGCCTCGAAGCTCATCACCGCCCGGTGCTTGAGTCGGCGGCGGGCCGGCAGCAGCTCGCGGCTCTCCTCCAGCAGCACGTACGGCTCGTCGGCCGGGATCTCGTCCATCAGCGCCCGGATGACGGTGGTCTTCCCGGCGCCCGCGAGGCCCGCCACCATGATGTTCAGCCCGGCGCGCATGGACGCGCGGAGGAAGTCGCGCACCAGCGGGTCGATCATCTCGTCCAGGTCGCCCCGGGCCCCGGCGAGGTCGTCGAGGCTCACGTCCAGCGTGTTGTGCTTGCGGATCACCGCGTACGGGCGGTGGCTGACCAGGAACACCGCGGCGAGCCGACTGCCGTCGGGCAGTTGCAGGTCGAGGGTGGGCTTGGAGGTCGACAGCGAGCGTTCGGTGGCCCCGGCCCGGCGGGCCGCCGCCTGGAGGATCTCCACCAGCTCGTCGTCGCTGTCGGCGATCGGCTCCACCCAGTCGACCCCGCCGCCGTGCCGGGTGACGCGCACCTGGTCGCAGCCGAGGATGTGCACCTCCTCGATGGTGTCGTCGACCAGCAGCGTCTGGAGGCGGCCGAGCCCGGCCAGTTCGGCGGTCACCTGGTCGAGCAGGAGCCGTTCCTCGCCGGCCGCCATCGGGGTGCCGGCCCGGCGCACCGCGTCCGCGTACTCGGCCACCACCGTCACCGCGAGCCGCGCGCGCTCGGTGTCCTCCTCGTCGACGGTGAACTCCCGGCCGCGCTGCCACAGGGCCAGCCGCTCGCTGAGTTCCCGGCGCAGCTCGCGGACCACCTGGAAGTCGACCCGGGGCCGGGGCGGCGGCTCGGGCCGCGGCGCGGTGACCGGCACCGGCAGCGGGACGGGATGGTGCCGGCCGTTGGGCGGGGCCAGCGGCGGTGCCGTGGAGGTGGCGCCGGGCGGCTGCCGGCGCGGGTCGCCGGAGACCGGTTCAAACCGCATCCGGCACCCCCTGCGGCACGGGCCAGGTCAGCCGGGCGCGCCGGCGTTCCAGCAGCGCCCCGACCGGTACCTCCAGGGCCCCGGCCGCGCGCATCAGCGGCCGACCGGCCCGCACGGTGCCGCCGAGGCCGAGCACCTCGGCCGTACGCGGATCGTGCGGCATCCGGGCGATCACCGGCAGCCGCAGCGCCTTGCTGACCTCGCCGCTGCCGTGGCCGTCGCCGACCAGCAGCAGCCGCAGGGTGCCCGGCGGCACCCGGTGCTCGGCGAAGTCCCGCTCGATCGTCCTGGCCATGGCCCGGGTGCCGGAGAGGTCGGGAAGCCGGGCGCCGCTGACCAGCAGCACCACCGAGGCGGCGCGCAGGATCGGCCACGGTGGACCGACCACGTGCAGCCGCCCGCAGTCCACCACCACGTCGTACGGCGGGTCGCCGCCCTCCAGGCTGCCGAAGAAGTCGGCGAACCGCTGCCAGAGCGGGGTGATGCTGCCGGCCTGGGCGGGATCGACGACGCCGGGCAGCAGCAGCCGCTCCCGCTTCGGCGCGTCGAGGTCGACCAGTTGCGACCAGAACGCCGACTCCAGGTTGCCGTCGCGCAACTCGCCGACCGCCAGTTCGCCGATGCCCCGGGGGCCGTCGAGCGCGCCGCCCAGGTAGCCGGCGAGGATCGACCCGCCGGCCGGGTCGCACTCGGCGAGCACCAGCCGCCGGTGCCAGGTCAGGGCGCACGCCAGGGCGGCGGTGGTGACGCCCGGGGAACCCTTCGCCGACACCAGCGCGATGATCGCCATGGTCAGGCCGCCCCGGTCAGTACGAGGGCGATCCGCTCCTGGCTGGACAGCGCGACGACGGCCGGCACGTCCCGGACGGCGAGCGCCAGGTAGACCACCACCTCGTCGTCGTCGTCCGAGGTGACGGCGTCGATGACCGTCGCCTCGAACCGGGTGGCGGCGCCCGCGGGGCGGTCGTCGTCCCCGTCCGGCGTGCTCACCAGCAGGATCTTGTCGCCGGGATGGAGCCTGCGGGCGGGCACCTCGGCGGGGCTCAGGCCCAGCGCGAGCTGCTGCTGGCCGGGCCCGAGCAGCGGGTCGTCGGTGAGCTGCGCCATGGTCAGCAGCGTGCCGGGGGCCAGCGACACGACGGCCCGCTTGCCGACCACCTCGTCGAGCCGGCCGGCGGGCACCGGGGAGAGCCCCTGGCCGCCGGCCACCTGCACCGGGACGAGGTCGTCGGCGCTGACCTGCCGGCCGACCTCGACCGGCCGGGCCACGGCCAGGTAGCTGCCGGTGGCGCGCACGGAGGTGACCGCGAACGCCGCCCCCAGGCCGCCGAGGGCGATCAGCAGCACGGCCAGGCCGAGCAGCCCGGGCCGCATCCGCCGCTGCCGCACCACCCGGGGCGGGGCGACCGGCGCGTCCACCGGCCCGGTTCCGTTCCGGGTCGCCACACTCACCGGACCATCTCCGTTCGCGACTGCGGGGCTCGCAAGATCGGCTCACTCCTCGCGCTCACTGGGCCACTACCTGTAGTTCGTTGATTCGGACCGGGACCGTTCCCGTGGTCCGGTTGACCGGGATGACGCCGCTCTGGCCGCCGCCCTCCCAGGTCACCGTCCAGTAGGTCGTGGCCCGCACCCGGTAGTCGCCGGCCTTCGGGTAGCCGCTGTCGTAGCCGCAGTCGGGGGAGGGGCGGCCGGCGAGCGGGCCGTCGGCCTCGTACTTCGTGCCCGCGTCGGAGCAGGTGACCTTGCGGCGGTTGCCCATGTTCCAGACGATCCGGTCGAACGTCGCCGTGATCTGTACGGTCAGGCCCCGCTCGTGCTCCGAGGCCCGCTGGATCGGCCCGAAGTACTTCGGGTCGTCGTTGCGGCCCCACATCCAGACCGGCAGCCCGACCAGGCCGGGACCGTTGCTGCGGCGGGGGGCGACCGCGATCCGGGGCGCCGCGATGGTGATCTTGGCCAGCGCCCGCCGGGCGAGTTCCTCCGGGTCGGGCGGCGCGCCGAAGCCGGGCGGCGGGGCGTCGCGCAGGACCGTGGTCTGGGAGCCGAGGTCGCCGCCGTTGCAGGTGCGCACGTACCACTGCTGGCCCTCGGGAGCCTCGGGTTGGGGTTCGGCGAGCTTGTAGTAGCAGCCGTCGCCGTTGTTGAACCAGCCGAGCACGCTGTCGTAGCACTTGACGGTGCGGCCGTTCCACTGGCACTTGCCGCCGCCGCCCCCGCCGCCCGAGTCGCCGCCCCCGCCGTCGTCCCCACCGTCGCCGGGGCCGCCCGGGGTGCCGGGATCGTCGTCCCAGACGCTGCAGTCGCTCTGCCCCGGCGGGCACTCCGCGCCGGGGTCCGCGCGTCCCGCGGCGATCGCGGGCACGGCCGCCCCGAGCGCCAGCAGCAGGGCCAGGCCGGCGCCCGCGAGCGACCGGCGGGCCGTCCCATTCCGGCCGCCACCGTCGGCGGTACGCACGCGAGCCGCCCCGGCGTCCCGTCCCGCCCGCGTCAGCACGGCAGGTCCTCGTGGGCGGCGCCGGCGCTGATCAGCCAGCGGCCGTCCGGGTAGCGGGTGGCGGTGGCGGTGGCCAGGTGCCGCGTTCCGCCGGTGCCGGGCACGACCCGCTTGTCCCTGGCGTAGACCAGCCGGTAGCCGGTGGCGTCCAGGCAGTCCTGGATCTCCACGGTGGGCGGGCTCGAATCCAGGCTCACCGAGGTCACGGTCGGGTCGGAGACCAACGTGCCGGTACGCATCGCGCCGTGCTCCTTCGCCTTGCGGATGGTCAGCCGGACCCGGGTCAGCAGCGGGTCGGCGAGGAACCGGGACAGCTCCGGGTCGTGGGGGTCGCCGCGCCCGCTCGCCTCGCGGGAGGCGGCGAGATAGCCGGCGTACGCGGCAAGCGCCGCCTTCCTCGCCGCCTGCTCGTCGGCAGCACGGTGGGTGGGGGTGGGAGCGTCCCCGGCGGTCGCCGCCCGGGGGGTCGGTCCGGGCTCGGCACCGCACGCCGGGGCCGCGCCGAGCGTCGCGATGGCGAGCAGGCAGGTTGCCCATCGGCTGAACCGCCGTCCGCGCACGTCGTGCCTCCTCGGTGGCGACCCGGGGCCGGTGTGGCGGCATCCGGGCATGCGGCGGCGCGACCGGATGGGGTCGTCCGGACCTGTCGTAAAGCGCCGACGCATTTGCCGTTACGGATCTCTACAAAAGCGTTGTCCCGCGTTGTCCTGTCTTTTCGCTGTGGGTTGCACCACACCCAAGGGGCGAGCATAGGCTGACGCTCGCCGATGCAACAGAGGCAATTCCTTTGAACACTGTGAGTGATGACAGGTGGTGGCGGCGGGTGGTCGGGGCCGGTACGGGCGGGTCAGGCGGCGGGGATCGGTGGGGCGCTGGCGTGGGAAGCGCGCGCGGTGGGCGAGGCGTCGTCGAGGCGGCCGGTGCGCGTCCCGGACGTGGTGTCTGGTCCGATCCGTCCCCCGCGCCGACGCGTCGCTATTTCGCCACGGTGGGATTCCCGCCTATTCGGATGCGCCATTTCCGCGCCCGGTACCGCGCATTGCGGGGGAGGGGTGCGGGCCGTTTCGCCCGTTACCGGAAGTTGTCCATGGCGCTACCCTGCGTGGTCGCCGCCGGTGCCGGCCTCCGGGGGCGGTCGTGGCGCTGACCGGGCCGCCGGCGGTGGCGGAGCCGACCGCACCGAAGGTCGCCGCGCGCGGGGCGCGGCTGCTGGCCGTACTCGCGCTCGCCCCGGCGCTCCGGCTCGCCGTGATCCGGCACGCCGTACCGCCGGGGGTGGCGACCCGGACCGGGTGCGACGCGTGCGGCGCCCCGGTCGGGCTGGCCCAGCCCTGGCCGGCGCTGGGCCCGACGGCGCGGTGCGGGCGGTGCGGGGCGCGCGTCGGCCCGCCGCCCGGCACGGTGGAACTCGCCCTCGCGGCGGCCGTCGGGGCGCTGGTGCTGCTCGGGCCGCCCGCCACCGTGCTGGTCGCCACGGCCTGGTGGCTGGGCTGGGCGATCCCGCTGGTCCTCGTCGACGCGGCCGTGTGCCGGCTGCCGGACCGGCTCACCTGGCCCGCCGCGGCCGGGACCTGGCTGCTGCTGGGGCTGGCCGCCCTCGCCGGGGCCGGCCCGGCGCCCTGGCTGCGCGCCACCGTGGCCGGCGTCGCGCTGGCGCTCTTCTTCGCCACCACCACGCTGCTGCTCGGCCGGCGCGGCTTCGGCCTCGGCGACGCCAAGCTGGCGCTCGGCGTCGGCGCGCTGCTGGGCTGGTACGGCTGGGCCGTGCCGGTGGCCGGGCTGGTGCTCGCCCTGCTGCTCTCCGGGGCGGTCGGCGTCGCGCTGCTGGCCGCCCGCCGCGTCGGCTGGCGCAGCCACCTCCCCTTCGGCCCGTTCCTCGTCCTCGGCGCCCTCGCCGCCCTCTTCCTGCTCTGATCCGTCCGGGCGCAGGCCGCCCGCGCTCCTCCCCTGGCCGGGCGGCCTCCCGTCCACGCAGGCCGTCGGCCCGGGCCGGTTCCGCGTCCCATGAGCGGTCAGCGGCGGGACGTCGGGGTGGCCGGATCGCGGACGGGGCGCTCGGCCCGGCGGGTGCGGCGGTGCAGCAGCCCGGCGGCGGGGCGGGCGAACAACGGGGTGAGCAGCGCGGCGAACAGGGCGCCGAGCAGGACACCGGCGACCACGTCGTGCGGGTAGTGCACGCCGACGAAGGTGCGGGAGAACGCGGCCAGCGCCGCCAGCGGCAGCGCCACCAGTCCGACCCGGCGGGACAGCAGCAGCGTCGCCACCGCCAGGCCGCCCGCGATCGTGGAGTGGTTGCTGGGGAACGACCAGTCGCCCGTCGGCGGGCACTCGCCGGCGATGATGGCGAGTTCGGTGGCGATCGCCCGGCAGGGGCGTTCCTGGTCCACCACCGTCTTCAGCAACTCGCTGCACCCGTACGCGAGCACCACGGGCGCCGGCGACACCAGGGCGTACGCGCGGTCGCGCGGCCCGCCCCCGAGCCGGGACACGGCCGCGATCAGCCACAGCGCGCCGAGCAGCAGGATCGCGCCCTCGGTGAAGTGCTCGGCGAACCACTGCACCGGTTGCGGGGTGTCGGCGGCGAAGTCGACGATGTCCTGGTACCACTCGACACTGATCTTCGGAACATCCGGCGTGTCCGCATCAATCATGATTCACCTCACGGATCGTTCATACCTCGTTTAGCACCCAGACAACCCTGGAATACCTGGAAGTCGGGCGCAGTGTGCATTGGTCGGGTGGTGACCCCGACTTTCGTCTCAGCGACCTCTCAGCCCCATCTGTTTCGATTGACCCGGTACGTCGGACTTCCCTGGAGGCGCTGTGCACGAAACCCCCATCACCGATCGGCCGCCGACCGGGCAGGTCACAGGGGGCGACGAGGCCTGGCGGATCCGGCGTACGCAGGCGGACATGGACCGCCTCGCCGAGACCGAGTCGATCTTCGCGTTGGGCAACGGCTGGGTCGGCTGGCGCGGCACCCTGGACGAGGGCACGCCCTACGGCATGCCCGGCACCTACCTCAACGGCTTCCACGAGCGGCGCGAGCTCGACTACCCCGAGGACGGGTACGCCTTCCCGCAGTTCAGCGACACGGTGATCAGCGCGCCGAACGCCGCCCTGATCCGCCTCTGGGTCGACGGCGAACCGCTGGACGTGCGCACCGGCACCCTGCGTACCCACGAGCGGGTGCTCGACCTGCGCGCCGGGGTGATCGAGCGGCACACCGAGTGGATCTCGCCGGCCGGGCACGGCGTACGCGTCCGCAGCGTCCGGCTGGTCTCCCTGCCCCGCCGTCCGGTGGCCGCCGTCCGGTGGTCCGTCGAGCCGTTGGACGGCACGGTCGAGGTGCGGGTCTGCGCCGACCTGCTCGCCAACGAGCGGGTGCCGGAGCGCGCCGACGACCCCCGCGCCGCCTCCGTGATCACCGACCCGCTGACCGCCGAGTACCGGCACTCCGACGGGCACGACGGCGTCCTCGTCCACCGCACCGGGCACAGCGGCCAGCGGGTCGCCGTCGCCGTCGCGCACGACGTGCACGCCCCGGACGGCTTCGCCCCCGGCGTCGACTGCACCCCCGACCGGCTACGCCTCACGCTGTCCGGGACGCTGCGCGCCGGCGAGCGGCTGCGACTGACCAAGTTCGCCGCGTACGAGTGCACCCCGGTGGACGGCCTGCCCCCGGAGGAGCTGGCCCGCCTGGTCGTCGCGGAGGCCGACGCGGCCCGCGCGGAGGGCTTCGAGGCCCTGCTGGCCGGCCAGCGCGCGGCGCTGGACGCCGCCTGGCAGACCGCCGACGTGCAGCTCGACGGCGACGCCGAACTCCAGCAGGCCATCCGCTTCTCGGTGTTCCACCTGCTCCAGGCGGCCCGGGCGGACGGCGACCGGACCATTCCCGCCAAGGGCCTGACCGGCAACGGCTACGACGGGCACGTGCTCTGGGACACGGAGGGCTACGTCCTGCCCGTGCTGACCTACCTCGACCCGCCGCTGGCCCGCTCGGCGCTGCGCTGGCGGCACGCCCACCTGCCGGAGGCCCGCGAGCGCGCGGCGGAGCTGCGGCTGACCGGGGCGACCTTCCCGTGGCGGACCCTCGGCGGGCGGGAGTGCTCCGGCTACTGGCCGGCCGGCACGGCCGGGCTGCACCTCAACGCCGACATCGCCGACGCGGTGCTGCGCTACGCCGCCGCCACGGGCGACGAGGAGTTCCTCGCCGGGCCCGGGCTGGAACTGCTGGTCGAGACGGCCCGGCTCTGGCACGGCTTCGGCCACTGGTCCGACACCGGCACCTTCCACCTGCACGGCGTGACCGGCCCCGACGAGTACAGCGCCCTGGTCAACGACAACGTCTTCACCAACCTGATGGCCCGGCGCAACCTGCGCGGGGCCGCCGACGCCGCCGAGCGGCACCCCGAGGCGGCGGCCCGGCTCGGGGTCGAGCCGGCCGAGGTGTCGGCCTGGCGCGCCGCGGCCGACGCGGTCTTCGTCCCGTACGACCGCAAGCGGGGGGTGCACCAGCAGTCGGCCGGCTTCACCGAGCAGCCGGAGTGGGACTTCGCGGACACCTCCGAGGACGACTATCCGCTGCTGCTGCACTTCCCCTACCTGGAGCTGTACCGCAGACAGGTGGTCAAGCAGGCCGACCTGGTGCTCGCCATGCAGCGTTGCCCGGGGGAGTTCACGGCCGACGAGAAGGCCAGCAACTTCGCCTACTACGAGGCGCGGACCGTCCGGGACTCGTCGCTGTCGGCCGCCCCGCAGGCCGTGCTCGCCGCCGAGGTCGGGCACCTCGACCTGGCGTACGACCTGTTCGCCGAGTCGGTGCTCCAGGACCTGGCGGACCTCGGCGACAAGACCGGCGACGGGCTGCACCTGGCGTCGCTGGGCGGCGCGTGGCTGGCCCTGGTGCAGGGCTTCGGCGGGCTGCGCGACGACCGTGGGGTGCTCTCCTTCGACCCCCGGCTGCCGGCGGCGATCGACCGGCTCGCGTTCCACCTGCGCTGGCACGGCCACCGGCTGCGGGTCACCCTCACCTCCGACGAGGCTCGCTACGAACTGCCGGACGCCGACCCGGAGACCTGCGTCGAGGTGTGGCACCACGGCGAGCCGCTCCGGGTCACCGGAGCCGGGCCGGTCACCCGGCCGATGCCCGAGGTGCCCGACCCGGGGCCGGAGCCGCCCTCCCCGCCCGGCCGCCGCCCCACCCGCCGCTCGGCCGGCGACCACTGAGGCGTACGGGCGCAGCTCGATAGGGTGGCGCGGTGTCCGATCTTCAGCGGCTCGCCGCCCACCACGCCGACGCGTTGCTGCGCTTCGAGCGGCAGAACCGGGAGTGGTTCGCGCGGTCGGTGCCGGACCGGGGCGACGCGTACTTCGCCGACTTCGCCGCGCGGCACGCGGGCCTGCTCACCGAGCAGGAGAGCGGCATCTGCCACTTCCACGTCCTCGTGGAGCCGGACGGGACGGTGCTGGGCCGGTTCAACCTGGTCGACGTCGCCGACGGCGAGGCCGAGCTGGGCTACCGGGTGGCCGAGCGGGCCGCCGGGCGCGGGGTGGCGACCGACGGCGTCCGCCGCGTCGTGGCACTGGCCCGCCGGGCGTACGGGCTGCGCCGGCTGACCGCCGGGACCACGCTGGACAACGCGGGCTCGCTCGCGGTGCTCCGGCGTACCGGGTTCACGCCGGTGGGCGAGGTGTCACTCGACGGGCGTCCCGGGCTGCGGTTCGCCCGCGGGCTGACGGCCGACGACTGACGCGCCCGACATCCGCTGCCGGACGGTCTCCAGCGCCTCGAAGGCGTACGCCCAGTTGTGGCACTTGAAGCTGCGCAGCCCCTCGATCGCGGTGCGGCAGTCGGTGCAGCGCACCCCGGCGATCGCGTCCGGGACCTCGGTGTTGACGTACCTGCGGTCGCCGAGGATGACCGTCGCGATCATCATCCGGTCGTGTACGCCGGAGAGGGCGGAGGAGACGATGTCGTACCAGTTCACCCGGCGGCCGCACTTCGGGCAGTCCGGCTCGTCGCCGCTGACCCAGAGCGGCGCGCCGATGCTGCGCAGCGGCATGCCGAGCAGCTTCTCGATCCGCCGTACGTCCGACTCCGGGGTCGTCCACCGGTGCCTGCCGGGCAGCGAGGCGGGCGAGTCGTAGACGGCACGGAACAGGACCGGGTCGACCTCCACGGTCTCGCGCTGACTGGTCATCGGCGTGCCTCCTCGACGGTCGGTGCCCGCACCCGGTGGGCGGGTACGACCGGATCAACGACGACCGGGGGTCGGGTGTTGTCCGCCCGGTGCCGCGGGATCCGCCGTAGGGCCTACGGGTGGTGGGGCCGCAGGCCGCGCAGCGCCGTGTCCACCACCTGGTCGGCGTACCCGTGCGTCAGCGGGCCGGTGCGCTGGAGCCACCGGTTGAGGAGCGGCCCGAAGAGCAGGTCGACGGCCACGTCGAGGTCGACGTCCTCGGCGAGCTGCCCCGCACGCCGGGCGGCGCGCAGGCGTTCCTTCTTCAGCTCCCGCATGGGCCCGTCCAGCCGCTCCGCGTAGTCGGCGGCCAGGGCGGGGTCGTGGACGATCTCGGTGTGCAGGGCGCGCATGGGCAGGTCGTAGCGCGGGTCGTTCAGCTCGTCGACGACGGCCCGCAGGACCAGCTTCAGGTCGGCGGCCAGGTCGCCGGTGTCCGGCAGGGCGCCGCCCTGGCCGTCCTGCCCGCCGTCGGTCGTGAGCGCGAGGAAGGCGTCGAACAGCAGGGCGCCCTTCGAGGGCCACCAGCGGTAGATCGTCTGCTTGCCGACGCCGGCGGCGGCGGCGATGCCCTCGATGCTGAGCTTCGCGTAGCCCACGTCGCCGACGAGGTCGAAGGCGGCGGCGAGGATGGCGCGGCGTGCGGTCTCGCTGCGACGGCTGGAGTCGGGGGCGACCTTCTGCGTGGGCACGGGCCCAATCTAGCAAGAGGATGAGACGAGACGGTCCGTCTTGACAGCGGGGCCCGGTCGGGTAGGGTCACTCTCGTCAACAAGACGAGACGGTCCGTCTCGTCAGGGAGGGAGTCCCATGGAAGCCTCAGCCACCGCCGCACCGCGGGTCTGGTTCGTCACCGGGGCCAGCCGTGGCCTCGGCCGCGCCTTCACCGAGGCCGCGCTCGCCGCCGGCGACCGGGTCGTCGGCGCGGCCCGGGACGTCTCGCCGCTCGACGACCTCGCCGCCCGACACCCCGACCGCCTGCTGGCGCTGCGCCTCGACGTCACGGACCGCGCGGCGGTCCTCGACGTCGTCGACGAGGCGGTACGGCACTTCGGCCGGCTCGACGTCGTCGTGAACAACGCCGGGGCGCTCTACATGGGCATGGTCGAGGAGTTCACCGAGGCCGAGGCACGCGCCCAACTGGACCTCAACTTCTTCGGCGCGCTCTGGGTCAGCCAGGCCGTCCTGCCGCACCTGCGCGCCCAGGGCGGCGGGCACGTCGTGCAGGTCTCCAGCATCGGCGCCCTCGGTGGCTTCCCCAGCACGGGGCTCTACAGCGCGAGCAAGTTCGCGCTGGAGGGCATGAGCGAGGCGTTCGCCGCCGAGGCCGCCGGGTTCGGCGTCAAGGTCACCATCGTCCAGCCGGGCGGCTACTGGACCGACCTCTACACCAGCAGCACGGCGGCCGCCCCGAACCCCGCCTACGACCCGCTGCGGGAGGAATTGGCGCGGCAGTGGGCGGAAGGGTCGATCGACAGCGAACCCCGGCTGGCCGCCGAGGCGCTGATGAAGCTCGTCGCCAGCGACGACCCGCCGCTGCGGCTGCTGCTGGGCAGCATGGTCTACGACCTCGCCTTCGACATCTCGAAGCGACGCATGGACGTCTGGGCCGGCTGGGAAGAGGTGAGCCGCGCCGCCGAGCAGGCGGTCCCGGCCCCGGGCACCGAGCCGGCCTGACTGGGCCCCCCGGCCACCCGGACGGCCCGGCGGGGGACACCTGACGGCGGCGCGACGCGGCACGTTGTGCCCGGACGTCGGACGCCGCGGTGACAGTCGCCACGCGATTGGCAACTCTTCCGTCACGGAAGAGTAGGGTCCGTCGGGTCGTCGCGCCTCCCTCCGAGTGGAAATGGCCTCATGTCCTCTGTGCCGTCCCTGGCCTCCCGCCCGCGCCTGCCCCGCCCGTCCTGGCTGTCGCCGAGGGTGTTCCGCACCGAGGTTCTCGCCGGCCTGGTCGTCGCCCTGGCGTTGATCCCGGAGGCGATCTCCTTCTCGATCCTGGCCGGGGTCGATCCCCGGGTGGGCCTCTTCGCCTCGTTCACGATGGCGGTGACCATCGCGATCTGCGGCGGGCGGCCGGCGATGATCTCCGCCGCCACCGGGGCGGTCGCCCTGGTCGTGGCGCCCCTCGCCAAGGAGCACGGCCTCGACCACCTCGTCGCGGCGGTGATCCTCGGCGGCGCGATCCAGATCCTGCTGGCGGTGCTCGGGGTGGCGAAGCTGATGCGGTTCATCCCGCGAAGCGTGATGGTCGGCTTCGTCAACGCCCTGGCCATCCTGATCTTCGTCGCCCAGGTGCCGCACCTGATCGGGGTGCCGTGGCTGGTGTACCCGCTCGCGGCGGTCGCGCTGGCGATCATGGTGGGGCTGCCCCGACTCACCCGGGCCGTCCCGGCGCCGCTGGTCGCCATCGTGGTGCTGACCGTGGTCACGGTGACCACCCACGCGACGGTGCCGACCGTGGGCGACGAGGGGGCGTTGCCGGACAGCCTGCCCACGCTCGGCCTGCCGCAGGTCCCCTGGACCATGGACACCCTGACCCTGATCGCCCCGTACGCCCTGGGCATCGCGCTGGTCGGGCTGATGGAGTCGTTGATGACCGCGAAGCTGGTCGACGACATCACCGACACCCCCTCCAGCAAGACCCGGGAGTCGTGGGGGCAGGGCGTGGCGAACATCGTCACCGGGTTCTTCGGCGGCATGGGCGGCTGCGCGATGATCGGTCAGACGATGATCAACGTGAAGGCGTCCGGCGCCCGTACGCGGCTGTCGACCTTCCTGGCCGGCGTCTTCCTGCTGATCCTGGTGGTCGCGCTCGGCGACGTGGTCGCGGTGATCCCGATGGCCGCCCTGGTGGCCGTGATGGTCATCGTCGCGGTGTCGACGTTCGACTGGCACTCGGTCGCCCCGGCCACGCTCAGGCGGATGCCGTACGGCGAGACGATCGTCATGGTGACCACCGTCGTCACCACGCTGGCCACCCACAACCTCGCCGTCGGCGTCGTCGCCGGCGTGCTCACCGCGATGGTCGTCTTCGCCCGGCGGGTCGCCCACCTGGTGGAGGTGACCAGCGTCCTCGACCCCGAGGGGACGACCCGGATCTACTCGGTGCACGGCGAGCTGTTCTTCGCCTCCAGCAACGACCTGGTCGGGCAGTTCGACTACGCCAACGACCCCGACAGCGTGGTCATCGACATGACGCACGCCCACGTCTGGGACGCCTCCTCCGTGGCCGCACTCGACGCCGTCACCACCAAATACGCCGCCCGCGGCAAGACCGTGGAGATCGTCGAGCTGAACCGCCCCAGCGCGGACATCCACGGCACCCTCGCCGGCCGGCTCGGCGTCGGCCACTGATGGCCCCCGACCACCGTACGGCCGGGCCGGCACCCGCCCCCGGCCCGGCTGCCGAGTCCGCCCCCGGCCCGGCTTCGGCACCCGCCCCCGGCCCGGCTTCGGCGTCCGGCCCCGGCCCGGCTTCGGCGTCCGGCCCGGTCGGAGGGCGGCTGATGCAGATCGGCGAGGTTGCCGAGCGGGTCGGGCTGAGCATTCGCACCATCCGGCACTACGAGGACGTCGGCCTGATCGTCCCGTCGGCCCGTAGCGACGGGGGCTTCCGCCTCTACACCGCGCCCGACCTCGACCGGCTCGCCGTGGTCAAGCGGATGAAGCCGCTCGGCTTCACCCTCGACGAGATGCGCGACCTGCTCGGCGTCCTCGGCGCCCTCGACACGGCCGAGGGCGCCGACCGGGCCGCCCTGCTCGACCGGCTCGGCATGTTCCACACCGCCGCCACTGCACGCGTCAGCGCGCTGCGCGACCAGCTCGCCACGGCCGAGGGCTTCGCCGGCACGCTCCGCGACCGGCTCGACCAGCACGGCGGTCCGTCCACCTGAGCTGGTTGTCGCCCCTGGCGGCGGCGGGAGTGGCGGGGGCGGCTTCCGCGCTTCTCGTTCCCGGTGGCCCTCTCCGCTCCACTGGGGACCGTCCGCCATCGGTCGTGGCGGGGGCGCACTACGCTCCGGGCCACACAAGGAGAGGGAAGATCAATGCGTAGGACCCTGCTGCCCGTCGCGGCGCTCGCCCTGGTGGCGGCGCTGAGCGGATGCGTCACGATCAACACGCCGGCGGACGACCTGGACCCGGCCGCCTCGGCGCAGCCGACAGGCAGCACCGTCAGCGTGGACGACGAGACAGCGCACCCGGACGACCCGGCGCCCTCGGCCGTACCCGACACGTCAGGAGCGCCCGCCACGCTCAAGGCGCTCACCTGCGCGCAGCTCAAGACCGCCGTGCTCGGTAACGGATCCGAGCGGTACAACGGCTACCCGGACCCGATCCCGCTGGTCGACGGCATGTGGTCCGGCGAGGACGGCACGGTCGTCCACATGCAACAGCCGTGCGCCATCGGCGACCTGACCGGCGACGACGCGGCCGACGCGGTGGTGCCGGTCCTGATGGACGGCGGCGGGACCGGCAAGTTCTGGCAGATCGTGATGTACGGCAACATCGACGGTAAGCCCGTCTACGTCACCATGGTCGACATCGGCGATCGTACGCCCGTCGAGTCGGTCTCGATCACGTCGCGCCGGGCTACGGTGGTCTACCTGACCCGCCCCGAGGACGCGTCCTCGGCGGAGGTCGCCGTGCGGCGTACGGCCGTCTACGAACTCAGCGGCAGCCGGCTCGTCGAGATCGGCTACACGGACGCGCCGTACACCCCCTGAGCGGTCAGCCCCACACGGTGGGCCGTTCCGGCGCGGAACGGCCCACCCGGTACCCCTCGGCGGCCTGGTCGAGGGGGAGGGTGAGGTCGAGCTACGGCGTGGTCATCGGGTGACCGATCGCGACGACGTCCAGTCCTGCTGTCGCAGCCGTTCGATGCCGTCTAGCAGCAGGTCCAGCGCGAACTCGAACTCGAACTGGTCGTCGCAGCCCTGTCCCACGACCGACGCGTCGTCGTGGGGCGCGGCCGTGGAGATCTCCGCGAGGTGCGGGAACCGGGCCGCGACCTCCGGCGGGAAGGCCTGGGGTGGTTCTGAGCTGGCCGTGCCGAAGCGGCCGGCGCGCCGGGAGGCGTCGAACAGCTCCTGGCTGAAGCCCAGGATCCGGCTGCCC
The DNA here is from genome assembly GCF_049847285.1 of Micromonospora sp. DT62. Taxonomy (NCBI): domain Bacteria; kingdom Bacillati; phylum Actinomycetota; class Actinomycetes; order Micromonosporales; family Micromonosporaceae; genus Micromonospora; species Micromonospora sp. DT62. Next base: position 175,755 of record NZ_JBNCOB010000011.1, read on the forward strand.
ATCGCGTGCATCACGTGGTGGGCGAGGTCGGCGGAGAACCCGCCGGCCCGGAGGGTCCCGACCACCGAGTCGAGGTACGCGAGGACGGCCGGCGTCGCCATGTTCCGCGACTCGATCGCGAGCGGTGCCCAGGCGTGGCGCCGCAGCACCTGCCGCGCCGAGAGGATGCGGCTGCGGACCGCGTGCTTCCAGTCGGCGTCGGGCGCCGGCGGGTCGATCTCGCCGACGACGACGTCGATCATGCCGTCGAGCAGTTCGTCCTTGTTGGCCACGTGCTTGTAGAGGGCCATCGGCACGACGCCCAGGTCCTGGGCGAGGTTGCGCATGCTGAGGGACTCGATTCCGGCCTCGTCGGCGAGGGCGACGGCGGCGTGCAGGATCCGGTCCCTGCTCAGCGGCGCACGGCGCAGCGTCTCAGCCTGCTCAGCCATCTCGATCCTCGTCTTCTGGCGGCGGTTGAAACCTTAACCGCCTTGACTGGTGTACGCCGTACACCTACCTTGGTGTACGGCGTACACCTAGTGGGAGGCGAACGATGAAGGCGATAGTCCAGGACCGGTACGGCCCGCCGGAGACGCTCACGCTCGAGGACGTCGACGTGCCGGTGCCCGCCGCCGACGAGGTGCTCGTGCGGGTCGAGGCGGCCGCGCTCAACGCGTACGACTGGCATGCCATGCGTGGCGACCCGCGGATGGCGCGGTTGGCGATGGGCCGGACGCGGCCCCGCGCGCGCATCCGCGGCCGCGACTTCGCCGGCCGGGTCGAGGCCGTCGGCAGCCACGTTCGACAGGTGCGCCCGGGTGACGCCGTCTTCGGCGACCTCGGCGACGCCAACGGCGCGTTCGCCGAGTACGTGTGCGTGCCCGCGACCCTGGTCGCGCCGAAGCCGGCGAACCTGACCCCGCAGCAGGCGGCCGCCCTGCCGCTGGCCGGTGTCACCGCGCTCATGGGGCTGCGCGACGTCGGGCGGGTCGAGCCCGGCCACCACGTCCTCGTCAACGGCGCCTCCGGCGGCGTCGGCACCCTGGCCGTCCAACTGGCCAAGGCGCTCGGCGCGACCGTGACCGCAGTGTGCAGCACCCGCAACGTCGACCTGGTCCGCTCCCTCGGCGCGGACCACGTCGTCGACTACACCCGCGACGACTTCACCCGCGGCGACCGCCGCCACGACGTCGTGTTCGACCTGGTCGGCAACCGCTCACTCACCGCGCTCCGGCGGGCGCTGACCCCCACCGGGACGCTGGTGCTTTCCGGCGGCGGCGTGTACGGCGGCGGCAGCCTCGTCGGGCCGGTCTGGCTCCTCGCGCGCGGACGGCTGCTGGCGCCTCTCGTCCGCCAGCGCATCGTCACCCTCACCACGGCGCCCAGCCGGCAACACCTCGACACGCTCCGCGCCCACGCCGAGGCCGGCCGCCTCACCCCGGTCATCGACCGCACCTACCCGCTGCGCGAGGTGCCCCAGGCCATCCGGTACCTCGAAGGTGAACACGCGCGGGCGAAGGTGGTCATCACCCTGTGACCTGCGGTGTCGTTACCGGCGTCGATCGCCACCAAGTATCGATCACATGCGTTCGGGAGTCCTGATGCCGAGCAGGTACAGCCCCTGCCGGAGCACCCGGGCGGTCACGTCGCAGAGCACCAGCCGGCTCTCCCGGACCGGCCCGTCGGCGCGCAGCACCGGGCAGCGCTCATAGAACGCGCTGAACGCGACGGCCAGCCGGTACAGGTATCCGGTCAGGTGGTGGAACTCCAGGCTGTCCGCCACCTCGCCGACCACCGTCCCGAAGCCGACCAGTTCGAAGGCGAGCGCCCGTTCGGCCGGATCGGCCAGCGAGATCGCCGCCTCCGGCCGGGCCACCAACCCGGCCCGCCGGAAGATCGACCGGATCCGCGAGTACGCGTACTGGAGATAGGGCGCGGTGTTGCCGTCCAGCGACAGCATCCGCTCCCAGTCGAGCACGTAGTCCTTGTGCCGGTCGCTGGACAGGTCGGCGTACTTGATCGCGCCGATGCCGACCGCCCGGCCCACCTCGGCCGCCTCCGCCCCGCCCAGGTCCGGGTTCCGCTCCCGGGCCAGCGCCGTGGCTCGGACGATCGCCTCCTCCAGCAGCCCGACCAGCTTCACCGAGCCGCCGGCCCGGCTGCGCAGCATCCGCCCGTCCGGCCCCAGGATCGAGCCGAACCCGACGTGCTCGGCCCGGGCCGGCGGGGCCAGCCAGCCGGCCTGCGTGGCGGCGGCGTACACCATCTCGAAGTGCCGCCGCTGCGGCAGGCCGACCACGTAGAGCAACCGGGTCGCGGCCAGCGTGCCGGTCCGGTGCCGGATCGCCGCCAGGTCGGTTGCCGGATAGCCGTACCCGCCGTCGGACTTGCGGACGATCAGCGGCAGTGGCTCGCCGTCCCGGCCCACCGAGCCGGGCGGAAACACGCAGGCCGCACCCTCGCTCTCCCGCAGCAACCCCAGGCGGTCCAGCTCCTCGGCCACCGGTCCGAGCAGGTCGTTGTAGCTGCTCTCACCGTGGAAGTCCCGCTCGGTGAGGGTCACGTCGAGCAGGTCGTAGACGGTCATGAAGTACCGCTCGGACTGCTCCACCAGCAACCGCCACAGCCGCAGCGTCGCCGGATCGCCGCTCTGCAGGGCCACCACCCGCCGCCGGGACCGCTCCCGGAACGCCTCATCCACGTCGAACGCGACCCGGGCCGCCTTGTAGAACGAGTCCAGGTCACCCATGGACAGCTCGCGGGCCGCCTCGGCCCCGCCCAGGTCGACCAGGTGCTCGATCAGCATGCCGAACGGCGTGCCCCAGTCACCCAGGTGGTTGGCCCGCAGCACCCGGTGCCCCAGCCACTCCAGCAGCCGGGCCGCCGCGTCGCCGATCACCGTCGACCGCAGGTGCCCGACGTGCATCTCCTTTGCCACGTTCGGCGCCGAGTAGTCGACCACCACCGTCTCCGGTTCGACGGCCAGCGGCACCCCGAGCCGCGGGTCGGTGGCCAGCGCGGAAACCAGCCCGCCCAGGGCTTCGTCGGCGACCGTCAGGTTGAGGAAGCCCGGCCCGGAGACCTCCGCCGCGCTGCACAGATTCGCCAGCTCCGCGAGGTCCAGCACCTCGGCGGCGATCGCGCGCGGCGGCCGGCCGAGCCGCCGGGCCAGCGCCAGCGCCGCGTCGGACTGGAAGTCCGCGCGCTGGGAGCGCCGCACGACCGGATCCACCGGCCCGCCGGCCACCGTCGCGAACGCCGGCGCCAGCCGGTCGGCCAGCAGTTTCTCAAGGTCCATGGGTACGCCGATCTCGCTCGGATCCGCCGCGCGGATCACCGGATGGGGATGCGGACCGAGGACGATCGACGATGACCGGCGGCTCGATCCGCCGGTCGCAGGAGAAGAAGACTCAGCGCAGGCGGTCGCAGGACCGCCGGCGTCGCAGCGCGCCGACCTGGACGTCGGGGGACGTCATCGGGTACGCGGGCGAGCTGGTCATGGCAGCAGCCTAACCGATCACCACGTCTGTGCACGGTTGCGCGCTTGAGGTGGCGTCTCTGCATGGGCTCGTTCGCCCGTCGCCGTTCAGGGTCGTTGCTGTCGACAGCCGTACGTCCAACCCAGCGCGAGCCTCGTCGCGGAGAGCGGTCACAAGCCGTCCGCTTGACCGGACCTGCGCATACTGAGGGCAGCGACAGGCCTACGGACTGTCAATTGGGCCTATGGTCGCTCGATAGACGGAGGTCGACATGCGTTGGTTCATGATTCTCATCATCGCGTTGGTGGTCGTTGCAGCGGTCTGGCTGTGGCGCCGTTCCCAGAAGGCCTCACTCGACATCGACGGCCAGGTTCGTAACCGGCAGGCGTCGACTGAAGCCCGCAGGCGCCTTGATGAACACCGCAACCCGAGTGACGGTAGCCCCGGCAGCGGCGCCGGTGGGGTCGGTGGTGTCTGGGGCGGGTAAGGCATGTCCTTGATTGGCAGACCCAGATGACGGCGGCGATGAGGACCAGGTCCGGCCCAAAGTGAGTGGATAAGAAGGACGGTGGACCGGTTGGCCTGCACCGCGACCGCGAAGGCCGTCCCGCTGCACCCGACCCATCTGGAGGCGGCGATCAACCGGGCCCTCGTGGCGCTGTACCGGCACCTCGACCGATGCGCCCAGTTCGCCAACACCACCAAGGCGTACCGCGCCCGCGCCGGACGCTCCTGATTCCAGCCCGGTCCGTTACCGGTCGCTGTAGTGGTATCGGCAGGCGATGATCTCGACGTCGTCCTTGGTGATCCGATAGACCAGCCGGTGTTCGCGATCGATTCGGCGGGACCAGAAGCTGGACAGCTCTCCCCGCAGGGGTTCCGGCTTGCCGATGCCCTCGTATCCGTTGCGCATCACGTCTGCGATGAGATCGTTGATGCGCTTGACCAGCTTTCGGTCGGTGTGGCTGAGGTACTGGTTCCAGGCCGTCGCGGTGAAGACCAGCCTCACGCGACGTCTCGCACCGTGGCCGGGTCGATCAGGTCCCGCTCGGCCGCGTCGCCCTGCTCAAGCTCCGCGATGGAGCGGCGCAGGGCTGCGGCGTTGGCCGGGTTGCGAAGGAGGTACTCGGTTTCCTTCATCGCCTCGTACTCGGCGAGCGGCACGATGACCACCGGTTCGTGGCCCGACCGGGTCACCACCACTTCCTCGGCGTCGTTGATGACGCGGTCGAGTTCGGCGGCCAGGTTCTGCCGTAGCTGGGTGAAGTTCACGGTCCGCATGACCACCTCCGGGGTAAGTACAGAAAACTGTACCTCGGATGGGTCTGTGTCTCGTCCCTGGCGACCTGGCGGTGAATCCACGGGTCCTGCTGTGCAAGCCAAGATCACGGCGCAAGCGGCCCCACGAAGGGGTCGGTGACCTGCGGAGGAGTGGGCCGCCGGGGACTTGGCCCCTGACCAGGGCTGGAGTCCTCAGCGCTTCTCGACGTTTTACACGGCTTTTCGGCCTCAGTTGTGCCGGATCTGTGCCCGATGATCTTGTAGATACATCGAGGACTATCTTCCAGGCGCTACTGCTGCTCGTGCCGGGGCGCAGAGTCCAGCCCCGGACATGCGTGCAGTTCGGCAGACCAGACATGTCACCACCCTCAGCGCGTTCATCGGCGCGGCCGGATCGGATACACCGCCGATCCGGCACGCTCGCCGGTGCGCCCTTCATCGCCTAGCCCCTGGATGTGGTCCCTGAGCTGTTCGCTCTCGTCGGTGGACATAGGCTTGATCACCTGACCCGACACTGCCGGTTGGTACGATAGGAAATTCATTATGAGCGTCTTGGGTGACTTTGCGCGGCTAAGCCCGGAGCAGTTGGAAGAATTCCGAACGATGCCCTCAGTCGACGCGTATTCGCAACTTGCGGATTTCGACGAACCGGGCTGCCGGCTGGATCTGGATCGAACCTGGAGCAGACTCGCTTTCCTCATTGACGCGGCACATCTTCCGATTAACCCGATTACCGTCGGATCATTCTTCCCCGACGAACGAACGGCCTGGGGCCAGGACGGGGACTCGCGTTCGCTCACACCTGAACAAGTCGCGCAGGCCGCTGTCCACCTCATGTCGACGCCGTTCGACGTGCTGGCGCCCCACGTGCGTGCGGCACTGACGGCCGAGTACCGCGGCCCCTTGAATAGGAAACAGTCACGGTACGTCAGCGATATCCTGCCGTGGATCACTGAACACCTGGCCGCGCACTACCGGGCCCTCGTCGAGTTTTTCGACGCCGCTGCCCGAAACAATCAATGCACGGTGTTCTGGGCTGCCTGACGGCGGTTACTTGCCCCACCGCGCAGCGGCACGGAGGCTCTGGCAGTCAATGCTCCGGCTTGGCGACTACATCCGGCCGGACCGGTGCTGACGGTTGACGCCCAGGGCGACAGGGCGATCAGTCACGCCTCGCTCGTCGGCTTCACGAAGGTCCCTCGCTGCGGCACCACGAACAACACGCCCTGGTCCACCAGTACCGCGATCGCTCGCCGTACGGTCGCTCGCGCGAGGCCGTACTCCTGCACCAACTGAGACTCGGACGGGATCGCCCGGTTGGGCTGCCAGTCGCCACGCTCGATCCGGGCGGCAAGGATGCCGGCCAGTTGCCGGTACGGCGGGCAGCGGCGCCCCATGGTCAATGCGGGCCTCCGGGTCGATCTCCATAGCTCGACGCTAGAAGTCTCCACATGATCGCCCTCAACCTTCTACGTACCTAGACGTATGGAGACCAGTATTGATACACGCGCAGGTGGCCCGGCTACGCAGCGCCCGCCCCGCCGGCCCACCACCACAACCGACCACCGAACCAGTCCGAGTGCAGCGGCGGGCCTCCAACAGCGGCGTCGTCATGGTCGCCGGTCAGAAGATCGCCCTCGGCCGCGTCCACGCCCACAAGACCGTCACCATCGACGTCACCGACACCGACCTGGCCATCCACTGCGACGACGGCACCCGCACCATCCGCCGCATCACCGACCAGCCGGTGCGCAACATCAAGGTCAGCCGACCTCGTAAGGCCGCCGTCACCGGCACTACCGACGGCTTGACATCAGCCAGAAGGAGCACTGCATGAGCGCACCTGAACATGCCGTCATCGTCCGATACCCCCTGACGGGCAGTGGCTTCGGCGAGGAACAGGAACGGCAGGCCGTCTACGACCTCGCCAAACACCTCACCGAAGCTATCGAGGCCGCCGACGCCGGTGATTTCGACGGCCACGAGTTCGGCGGCGGCGAAGCCGTCCTCTACGCCTACGGCCTGGACGCCACCCGACTCTTCACCGCGATGGAACCGCAGCTGCGAGCCTTCCCGGCCAAGCCAGCACACGCCACCCTCCGCTTCGGCGAGCCAGATGACCCGACCGCCGCCGAACAGCACATTGATCTCTGAACGCCCGCCCTCCTCAGGACAAAGTTCTAGACCGAACGTCAACCATGTCCTGGGACGGATCCGTCAAGCATCAGGTGGGACTAGACACTCAGTCATGCTCATTCATGCTGCTGTCATGGCTGAGAACTTTTGCCTGCGGACCGCGTTGCGTTGGTAACGGAGCCAGAGGCCGTATCCGCCAGTCATCACGCAGCCGATGGCGGCCCAAATCAGGACGTGATTGAGCCGTTCGGCAGCCGCCGCGTCGCATGCCCGCCGGAAGGCATCATAGTTAGGAGTGGCTGGACGGTATGGGGCAAGTAGGGTTCCGCAGTCGCTAAACTCCCAGCCGTCAGCGAGAAAGGTTCGTGTCAGTGCCAGTGCTGCTGGTGTCAGCAGAAGGGCACCGACTGACGACCGGCGGATCCACTTGTCGAACGAAGCGGCGACCCCGGAAAGTAGCCGAATCAGGACGGCGAGAGCCACACCGCACACCGCCACGAAGGCCGTAACGAGCCCGGCAACCGGGACACTGGTCTTGTTCGCGGTTATGCCTCGGAAGTCTGCGATCGCCGCAAAGACGACTGCGATGACTCCAGCCGCCATGCATACAACGATCAGGTACTTGCTTCGACGCTCTGCGATCGCCGGACGTAAGGGACCCATAAATAACTCCTCCGAGTTCCGACGCTTACCACGGATCTTAGCCATTACTGGGGCGGCGCGGCCTGGTCCACTTCCACGCCGTCATCCGTGCCGATGGCCCGTCCGGGCCGGACTCGTCGCCCCCGGTGTGGCTCACCGCTGACGTGTCGGCTGACGCGGTGCATTCCGCGGCTTCCTCCGTCGAGCTGGACACCGCAAGACCTGACGGGACCACGCTGCTCCTCGGCTGGGGCGCACAGGTCGACGTCAAGGACATCACCGCCACAGACCTCGACACCGACGACGCAGACGACGACGGGGACCAGGCGGTCACCGACACCCGGCTTGCCGGCTACATCGCCAAGTACGCCACCAAGGGCACCGGCGCCACGGAGACCGGCGACCGTCGTATCCGCTCACAGATACACATCGACCGGCTACGGGTCTCCGCTCACCACCGCGTAATGATCCAAACCGCGTGGGACCTCGGCGGACTCGACCAGTACGCCGATCCCAAACTGCGTCACTGGGCGCACATGCTCGGCTTCCGAGGTCACTTCCTCACCAAGTCGCGGATCTACTCCACGACGTGCGTCCTGGTCGTCAACGACTGGCAGATCCTCGGCATCGGCTACGACTCGCCCGAGCAACTCGAACTCGCCACCGCGATCGGTGACCGCATTCGAGCGGCACGACAGCAAGCCAGAAAGGAACCCCGATGACCACCCCCACCACCGAACGGCTGTGGAGCGTTGCCGAGGTGTCGGCGTTCCTCGGCATCCCCGTCGACACCCTCTACCAATGGCGCCACCGCCGAATCGGCCCCCGCGCGTCCCGCGTCGGCCGCCACCTCCGATACGACCCCGCCGACGTGCGGGCCTGGTTCCACAAGAAGGCGGCCTGACATGCCCATCGATGACCTGTGGTACCTGACCAAACGCGGACCCGACAAGAAGCGGCTCCCCTCCAAGCGGCACGGCAGGGGCAAGCGCTGGCGAGTGCGCTACGCCGACGCGGCTGGTGAGTCCCGAGAGAAGCTGTTCGAGCGCAAGACCGCGTCGACGCTCTCGCTGCCTTCTTGCTGCCTCGCTGTCTGATGCCTCGCTTACAAGTTCTGCGCGCTCTGTCCGTGCGCGTCCGCGCACGTCTCTGACGTCGGGCACTGATCCACCGCTTTCCGTCCCCGGCCCTACCCGTCTGGCTCTGTTGCTGTCATCGTTGCTGTCGACAGCAGCAGGGCTACCGGCGCTCCTGGACCTGACGCCAGCCGACTACCGTCGACCCGTGCTCGATCCCGCAACTGTCTTCGACGGATCCGGCCCGCTGGAGGAGCCGCTCACCGACGAGGTTCTGCGGGCGGTGGAAGCGCAGCTTGGACACCAGCTGCCCACCGCGTACGCCGACCTGGCCCGCCGACACAACGGCGGCTCGCTCGCCCGTGACGCCCACCCTGCACCCAATCGAACCTCCTGGGCTGAGGACCACGTTGGCGTGTATACGCTGGCAGCGATCGGCCGAACTGCTCGGTTCAGCCTCTGCGGCGAGTTCGGCAGCGCGTTCTGGGTGGCGGAATGGGGCTACCCCGACATCGGCATCTACATCGTCGACTGCCCGTCGGCGGGTCACGACATGGTCGCCCTCGACTACCGCGCGCCCGGTGAACCGGCTGTCGTACACGTCGACCAGGAGCGGAACTACCAGATCACGGTTCTCGCCCCCGACTTCGAGACCTTCGTGGCAGGCCTCGTCGACGAATCCGAGTATGACGTGGACGACTGACTTTTCTCATCACGAGTCGATCGCGGTCTGCTGGTCGGCGTGGCCCTGGCCCCTTGCTTACCTACGCCTGCAACCGCCGTTGGCCGCCAGCCTGGCTGCTTCGCTGGTGCTCGCCTGCGGCACACGGTTCAGGAAGGCGACTGCGGCAGGTTGGTGAACATGTCCTTGACCTGGACGTCCGCGTCGGTTATCTGCCGGACGAGTCGAGATCATTGCACGTACTCTGCACGGCCCCCGGTCCGGCGTCTTCGACTGCTGCGTCCGCCCGACGAGGTGCCTCCGCATCCGTGAGCCATCGGTGGTCGTAGCCAAGATGATCCCAGTGAGAACGTATCCATCGCTGCTTCCGGACAGAGGAGGTACGCCACAGGTACCTCAAGTTGTCGCCCAGCAGATGCCGTCGCTCCGGGGCGATACAGCCGGGTAGCCCATGGCAGAGGTCGGCAAGTTCGTTGATCTGCTCACGCCGCTTCAGCAAGGTCTCCAGCGACTCGTCGTCCACGGGAGCCGTGTGGAACCGGATCTCCAGGAAGGCCAAGTGCAGGAGCTGCAAGACGGCCTTCTCTGTAACTACCTGCGGCGGCTCGACGATCGTCACTGGACAATTTTCTCCCGGGCCGCTGACGAGTCGACACGCGTGCAACCGTCTTTCGGCAACCGCATTTTGGAAGATCGCTCCCGGCTGACGTGAGTTGTCCGGAACGCCTGGTCAGCGGCGGCGCCGTGGTGCCCGATCTCGCCCGCTGCTGACCGCCTGGGCCACCGGCTACTGGCACGTGGCTGGCACGGCTGCGTGTGGGCGCGCGGCTGTCGGTCACGTCCGCGCTGGTGGTGTAAGAGACGGCCATCGCGGGATCCGGTCTGATGCTATGCGGCGATCGGGGTCGGG
>NZ_JBNCOB010000012.1:0-171715 GCF_049847285.1 Micromonospora sp. DT62
TGCTCGCCCTGCGCGCGCTGGCCACCCAGCCGCTGGGCCGGCTGACCCGGATCGCGCCCGACGTGGCCGAGTCGTGGGGGGGGGGGGGGGGCCGCCCCCCCCCCCCCCCCCCACGTCCATGTTCGGGCGGTTACGGGCCGTTTCCGGATCGACGACGATCGAGGTGGCGTGACGGCCCGCACCGTCGGATGCCCGACGGCGCGGGCCGCAACCCGCCGACTTCCGACCGGGTGTTACCGGCGCCAGACACCACGAGTGGCCAACGGGGAGGGGCAGTGACAGTGACGATGGGAGCCCGCGCGAATGAACCACCGGCGGTTCAGGAGCGGGACGGCGGGGACGCCTCCACGCTCGCCTTCGACGACTTCTACCACGCGCACTTCCGAAGCGTGACCACCCAGCTCTGCGCGTACACGGGGGACCTGGGCCAGGCGCAGGACCTGGCGCAGGAGGCGTTCTGCCGGGCGCTCGCCCGGTGGGACCGGCTGGCCCGCTACGACGACCCGGTGGCCTGGATCCGGCAGGTGGCCTGGAACCTCGCCCGTAGCCGGTGGCGCCGGTTGCGTACCGCCCGCAGTCACCTGCTGCGACAGCGGCGGGTGGAGACGCAGGTCCCGGGACCGACACCGGACCGGGTGGCGATCGAGAGGGCGCTCGCGGCGCTGCCGGCGAACCACCGGCGGGCCGTCGTGCTGCACTACCTGGCCGACATGTCCGTCGCCCAGATCGCCGGGCAGGAAGGGGTGGCTGAGGGAACGGTCAAGTCGTGGTTGCACCGGGGCCGCGCCGTCCTGGCCACCCTGCTCGACGAGAACCCGGAGGAGGTTGGTCATGCCTGAGCAGGACCCGCTGCGGGCGCGCTTCGCGGCGTACCGCGGAGATCTGACGGACCGGATCGACGGTCCGGGTCCGGACGCGGTCCGGCGCACCCTGCGCCGCCGCCGCCGCGCCACCGTCGCGGCCGGGGCGGTCGCCGTCGCGCTGGTGGCGGCCCCGATCGCCGCCGGCGCGGCGCTGCGGGACGCCCCGCCCCCGGAACCGCCCGCGTCCACACCGACGGCGGAACCGACCTCTTCACCGACGCCCGCGCCCTCACCCGACGCGTCGCGGTCGCCGTCGCTGTCGCCGTCAGCGGCACCGGACGGCCGGATCACCGGAAGTCAACTGCGCGCCGCAGCGCTCGACCTGCCGGCGTGGGCCGGCCGGAACTGCGCCGACACCACGCGGATCACCCTGCTTCCGGCCAGCACCAAAGAGGTGGACCGGCCGTACCTGATCAGCGTCACGCACGGTGACGTCGACGCCGACGGCGCCGCTGAGACGCTGGCCCTGCTCGGCTGCCGCATCGGCGAGGCGTCGGCGAAGCAGGTGGTGGGCTTCGACCGGGACTCAGCCGGGCGGATCGTCACGCTGGGTCGGGTGACCCGGACGCACGAGAAGGGCACCGGCGGCTTCGAGGACGTCCGCGCCGTCGCCTTGGACGACGGGAAGGTCCGCGTCGAGGTCGCCGACATCCAACCCTGTTGCGGCACCCCGGCGTACTGGGCGCGACAGCAGTGGCGGACGTACGGCTGGGACGGCGAGCGGTTCGCTCAGACCGGCGGTCCGACCAGTTGGGGCCGGGACTCCCGCCTCACCGACCTCGCGATCTCCGCCGGGCCGTTCGTCATCGGCTCGACGGACGAGCGCGGCCGGTCGCAGGGCACGGTGACGTTGACCGTGATCAACCGCGGGCCCCTCGACGCGGACCGCGTCGCCTTCCGGAACCTGGAGACCTTCGGCACGCCCGACGGCGGCGACTGGGACCGGTGCGAGCCGGCCCGCGGGCAGCCGGAGTGGCCGTCGTGCCTGACCGAGGGGGTGCCGGCCGGGGAGCGCCGGAGCTGGACCTTCCGCTTCCGCCTCGGGCCGGAGGGCCTTGAGACGGGCCTGTCGGTCTGGCTGGTCCACTACGGCGCCGACCACCGCTACTGGCCGGACCTGACCCCCGGCGACAACCACGTCGCGGTCCGGGTGGACAGGTGATCCGGCGGCGGCGTCCACCCGGCGGGGTGGACGCCGCCGCTCACCACGTGGGGCGTTGCAGCAGGCCGACGAACTCCACCAGCAGCCGTTCCCGCAGCGCCGGCGGCGCGGCGTCGAGCAGGGTGTTCACCACCGCCATCCGCCCCGCCGGCGAACCACCGGTGCCGGCGGCGTCTGCGGAACCGGCGGCGTCGTCGGGACCGGCGGAGCGGCCTGGGCCGGTGGCATCCGCGGGACCGGCGGTGCGGCCTGGACCGGGCGCGTCGGCGGGGGCGGTCAGGCCCAGGCCGGCGGCCAGGCCCGCGACCAGGTCGGGGGTGAGCGCGTCGGGGGTGAGCGTGGTCGCGAGGGCGAGCAACTCGGCCGGGAGCGCGACCGGCCCGGCGGCCCGGGCGGCGGCCACGGCGTCGGCCAGGTCCGGGCCGAACTCCGCCACCCGGGGCGCCACCGCGGCGGTCACCGTCAGGTGCACGCTCGGCGGCAGGTCGGCGTACGACAGCTGGGGCTGGGTGTGCCAGCCGCGGGCGGCCAGCTCGTCGACCAGGACGAAGAGGTCGAGGCCCGCATCGGTGGCGGTGAAGCAGACGACTGTCGACTCCGGCTCGGCCATCAGCCGCAGCCCGTCGACCGCGCGGACGGCGTCGGCCAGGCCGGCGACGGCGTCCCGGGTGGCCGCTGCGAGCCGCAGGTACCCGTCGTCGCCGAGGTGCCGCAGGGTGGCGTACGCGGCGGCGATCGGTCCGCCGGAGCGGGTGGAGGCGATGACGGGGTTGACCATCGTGTAGCCGGGCCAGTCCGCGTACGCGAAGTACTGCGGGGCGCGCAGCGCCGGGTCGCGGTGCAGCAGCACCGACACGCCCTTCGGGGCGTACGCGTACTTGTGCAGGTCCACCGAGATCGAGGTGACCCCCGCGAGCGCGAAGTCGAACGGCGGCACGTCCGCCCCGAGGCGGCGCAGGTACGGCAGGGTCCAGCCCCCGAAGCACGCGTCCACGTGGCAGCGCACCCCAGCGGCGGCAGCAGCTTCGGCGATCGCGGCGACCGGGTCGACGACGCCGTGCGCGTACGAGGGGGCGGAGCAGGCCACCAGCACGGTCTCCGGGCCGATGGCGGCGGCCACGTCGGCGGCGGCCGGCCGCAGCGTCGACGCCGACACGGGCACCGTGTCCACGGCGACCCGCAGGTAGTGCGCCGCCTTGGCGAACGCGGCGTGCGCGCTGGCCGGCACCACGATCCGGGGCGCCCCGATCTCCGGGTGGGCGTCCCGGGCGGCCTTGACGGCCAGGATCAGCGACTCGGTGCCGCCGCTGGTGACGCTGCCGACGACGTCCGGCGCGGCGCTGCCGGGGCCACCGCCGAGCAGCCGGGCGGCAGCGCCGACCAGCGCGTTCTCCATCGCCAGCAGCGACGGGAAGGCGGTCGGGTCGAGCCCGTTGACGTGGGCGCTGCCGGCGTACGCGGCGGCGGCCAGCTCGTCCAGCCCCGGCACCGCCGGGTCGTAGACGTACGCGAACAGCCGCCCCCCGTGCGTCGGCCGGTCGGCGCCGCGTAACGCCCGCACCTCCGCCAGCACCTGTTCGGCGGGCAGCCCGTTCCCGGGCAGCGCCCGCCGCTCGGTTCCCTCGTCGATCATGGAGTCGTGGTGCCCTTTCCGTGGGGGTCAGCGGCTTTCCTCCCCCACCACAACCGCATGATCGGCGGGGTGGGTGCGGGGGTGCGGGGGTGGGGTGGCTTCGGCGGCGGTCAGGCGGGCCGGGGTCAGGTCGTAGGGGCGGAGGGCCAGGACGGCCAGGCCGACCAGGAGGGCGGGGAGGACCGTGAAGCCGAGCAGGATGCCGAGGCGGGCGGTGCCGGACTGGGTGGCCGCCGTGCCCGTGTCGGAGGAGACGTAGCCGCTGAGCTGGAGCACCAGGCCGAAGATGCCCGGCCCGAGGGCCAGCCCGAAGGTCTCCCCGGCCGTCCAGAGCCCGGTGAAGACGCCGGCCTGCCGTCGGCCGGTGCGCGCCGTGTCGTACGCGATGCAGTCCGGGAGCATGGCGAGGGCGAACACCTGCTGCCCGGCGTAGCCGACGCCGATCAGCGCGACCAGCAGGTAGACCCCGAGCGGGGGCAGCACCGGGGCGGCGACCAGAGCCAGCGCGCCCACCGCGAAGATCAGCGAGGCGGCGACCAGCGCGGCGAGCTTGCCGACCCGCGCCCCGATCCGGGTCCAGAGCGGCATCACCAGCAGCGCCGGCCCGACGAAGCAGGCGAACAGGACGGTCGGCCCGCCCTTGGGATCGCGCAGGATCTGGTCGGCGAAGTAGTTGACGCCGGCGAGGACGGTGGCCACCCCGGCGGACTGCACCACGAAGCAGACCAGCAGCGCCCGGAACGGTCGGTTGCGGGCGGCGACGGCGAGCTGGGCGCGCAGCGTCGGCTCGCTCTCCCCCACCGTGCCGCCGGGCGCGGACCGGGTGCCGAGGAACGCGCCGAGCGCGCCGAGCACGATCAGCCCGGCGACGAAGAGCCCCATCCAGCGGTGCCCCGGGACGCCTCCGCCACCGGCGTCGCGCACCAGCGGGGCCACCGCGCCGGAGACCAGGATGGCCAGCGCCAGCACGGCGATCCGCCAGCTCATCAGCCGGGTACGTTCGGCGTAGTCGCCGGTCAGCTCCGCCGGCATCGCCACGTACGGCACCTGGAAGAAGGCGAACGCGGTGGCGGTGGCGAGGAAGGCGATCGCCACGTACGCCCCGGCGGCCGGCCCGGCCCCGAACGGCGCGGCGAAGATGGCGGCGAAGAGCACGCCGAGGGCGAGCCCGGCGCCCAGCAGGTACGGCCGCCGGGCGCCCCAGCGCGACCGGGTGCGGTCGGAGATCCGGCCGGCGACCGGGTTGACCAGCACGTCCCACGCCTTCGGCAGGAGCACCAGCAGGGCCGCCGCGCCCGCCGCGACGCCGAGGGTGTCGGTCAGGTACGGCAGCAGGAGCAGGCCGGGCACGGTGCCGAACGCGCCGGTCGCCAGCGATCCGAGCGCATAACCGGCGTGCACCCGGCGCGGCAGCACGCCCGAGGCGGGCGCCGGGCCGGCGGCGGCCGGCGAGGCGGGCGTTCGGCCGGCGGGCGGCGCGGCGGGCGGGGAGCCGGCTCCACCCGGCGGCGCGTCCATGACGCCGAATGTTACTCACGTTATGGCACGGGTCACATCCCCTCCTCGGGGGACCAGCTCGCCCGCATGTCCACCCCGTCGCCGCGCAGCGGCGTCCCCTCGGCGCGCAGCCGGGCCCGCGCCTCCCGCTCGTGCCCGGGTGGCAGCCGGCCGGCCGCGTTTACGACCCGGTGCCAGGGCACTCCCCCGCCGTGCCGGGCCATGATCGAGCCGACCAGCCGGGCCGACGCCCGCCCCGAGCGTTCGGCCAGCGCGTCGGCCACCGCCCCGTACGACATCACCCGGCCCGGCGGGATCCGCTCGACGAGCTCCAGCACCGCCTCGACGTACTCGTCAGGTCTCACGACCGGCCACGATATGAGAAGCCGACCGGGCGTGCGGGGACCGACCACGCAGAATGGGCGGGTGCGTGACATGGTCACGGCGGCCCGGCGGGTCGTCGTCAAGATCGGATCCTCCTCGTTGACCACCGCCGAAGGCGGGCTGGACGACGGGCGGGTCGGCGCGCTCGTCGGCACCCTGGGCGCGCTCGCCGCCGAGGGCCGGGAGGTCGTGCTGGTCAGCTCCGGCGCGATCGCCGCCGGCCTCGCACCGCTGGGGCTGTCCCGGCGCCCGCGCGACCTGGCCACCCAGCAGGCCGCCGCCAGCGTCGGGCAGGGCCTGCTGATCGGCCGGTACGCGGCCGCCTTCGCCCGGCACGGGCTGACCGTCGGGCAGGTCCTGCTCACCGTCGACGACGTGACCCGGCGGGCGCACTACCGCAACGCGTACCGCACCCTGCGCAAGCTGCTCGACCTGCGGGCGGTGCCGATCGTCAACGAGAACGACACGGTCGCCACCGAGGAGATCCGCTTCGGCGACAACGACCGGCTGGCCGCCCTCGTCGCCGCCCTGGTCCACGCCGACCTGCTGGTGCTCCTCTCCGACGTGGACGCCCTCTGGACCGGCGACCCCACCCGCCCGGGCTCCAGCCGGATCAGCGAGGTGCACGACGAGCGGGACCTGACCGGGGTCGACATCGGCGGCGCCGGCCGGGCCGGCGTGGGCACCGGCGGCATGGTGACGAAGGTGGAGGCGGCCCGGATCGCGACCGGCTTCGGCATCCCGGTGGTGCTGACCGCCGCGCCGCTGGCCGCCCCCGTGCTGGCCGGCGAGCCCGTCGGCACCCTGTTCCACCCGAGCCGCCGCCGCCCGACGGCCCGGCTCTTCTGGCTGGCCCACGCCACCACTCCCCGGGGGCGGCTGCACCTCGACCCGGGTGCGGTCGCGGCGGTGGTGGGCCGCCGCAAGTCGCTGCTGCCCGCCGGGATCACGGCCGTGGACGGGGCGTTCACCGCGGGCGACCCGGTCGACCTGGTGGACGTCGAGGGCGCGCCGGTCGCCCGGGGACTGGTCAACTACGACGCGGTCGAGCTGCCCGGGCTGCTCGGCCGGTCGACCACGGAACTCGCCGCGGCGCTCGGCCCGGCGTACGAACGGGAGGTCGTCCACCGCGACGACCTCGTACTGCTGTGAGGAGTGCGGCGATGAGCGTGAGCGAACAGGCCCGGCGGGCGCGTACGGCGGCGGAGGCGCTGGCCGTCGCCACGCGTACGGCGAAGGACGCCGCGCTGGTGGCGATGGCCGACACGCTGGTGGCGCGTACGCCGGAGATCCTCGCCGCGAACGCGACGGACCTGGCGGCCGGGCGCGAGGCCGGGCTGAGCGCGGCCGTGCTGGACCGGCTGGCCCTCGACGCGGGGCGGGTGGCCGGCATCGCCGACGCGCTGCGGCAGATGGCCGCGCTGCCGGACCCGGTGGGCGAGGTGGTCCGGGGCTCGACCCTGCCCAACGGGCTGGAGCTGCGCCAGATCCGGGTGCCGTTCGGCGTGGTCGGCATCATCTACGAGGCGCGGCCGAACGTGACGGTCGACGCCGCCGGCATCTGCCTGAAGTCCGGCAACGCGGCGCTGCTGCGCGGCTCCTCGTCGGCGGCCCACTCCAACGCCGCCCTGGTCGCCGTGCTGCGCGACGCGGTGGCCGACGCCGGCCTGCCGGCGGACGCGGTGCAGCTGCTCGACGCCAGCAGCCGCGACTCGGTCAAGGAGCTGATGCGCGCCCGGGGCCTGGTCGACGTGCTGATCCCGCGCGGCGGCGCGTCCCTGATCCGCACGGTGGTCGAGGAGTCCACCGTGCCGGTCATCGAGACCGGCGTGGGCAACTGCCACGTCTACGTCGACGCCGCCGCCGACCTGTCGAAGGCCGTCGCCATCGTGCTGAACGCGAAGACCCAGCGGCTCTCCACCTGCAACACCGCCGAGTCGCTGCTCGTGCACGCGGCGGTCGCCGACGCCTTCCTGCCGTCGGTGCTGGCCGCCTTCGCCGAGGCCGGCGTCACGGTGCACGGCGACGAGCGGGTCGCCGCCCACTCGGCCGCCGTGCGGCCGGCCACCGACTCCGACTTCGCCACCGAGTACCTCTCCGCCGACATCGCGGTCGCCGTCGTCGACTCGCTCGACGCGGCGGTCGCGCACATCCGGCGGTACGGCACCGGGCACACCGAGGCGATCGTCACCGACTCGACCACCGCCGCCCGGGAGTTCGTGGCGCGGGTGGACGCGGCGGCCGTGATGGTCAACGCCTCGACCCGGTTCACCGACGGCGGCGAGTTCGGCTTCGGCGCCGAGATCGGCATCTCCACCCAGAAGCTGCACGCCCGCGGCCCGATGGGCCTGCCCGAGCTGACCTCCACCAAGTACGTGGTGACCGGGGACGGCCACCTGCGCGGCTGAACCATCGCCGACGCTCGCGAGTGCCCGGACGGCCGTGGGCGGGGCCACCGCCGGATTGCGGGTGACCGCTAGTCTGGGTCGGGTTCGGCACGGCTTGTCTTGGGGAGGCGGCATGCTGGGCGAGAGTGCCCTGGAACAGCAACTGGCACAGGCGCGGGCAGCGCTGCGCGAGGTGGGCGGCGGCGCCGCGCCCCGGGAGCGGGTGGAGTCGGTGGCCGAGGCCGCCGAGGGCCGCATCCGGGTCACGCTCGGCACCGACGGCCGGGTGAGCGCCGTCGACATCGACCCCCGGGTGCTCCGGGAGGGCTCGGAACATCTCGCCGCCGAGCTGCGCCAGGCGGTCAACGCCGCGCTCGACGGCCAGGACGACGGGGTCGCCGCCACCGAACCGATGCCCGACCTCGCCGCGATGACCGCCACCATCGAACGCCTCCAGGACCAGGGCCTGCGGCAGATGCGGGAGATCAGCCAGGCCGTCAGCGAGACAATGCGGAAACTGCACGGGAGCTGAGCGTGGAGAGCCTCGACGTCGACCTCGACGCGCTGGGTCGCGGCGCGGACGAGCTGGAACAGGCCAAGGAGTCCGTCCGCCAGGTCTTCGAGGGCTTCCAGGCGGCGGCCGGCGGCTACGCCGCGGCCTTCGGCGGCGACGACATCGGGTCCTTGCTCGGCGTCGCCCACCAGGCGTGCGTGGACGCGCTGGCCGAGTGCCTCGGCACCAACATCACCGAGCTGGAGAGCTACGTCGACGGGCTGCGCGGGATGGCCGACGGCTACCGCGCCGCCGAGGAGAACGCGGCCGCGTCCTTCCGCTCGATCCTCGGCTCGCTGGGTGCCTGAACCGCCGGCCCCGGCTCCGCCCCGGGTGGCTGAGCCGCCCGCCCTCGGCTCGCCCTGCTGGCTGAGTCGCCCGATCCACGAAAGGAGTCGCGGTGGGACTGACGCTCCCGGGTGAGCTCGCCTCCCTGCTCTCGATGCTCGGCTACGAGTGGCCACAGTCGGACGAGACAGCGATCTTCCAGCTCGCCGGGGAGTGGACCGGCATGGCCGGCCAGATCTCCGGATCGGTCGCGCAGCTGGAGGCGGCGGCGCGGACGGTGCTCGACAACAACCGGGGCGAGAGCTTCACCGCCTTCGCGGGCGAGTGGAACGACGGCGAGTCGGCCGCGCGCAACATCGCCGACGTCGCCCGCCCGGCCACCGTCATCGGCGTCGGGCTGATGGTCGCGGCGGGCGTGGTGCTGGCCCTGAAGATCCAGGTGATCATCCAACTGGCCCTGCTGGCGATCCAGATCGCGCAGGCCATCGTGACGGCGGCGGTCACCTTCGGGGCGTCCCTCCTCCAGATCCCGATCTTCAAGATGATCACCGGTCTCATCATCGACCAGCTCATCGGCATGGCCGTGGAGACGGTGCTCAATGGCTAGGAAGCGGACCAGCCCGCCCCGGCAGACGCAGGCCAAGGGCGCCCGCGTCGTCTCGGCCTACCTGGAGAACGCCGACGTCTTCCGCACCGCCAAGTCGGCCGGCACGAAGCCGAAGGGCCCGGCGGTGCTGGTGCTGAAGAACCGGCCGGACTTCGACCGGCGGGACTTCGACCGCAAGGCCCGCGACCTGCAACGGCTCGGCCAGGACGGGGCGCTGAAGAAGGCGCCGTCGGACCGGGACAGCAACAAGGTCTACGACCCCTCCACCGGCAAGCGCCGCACCCGTACGAACGTCTACCGGGACCGGATGATCCGCAGCCTCACCAAGGACGGCCGCCTCACCCAGGACATGGGCACCCCGGAGACGAACAAGTACCTGGCCAACAAGAACGTGGTCGAGCGCCTCTACGCGGGCAAGGGGCCGATCACCGCCCGGGGACAGGGCTACGACCCCGACCACATCCAGGAGCTGCAACTGGACGGAACGGACACATACGATAACCTCAGGCCGATGGACGCCTGGACGAATCGCCAGCTCGGCAGCGACATCTCCGTCGCGCTGCGGGACGTTCCCGAGGGCACCCCGGTCATCGTGAAGGTGATCCCGTGACCGCCCCCCGGGACCCGGCGCGGCTGGACCGGATCCGGGAGAAGCTCGCGCTGCTGCGGCGCCTGGAGGCCGAGCACGGCTTCGGCGTGGTCATCGGCGAGCCGACCCCGCTGGAGCCGATCCCCGACCTGCCCGGCGTGGCCGAGGTCTACGGTCTGTTCGGCCGGCTGGCCGGCGACAACTTCCGGTTCGACCCGCCCGAGGAGATCCGCAGCCCGGCGGCCTGGGCGGCCCGCACGGTGGACGAGGACGACCCGATGGGCAGCCCGCTCGTGGTCGGCCACGAGGTGCACAGCATCCCGCCCCGGCTGCGCGGCGAAATCGGGGCGGGGGCGCCGATCCGCCTCGACACCGAGGATCTCGACGTCTACTGGATGGAGCCCGACGACTACGTCTTCCAGTACGAGCACCCCGACGAGGACGTGGAGTTCACCGTCGTCGCGCCCGACGTGGCCACGTTCTTCGACGAGCACGTGCTCGGTCCCGGCTACCCGGAGCTGGTCGCCGTCGTCCTCGGGCCCGGCGTCCGGGACCAGCGGCTCCGCAAGGGCCGGCACGCCGGCGAGTACGCCGACAACTGGCGGCGCCTGCTGATCGCCGCCGGCCTGGCGTCCTGACGCCGCTGCGCACCCGGCGTCCCGGCCCCGCCACCTGCGGCGCCCGCGCACCCTCCACACCCGAGACGCAAAGGACCACCGATGGCCGCTGACCCCCGGTTCCGCTCACTGTGGAACGAGGACGAGCTCATCCCGTACCCGCGCGAGGCGTGGCTGGAGGGGGGATTCGACCCCGACCTGCTGCCCGCCGGCGACGAGATCCCGCTCGACGTGGCGGTCGTCTACACCGCGTTCCTCGAAGGCGACATCGAGCTGTTCGACACGATCCAGCTGAGCACCGAGGACAGCTCCCTGGACATCCGGCTGATCGTGGTCGGCGCGGTCGCCGACAACCCGGAGCTGCTCTACGTGCTCGACCCGGGGACCGGCGAGATCCTCCAGTTCGACCTGGAGCAGCAGGACATCCAGGCCGTCAACAGCACCTTCCGCACCTTCGTCGAGTTCCTCTACCAGTTCGCGCTCTTCGTGGAGGCCGACGAGGGCAAGCCGGGCCGGGCCGAGCGGGCCGAGACGCTGCGTACCGTCCTGGAGAGCATCGACCGCGCCGCGTTCGCCCCGGACGCCTGGTGGCCGCTGGTGATCAGCCAGCTCAAGTGAGGCTGGCGGGTGGAGCCTCAGCGGCAGGCCCGGATCGCGCTCAGCGTGGTGTGCACGTCGAACTGGGGCCCGTCGTCGCTCTCCCACCCGCCGTCGCTGCGCTGGGTCTCGGCCAGCCGCCGCCGCGCCCGCCCCAGCAGCCAGTCCTGTCCGTCGATGCCGACGCGGCGCAGCGTCGCGGCCAGCCAGGCCACGTCGCCCGGGGACAGCTCCGGCACCCGCTCGGCGAGGATCACCTGGATCCGCGCCGCCTCGTGGAACATCTCCTGCCGGTGCAGGACCGCCGCGCTCAGCCAGCCGGCGGGCAGGAAGGACGGCCAACTGCCGTCCGGGCGCAGCCGGGCGACGAGCGACTGGGCGGCGGCGTGCACGACGCCCGCGTACGCGCCGCCGACCCGGTGGTCGAGCGGCCCGGCCGCCCGCGCGTCCAGGCCGGCGACGGTCAGCCAGAACCCGGCGTTCGCGGTGAGGTGGAACCCCGCCTCGGGGTCGCCCGGTCGGGCCCACTCGGGGGCCACGTCGGCCAGCGCCGGGTCCTCCTCCCAGCCGCCGTCGGGCGACTGCCGGGCGGCCAGCCAGTCCAGGGCCCGGCGGGCGGCCGGACGACCAAGCGCGCCGAGATCGTCCAGCTCGGACAGGCGGAAGCAGGTGGCGTCCACAGAGGAGACTGCCCCGCCCAGCGTCGCCGGCCAGCCGCCGTCGGGTGCCTGGCCGACCTCGGCGTCGTCGAGCAGTCCGGGAGGTGGCGGCGCGCCGGTGCGCAGCCGGGACAGCCGGGCGCGGTCCACCGCGTCCCCGTGTGCCACGACGAACCCGACCGCCGCATCGATGTCGACCACGGCGGCAACGCTACCTGCGCAAACGTGATCGCGCCTCGGCGAATCGGCCGAGGTCGCAGGGGTCGGGACGGCCCGCCGCGACCTCGACCGACCGCGCGGGTCAGTACGC
This sequence comes from Micromonospora sp. DT62, assembly GCF_049847285.1. Lineage (NCBI taxonomy): Bacteria > Bacillati > Actinomycetota > Actinomycetes > Micromonosporales > Micromonosporaceae > Micromonospora > Micromonospora sp. DT62. The sequence continues at coordinate 12,147 of NZ_JBNCOB010000012.1, forward strand.
CGGCAGCGACGGGTCGATCTGCTTGATCCAGGAGAGCACGCCGCCCTGCACGTGCACCGCGTCGCGGAAGCCGGCCGCCTTGAGCGCGGCGAGCGCCTCCGCCGAGCGGACCCCGGACTTGCAGTGCAGCACGATCTGCCGGTCCTGCGGCAGCTTGGCGAGCGCCTCGCCCGAGATGATCTCGCCCTTGGGGATCAGTGTCGCGCCGGGGATCCGGACGATCTCGTACTCGGCCGGCTCGCGGACGTCGACGAGGAAGACGTCCTTGCCCGCGTCCTGCCACTCCTTGAGCTCCAGCGCGGTGATGGTCGCGTCGACCACCGCCTCCTGGGCCTCCACCGACACCGCGCCGCAGAAGTCCTCGTAGTCCTCCAGCAGGTCGGTGACCGTGGGGTTCTCGCCGCAGAGCACGCAGTTCGGGTCCTTGCGGACCTTGATCTTGCGGTAGCTCATCTCCAGGGCGTCGTAGACCATCAGCCGGCCGACCAGCGGCTCCCCGATGCCGGCGAGCAGCTTGATCGCCTCGTTGACCTGGATGGAGCCGATCGACGCGCAGAGCACGCCGAGCACGCCGCCCTCGGCGCAGGAGGGGACCATGCCGGGCGGCGGGGGCTCCGGGTAGAGGCAGCGGTAGCAGGGGCCGTGCTCGGCCCAGAACACCGACGCCTGGCCGTCGAAGCGGTAGATCGACCCCCAGACGTACGGCTTGCCGAGCAGCACCGCCGCGTCGTTGACCATGTAGCGGGTGGCGAAGTTGTCGGTGCCGTCGACGATCAGGTCGTAGCGGGAGAAGATGTCCCGCACGTTCTCCCGGTCCAGCGCCGTGTTGTGGATCTCCACGTTGACCAGGGGGTTGATCTCGCGGATCGAGGCCGCGGCCGACTCGGCCTTGGAGCGGCCGACGTCCGACACGCCGTGGATGATCTGGCGCTGGAGGTTGGACTCGTCGACGGTGTCGAAGTCGATGATGCCGAGCGTGCCGACCCCGGCGGCAGCGAGGTACATCAGGGCCGGCGAGCCGAGACCGCCGGCGCCGACACAGAGCACCCGGGCGTTCTTCAGCCGCTTCTGCCCCTCGACCCCGACGTCCGGGATGATCAGGTGGCGCGAGTAGCGGCGGATCTCGTCAACGGTCAGCTCGGCGGCGGGCTCGACGAGCGGGGGCAACGACACGGTGGACTCCCCGGGATCGGCTGAAGGCGAACCGGCCCATTGTCGCTCGCACCGCCCTCGATCGGCCATGAGGAGCGACACGTCGCCCGAACTGCGGGAAGGGGAATAACTCAGATGCCGGGAACGAGCTCACCGTCGTAGCGCGAGCCGTCGACGTACGGCCAGGCGTTGGCGACGCAGCCGTCCAGGCCGTACGTCTGCTGCTGCATCACCGGCGCCGGGTCGCCGGGCGCCGGGCAGGCCTGGTGTTCCTCGCCGAGTTCGTGGCCCACCTCGTGGTTGACCACGTAGGCGCGGTAGATCTCCAGCGGCGCGCCGTAGTCGGGGACCGCCTCCAGCCAGCGCGCCAGGTTGATGATCACCTGCCCGGGGAGCCGGCAGGAGGTGTAGCCCTCGGTGCTCAGCCCACCCTCGGCGCACATCCGCTCCGAGGTCTCCGGGGTGGCGAGGTAGACGGTGAAGTCGGCGTCGTCCGCCTCCGCCACCCGCCGCAGCCGCAGCGCCTCCGAGGCGATCCAGCTGCGGGCGTCGCCCAGCACCTCGTCCACGGTGGCGGCGAAGGCGGCGACGTCCTGGTCGGTGCCCTGCTCCACGGCTACCCGGTAGTACCGGAGCGGCCCGTCGGTGCCCCGCAGCGGGGAGTCGCCGGGCGCGGTGGTGAAGTCGCCCGTACCCGTGCGGGGGTAGGCGGGCGGCCGTGCCCGCTCGTCCGCCCCCGCCGCGTACGACGTGCGGTTCCCGTCGCCCGTGGTCGGCACGGGCGTGCGGTCGCCGGCCCGGGTCAGCGTCACGGCGGCGGTCGCCGCGAGCAGGAGGGTGACGCCGAGCACCACCACCCGGCGGTTCCGGAGCGGGGCCGGCGGTCGCCACCAGCGCGTCGGCCGAGGTGACGGCGGCCGGGTCGACGTCTGGCGGCGTGCCGGGCCGGGCGGGTCGGAAGGGGACGACGACGTCATGGACCGAGCGTCGCACACCAATCGGGCATTACGCCGCGAAAAACGCGAACCTCGCTCATCCCCCCACGGGTGAATTCCGCCGGTCCCCCCGGCTGGCGCCCGACGCCCGATCGCCGCCGGTCAGCGCCGCGGGCCCGCGTACCGGCGGCCGTCCCGGTACGGCCAGGGATTGGCGACACAGCCGTTCAGGAAGAGCGTCTGCTGCATCATCACCGGCGCCACCCGGCCCCTGCCGGGGCAGCGCTCGTGCCGGTGCCCCAACTGGTGCCCGACCTCGTGGTTCACCACGTACGTCCGGTAGACCGACAGCGGCACCTTCGCGCTCACGAAGTGCGGCACCGAGAGCCGCCAGCGCTCCAGGTTGATGATCACCTTGCCGGGCGCCCGGCACGACGTGTAGGGCTTCCCGCCCACCCGGATGTCCACCCCTCCGGCGGCACACAGCCGGCCCGCCGTCCTGGCCGTGGCGAGGTAGACCGTGAAGTCGTGCCGGGAGGCGGCGCGTACCTGCTGCAACCGCAGCGCGCCGTCGACCCAGCTCCCCGGCCCGGCGAGCGCCCGCTCGACGGCGGCGGCGAACTCGCCCGCGTCCTCGCCGGCGCCCGACTCCACGGCGACCCGGTAGCGGCGCAGCGTGCCCGCGTCACCCAGCACCGGGCCCACCCGGTCGTCGTAGCCGAAGCTGCCCCGGCCCGCCGACGGCACCGGCCCGGGCAGCCGGAGCACGGCCGGCGGTGGCTCGACGGCCGACGGCGTCGCGGCCGGCGCCGACGGCAGCGGCGAGGCGGCCCCCGGCGCGAACATCGGCGCGGGAGCCAGTTCCTCGGCGGTGAGCACCTCCGCCCCGACGTCGGCGCCCCGCCGGTCGGCGAGCACCGCCACCGCCGCGCCGACGGCGAGCACCAGCGCCACCAGCCCCGTGAGGCGCCGCCGACGCTCCGGACGGCGGTGCCGTGGGCGGGTCAGGTCCACGCCGCCGTCCCGTGGGGGCGACGTGGCCTGGGCGCGACGGCGGCCCTCGACGGGAGCCGGGGCACGACGGGTCGGGGTGGGGTGACGGGCAGGGGGCATCCCGGTCAGCCTGCCATGTCGGACCGCCTGAGCGTGTCCCCCGTCTCGGTGAGCAGGCCCAGCACGGCCCGGGCCACCAGGCGCGGCACCTCCAGTTGCGCCACGTGGCCGACCCCCTCGAGCATCAGCAGCCGGCTGTCCGGGACGACGCGGGCCGTCTGCGGGGCCACCCGCACGTCCACCAGCCGGTCGGCCCGCCCGCCGACGACCAGGGTGGGCGCCTCGACCGTCGCGGCGAGCCGCCACAGCGACCCCGACCCCGGCAGGTACGACCGCAGGAAGCTGGAGACCAGTCCCCGGAACGTCCGGACGTACGCGGCGGCGTAGTGCGCGGCCTCGTGCCGCACCCGGATCTCCTCCAGCGCCTCCTCCCGGCGCTGGTCGCAGATCCGGGTGAGGTCGGCCACGCAGGACTCCATCACCTGCTGGGCCATCACCTCGGGCGCGATCTGGGCCAGCCGCCAGGCGGCCAGGCGCTCGCCCCGGGGGATCGCCAGCAGCGGCAGCATCCGGCCCTGCAACGAGCGCCGGAAGTCCAGGAACGGCAGCGCCGGCGAGATCAGGGTCAGGCTCCGGACCAGGTCCGGCCGTACCGCCGCCACCTGCACCGAGACCGCCCCGCCCAGCGAGTTGCCGAACAGGTGCACCGGCCCCCGGCCGGAGTACTCGATCCAGCGGATCACCCGGTCGGCGAAGGACGGGACGGTGTACCGGCGGCCCGGCTCACTGCGGCCGAACCCCGGCAGGTCGATGGCCTGCCCGTCGAGGTGGTCGGCGAGCAGGTACGCCAGGTCGGTCCAGTTCTGCGACGAACCGCCGAGCCCGTGCACGTAGAGCGCCGGCTCCGCGCCGGGCGTGGTCGCCGGCGTGTCCCGGACGTACGTCACCGTGCCGTCGAGGCGTACCTCCCGCCCCGGCCAGGGCGGTGGGACGGAGTGCTCGGGAAGGAGGTGGTCCGGCCGGAGGGTGGCGCGCTTCATGACTCCAGTCTGCCCGGGGCCGCAACGACCGGCAGCGCTCAGGCCAGCAGCGCCTCGATCCGGCGGTTGACCGCGGCCAGGGTGGCCCGGACGACCGCCTGCCGGGGGTCACCGGCGACCAGCGCGGAGCCGACGAGCTGCTCCACCCAGCCGTCGCAGACCAGCAGCACCACGACCGTGGCCACGTCGCAGTTGCCGAAGGGCACCACGGCGGCGTGCTCGACGAAGCAGCGCCCACGGTCGGGGCCGGCGTCGGGGCCGGGCTCGCCGCCGCGCAGCAGCTCGTCCACCGCCGCCGCCGCGGCCACCGCGCAGAGCCGCAGCACGTACCCGTCGACGGCCGGCCCGGTCGAGTAGCCGGCGGCGCTCTCCCCGCCGGCGAGCAGGCGTACCTCCACGGTGGCGTCGAGCCCGAAGGTGCTCACCTGGACGTGGTCGATCACCACCCGGGGGCCCACCGCGCCGCCGGTGTCCAGCGGCCGGGACGGCGCGGTCTCCGTCGTCGTCACCTGCCCACCGGAGTACGACGTACCGACGGTCGCCGGGGCACCGGCCGGGGTCCCGGCCGGGGCGGCGGAGACCGAGCCGGGCTCCTCCACCGTGGCCCGGCCCCGGTGCGGGGCGACGGGCTGCCGGCGCCGGCGCGGGGTCTCGGGCGCCGCCTCGGGACGCTGTTCGGCCCGGGTCGCCGCGGCCTCCGACGGGCCGCCGGTCACCCTGGCGCCGGGCACCCGGGACTCGGCGGAGGACGGCTCGGCGGGGCGTGCCGCGACACCCGCCGACCTGGGGTTGGCGCCGCGCGGCTCCGCCGACCGGCGGCGCACCGGCGGCGCGGGTGCCGCCGGCATGCCCGGCAGGTTCTGCGGCGCGGCGGCCAGCCCCATCCGGTCCTGGAGCAGGCGGGCGACCTGCCGACTCACCTCGGCCGGGTCGGCCCCGTCGGCGAGGTCGAGCCGCAGGCTGTGCGCGCCGGCCGGGGTACGGCGCAGCGCCGCGTCGCGGACACCGGCCACGCCACGGACGGCGTCGAGGATGGCGTTGACGTCGAAGCCCTCCGGACGCTCCTGCGGCGGGGCGGGCTCGTCCTCGCGGCGCAGATGGGTGGCGATGCGGGCGAGTTCGGGGGTCTCGGCGGGTGGCTCCACGGCTGGCGGCTCCGGCACGACGGGCACGTCCGGCTCGGCGGGGACGCGCTGCGGCAACACCGCCGATGCGGGGTCCGGCGCCGGGTCGGCGGCGGTCGGCGGGGCCAGCTCGGGTGCGGACCGGCGGGCCGCGTAGGGGGGCGCACTCGTCGGGGCGGGCCCCGACGGGGTGCGCTCACGCCGCCCGAACCCGCTGGTGGCGGCCTCGGCGACGGGCCCGGCGGCGGTCTGCGGGCCGCCCGGCGGCCTCGGGGCTGGCTCCGCGCTCTCCGGCCGGAGCCGGAACGGCCGGGTGACCCGGTCCGGGGTCTCCTCGGCGCGGGCCGCCGCGGCGGCGGTTTCCGGGGCGTACGCGAGCGGGGGAGCGCCCGCCGGCGTGGGGGCCGACCCGCCTGACGCCCAGGCCGGTCGATCGGTCGGGGCCGGCGGTTCGGCCTCGGGCCCCGTGCGCCGGTCGGCGGGGGCGGACGGTCGCTCGTACGCCGGCCGGGGCACGGGCGCGGTCTGGGCGACGTCGTAGGGGCGGCCGGGCTCGCGGGGCGGGTCGTAGGGGCGGGGAGACTCGGCGCGCGCCGGCTCGTGCGGTCGTTGCGGCTCACCGGCCCAGGCCGGCGGCTGTTCCTCGCGGGACCGGCGACCGACGGGCTCGGGCTCCTCGCGGGCTCGGCGCCCCGTCGGCTCGGCGTCCTCCCGGGAGCGACGACCCACCGGCTCGGCCTCGTCCCGGGACCAGGGCGGTGCCCACGCGGCGCCCCAGCTCGGGCGGTTCCAGTTCGGGCCGGTCCAGTCCGGTTCGGTGCTCGGCGGCCACTCGGCCGCCGACTGTCGGGAACCGCCCGGTTCCGACCGGGACGACGGTTCCCGGTCGCCGCCCGGAACGTGCTGCGCACCGGCCGCCGGTTCGGCGACCGGGGACCGCTCGGCACCCGGGTCTGCGCCGAAGCCACGCCCGACCCGCTCGGACCCCGCGGCGTGCGGCGCGCGGTCCTGGTCGAACCCGGCCGCCGCGCGGTCCTGGTCGAATCCAGCCGCCGCGCGGTCCTGGTCGAAACCGCCCGCCGTGCGTGCGTGGTCGAACCCGCCCGACGCGCGGTCCTGGTCGAATCCAGCCGCCGCGCGGTCCTGGCCGGGGGGGCCCAGCGTCCGCTCCGCGTGGGGGCCGTCCGGGGCGCGGCCCTGGCCCGGCCCGCTGGCGGCGCGGTCCTGGCCGAACTCCCCCGGTGCGCCGTCCGTGCCGGCGGCGACCGGGTCGGCACCCCGGTCCTCGCGGAAGGCGCGGTCCGCGCCCAGCGCGCGGTCGACGCCGGCGACCCGGTCGCCGACGGTCGCGCGGTCGCCGGTGGCGGGCGCGGCATCGGCCGGGTGCTCGGCGGGTGGGCGCTCGGTGGGCGGCGGGAAGTGGCGCGGGTCAGGGGCCGACGGCTCCGGCGCGTAGTGGTCGCTCCAGCCGCGCGTCGGCCCGGCGGTCGACGGGGGCTCGTCGGCGGCGGCACGGTCGGCCGTCGGCGCGTGGAAGCCGGGCGGCACCTCGAAGCCGCTGGCGGCGGTGCCCACCGGCGGGACCTGGACGGCGGGGGGTGCTGACGTCGGCAGCCCCGGCTCCGACCAGCGGTTCTGGCGGCCGGCCGACGGGTCCTCGGCGGAGCGCCGGACCGGACGGGACTCGGGGTCGGTGAACCCGTGCTGCGTCCCGGGCGGCTGCTCAACCGTCGGCGCCGGACGCTGTGCGGGCACCACCAGCCGGTCGTTGCCCGGGTCGCGGCGCTGGTCGCCGAGGATGCCGGGCGGGGCGCTCACCGGGACCTGACGGCTGACCGGCGCGTCGTCGGCGGCGTGGTCGACGCCGTTGGCGTGGTGGCCGTTGACCCGGGCCGGCGGCTCGGCCGCGGCCGGCGGGCCGGGCAGCGGTGGCGGTGGCGGCAGGTCGCCGTGCCGCGGGGACGAGGCGGCCCAACCGGGGGACGGCTCGGGCGGACCCCATGGCGAGGCCGGCTCACGGGGGCCGGAAACCTCCCCGCCCCGGGACCAACTGGCCGCCGGGGGCGCCCACCCGCTGCCGGAACGGGCCAGGTCGTCCTGCGGACCCGTGCCGTCGCCGTGCTCCCCCGGGTTGGCGGCACCGGGTTGCCCTGTTTCACTCACCGCGCGCTCCTTGGTCGCCCCCGCTGAGGCTACCGTGTGGTGACAGTGGCGATAAGTTACAGCGGCGGGCCAATTCCGCGACGGGTCCCCGGGCCCCGACCGGTTCGGGTGAATTGCCGGCTCGTACGAAGAGACTCGGAGGTTCCCATGACCGCTGTGGGGAACGGTGCCCAGACCGCCGGCCGGCCCACCCGCCTGCCCCGTTCCGCGCGCCGCAAGCAGCTGCTCGCCGCAGCCCAGGAGGTGTTCGTCGCCCAGGGCTACCACGCGGCCGCGATGGACGACATCGCCGAGCGGGCGGGAGTCTCCAAGCCCGTGCTCTACCAGCACTTCCCCGGCAAGATGGACCTCTACCTCGCCCTGCTGGACACGCACTGCGACGCGATCCTCGCGAAGGTCGACGACGCCATGCGCGGCACCAACGACAACAAGGAGCGCGTCGGCGCGTCGGTGCGGGCGTACTTCGACTTCGTCGACCACGAGAGCGAGGCGTTCCGCCTCGTCTTCGAGTCGGACCTGCGCAACGACCCGGCGGTGCGCCAGCGCGTCGAGCGGGTGGAGCAGGGCTGCATCGCGGCGATCACCGACACCATCATCTCCGACACCGGGATCAGCCGGGCGCACGCCGAACTGCTCGCCTCCGGCCTGGTCGGCGCGGCCGAGACCGCCGCGCAGTTCTGGCTGGCCCGTGGCCGGCAACTGCCCAAGGCCGAGGCGGAGGCACTGGTCGCGGCGCTCTCCTGGCGGGGCATCGCCAGCTTCCCGCTGCAAGGTGAGTCAGCCTGAACATCCGGCCCCGAGATCGGATAGCCTTCCCAACGGCGGCTCTTTCGCCCGAATGAGGAGGCACAGTGGAGGTCAAGATCGGCGTGCAGTACGCGCCCCGCGAGCTGGTCCTGGAGAGCGCGCAGTCGCCGGCCGAGATCGAGCAGATCGTGACCGACGCCTTCGGCAAGGACGAGGGCACCCTCTCCCTGACCGACGAGAAGGGCCGGCGGGTGATCGTGCCGGTCAGCAAGGTCGCCTACGTCGAGATCGCCGAGGCATCGCCGCGCGCGGTCGGGTTCACCGTCCGCTGAGTGGTCCGGTCGGCCGCGACGGGTGACCCGACGATCGCCCGTCGCGGACGCCCGGTTCGCGGTCAGTTGTTCAGCCCGGCGGCGGCCATCCGCGTGGCGTGCGCCGCGGTGAGCCGCCCGAACAGCCCCGGCACGTCCACCCGCCCGCTCTGTGCGACGAGCGCGGTGAGCGCCCCCCGCTCGGCGGCGGCGACCCGGCCGGCCTGTGACAGTGCCTCGCCGACCAGTCGCCGCGCCCACATCGAGAGCCGGCCGGCCACCCTCGGATCGGCCTCGACGGCCGCCCGGATCTCGGCAACGGCGAAGTCGGCGTACAACGAGTCGTGCAGCACGTCGAGGACGAGCTGACGGTCCGGCTCGGCCAGGGCCGCGGCGATCTCCCGGATGAAGTCGTCGGTGATGGCGTCGCCCACGTACGCCTTCGTCACCGCCTCCGCCCAGTCCCTCGGCTCGGTCGAGTCGTGGTACGCCTGGAGCGGCTCGACGTACGGCGCCATGGCGTCGTCGGGCAGCACGCCGAGCGCGGTGAGCCGGTCGGCCAGCCGCCGGTAGTTGCCGATCTCGGCGGCGGCCATCTCACCCAGCGCCGCCCGCCGGCGCAGGTCGGGAGCGAGCCGGGCGTCGAGGGCCATCCGTTCGAAGGCGAGCAGCTCACCGAAGGCCACCAGGCCGAGCAGGTCGACGACGGCATGGTCGGGCAGGTCGGTCGCGGGCACGAGCGCAGGCTACCGCCCGCCGGCAAACCGGCCAGAAGTGACGCAGGTCACACGGGTGCCCCCCGGCGTGGCGCGCGCGGATGGAATCGGGACGCCTCCGGGTGGGTTCAGGTAGCATGGAGCAGTTGCCGCGGGCGCCGACCTGACCCAGGCTGATCCGAGCGATCAGCCGGCCCGGTCGAAGTGTGAGGCCCGCGGCGCGCGTGCGGCCCGGTCCGGCAAGGCATTCAGCCGCCGACCGTGTGGCCCGCGCCACACCAGAACGCGCCCTGAGGACATGACGGGGCGCACCCACGAGAGGGCACCCCCAAATCCATATGAGCGAGCTGACTCAAGACCTCATGGACGGCCAGGAACTGGCCGCCACCGCTCCGGTGCGTCCGGAGGCACCCACCTTCGCCGAGCTGGGCGCGCGTCAGGAGACCGTCGACGCGCTGGCCGCGGCCGGCATCACCCGCGCCTTCGCCATCCAGGAGTACGCGATCCCGATCGCGCTGCGCGGCATCGACATGATCGGCCAGGCGCCCACCGGCACCGGTAAGACCCTCGGCTTCGGCGTACCGCTGCTGGAGCGGGTCTTCGCGCCGGGCGAGGGCAGCGACGGCGTGCCGCAGGCGCTGGTCGTGGTACCCACCCGTGAGCTGGGCATCCAGGTGGCCAAGGATCTCGCCGCCGCGGGCAAGACCCGGGGCGTCCGGGTGCTGCCCATCTACGGTGGCGTGGCGTACGAGCCGCAGATCGACGCGCTGCGCAAGGGCGTGGAGATCCTGGTCGGCACCCCCGGTCGCCTGATGGACCTGCAGAAGCAGAAGCACCTGCGGCTGGACCGGGTCCGCGCGTTGGTGCTGGACGAGGCCGACCGGATGCTCGACCTGGGCTTCCTCGACGACGTCGAGAAGATCCTGGCGATGCTGCCGGAGGACCGGCAGACCATGCTCTTCTCGGCGACCATGCCGGACCCGATCGTCACCCTCTCCCGGCGCTTCCTGCGCCAGCCGATGACGATCCACGCCGGGCACACCGCCGAGACCGGCCCGTCGCCGCAGACCGAGCAACTGGCCTACCGCACCCACTCGATGAACAAGGTCGAGATCGTGGCCCGGATCCTCCAGGCCGAGGCGCGCGGGCTGACCATGATCTTCACCCGCACCAAGCGGGCCGCCGACCGGGTCGCCGAGGACCTCGACTTCCGGGGCTTCGCGGTCGCCGCCGTGCACGGCGACCTCGGGCAGGGCGCGCGCGAGCGGGCGCTGCGGGCGTTCCGGGCCGGCAAGATCGACACTCTGGTCGCCACCGACGTCGCCGCCCGGGGCATCGACGTCAGCGGCGTCACCCACGTCATCAACTACGACTGCCCCGAGGACCAGGACACCTACACCCACCGGATCGGTCGTACCGGCCGGGCCGGGGCGACGGGCGTCGCGGTGACCTTCGTCGACTGGGACGACATGCCCCGCTGGCGGATCATCGACAAGACGCTGGGCCTGGACATGCCGGAGCCCGCGGAGACGTACCACACGTCCCCGCACCTCTACACCGACCTGCACATCCCCACCGACATCAGCGGCACCCTGCCGACCGCCGAGCGCACCCGCGCCGGACTGTCGGCCGAGGTCGAGGAGGACCTCGGCGGCGGACGGTCCCGCCGGGGCGAGGGCCGGGGCTCCCGCAGCGGCGAGGGCCGCGGTCGCGGCGAGCGCCGCCCGGCCCGCGCCAGCGGTGCCACCGACGCGCCGGAGGCGGACGCGCCGGTCGACAACGCCGAGGAGGGCGCCCGCGTCCCGCGTCGCCGCCGGCGTCGCCGCGCCGGCGAGACCGTCGCGGGCGAGCCGACCGCGGTGATCGCCGCCGAGGCCACGGATACGCCGGCCGCCACCGAGGGCGAGGCTTCGAAGCCCCGCCGCCGCCGGCGCCGTCGTGGGGGCGGTGGCTCCGCCGCCGGTACGCCGGCCGAGGCGACCGCCGACTGACGCACGCGCAATCGACGTCCCCGTACCGGTCTCCGGTGCGGGGACGTCGTCTGCGTCCGGCACGCCTACCGCGCCCGGGACCCGCCGCACCCCGGCGACCGCCCGCGCGCCCCGGGTCGACGGACCTCTCCCCGCCGGCCGAGGAGGCCGGCGCAGCCATCCGCACCCCGTTCGGGGCGGGTTCGACCGAGCAGGATGATGGTGCAATGCCCGAACCGCTGGACGCCGCCCTGACCGAGGTCCGGGCACTGCTGCTCGACCCGGCGCTCACCCGTGCGGTGGCCGCCGGGCGCCGGCGTGGACACCGCCCCTCGATGGTCCGCGCCGAACTGCGGCCGGTCGCACTCAAGGCGGGCCCCCGGTTGCAGATCTCCACCTACGACGGCTCCCGCCCGTACACCCGAAACGTGGCCCCCGGCCCGGAGGCGGACGCGGCGGTGGACGCGCTGCTGGCCGAGCCGTTCGGCAACTGGCACGTGGAGACGGCCGACGGGACGCTCCAACTGCGGGTCACCAAGTCCGGCGAGGCGCAGGTGCACCGGGCCGCCGCGGCCCGGCCCGCCGCCGAGCCGGGTGGGCACGACCGGGCGAAGGAGTACCTCCTCGACCCCGGCGACCCGATCTTCGCCGAGATCGGCGGCTCGGCGGCGAAGCGGCGCCAGGTCGACGCGTTCCTGCGGGCGCTGGCGGCGACCCTCCCGGACGACCTGACCGGCCCGCTGCGGGTGGTCGACCTGGGCTGCGGCAACGCGTACCTGACCTTCGCCGCGTACCGGTGGCTGGCGCAGCGGGGGGTCGACGTCGAACTGGTCGGCGTGGACGTCCGGGAGGACCAGCGGCGACGCAACACCGACCTGGCCGAGCGGCTGGGCTGGGCCGACCGGGTCAGCTTCGTGGCCGGCACGATCGCCGACGCCGTCGTGGAGCCCGCCCCCGACCTGGTGCTGGCCCTGCACGCCTGTGACACCGCTACCGACGAGGCGCTGGCCCGGGCGGTGCGCTGGCAGGCCCGCTGGGTGCTCGCCGCGCCGTGCTGCCACCACGACGTCGCGGCCCAGCTGCGTACGCGGCCGGCACCGGCCCCGTACGAGCTGCTGACCCGGCAGGGCATCCTCCGGGAGCGCTTCGCGGACGTCCTCACCGACGCGCTGCGGGCCGGGCTGCTCCGGCTGCACGGCTACCGGGCCGAGGTGGTGGAGTTCGTCGACTCCCGGCACACCCCGCGCAACCTGCTCATCCGGGCACGACGCACCGGCACCGCGCCCACCGCCGCCCAGCGGACGGAGTACCGGGAACTCGTCGACCAGTGGGCGGTCACCCCACGGCTGTCGGCGCTGCTGCCGCCGGTGCCCGCGCCGGACGCCGCCCCGACCCGCGTGTGATCCACGCCATTTTGCAGGGTGCGGAGTCCCGCTCACGAGACGGTCTGGTCGACCAGTCAACTGTTTCCCTGCCTTTCCGTACTACCCTCGGAGGCGCACCGCCGGGTGCCGGTCGGGAGGGAAGACCCGCAGGGATGGGTTCCGTAGAGGTTTCTCCGCAGATGGCCTTCGCACGTTTCGTACGGCGCGCCATCGACGACGCCCGCGAGGAACGCGGCTGGACCGTCACCGACCTGGCGTCCCACACCGGCGTCGGCCGGTCGACCGTGTTCCGTTGGCTCGCCGGAGACTGGCAGGACTACCCCGAGCTGGCCAAGGTGCGCGGCTTCTGCGCCGCGCTGGACCTGCCGGTCGCGGCCGCGTTCCGCGCGCTCGGCCTGCCCGACGCCGGTCCCGCGCCCCGTCGGCGCGTCGACGACGGCCCGGTCGAGGCGGACGTCCGGGTGATCCTGCAACGGCTGGCCGACCCGACCGTGCCGGCCGAGGAGAAGCACCACATCCGCGACCTGCTGCGCTACCTGGCCCGCCGCCCCATCCGCCGCGCCGGCTGAGCACCACCAGCGGAAACGTGCCGCACCCGGCTTCGGGCGGCAGCCGCGGGGTCAGGGCACCGTGAGCGTGAACTCGGCGGTGCGCACCACGCCGGCGACCTGGAAGTCCAGGTAGAGCCGGTACCGGCCCGGGTCGGGCGTGGTCACCCAGAACGTCACCGCCCCGTCGACCGGCTGCGGCTCGGGGTGGACGTGCAGGTAGCCGAGATCCCCCTCGCGCAGGGCGACCAGGTGTCCGTACGCGCCGAGGTAGCGCTCCAGCGCCGGGCGCCCGCCGGCCGAGTCGACACGGAAGGTCAGCGGCACGGTCACGCCGGCCTGCGGGGTGCCCTGGTAACTGACGGTGAAGCCGTCGACCGTGGCCGAGGACGCCGGCGCCGGCAGCGGCCTCGGCTGGTAGCCGCCCGGCGCGGTCAGGTCCACCCCGAGGGTCACGGCGGTCTGCCGGCCGTCGTCGGCGAGCGCGGTGAAGTCGGCGTACGCCCGCCAGACCCCCGGCTGCGGCAGGGTCAGCGGCACCGACCAGGTGCCGTCGGCCGCCATCGTGGGGTGCAGGTGCTGGTAGCCGGTCAGGTCGCGACGCACCACGATGAGGTGCATCGGCTTTTCGTGCACGACCGCGAAGCGGGTCACCGGGCGGCGTTGCGCGTCCCGCACCACGAAGCGCAGCTCGCCCGCGCGGCCGGCGGTGAACGCGGCGGCCAGGGGGGTGAGCGTGTAGCCCGCCGAGCTGATCGAGAGACCGGCGGCCTGCGCCGCCGCGGCCTGGTCGACGCCGTGCTCGTGGGCGCCCGTGCCCGGCGGGTGGCTGTGGCCGGTGAGGGCGCTGTCCGGTCCCGCCGCCGCGGACGGGCCCCCGCCGTTCAGCCGACCGAGGCCGAAGCCGAGCAGGACGGCGAGCACCAACCCGCCGACGACCAGCGCCAGCCGGACGGTGCCGCGGTCCGGCACGGCCGACACGTGCTCCGGCCCGGCGGGCGCCTGCTCCGACGAGACCGGCGCACCGTCGGACGCGACCGGCGCCTGGTCCGGCGCGGTCGGCACGCCGTCGGGCGCGGTCGGCACGTGCTCCGGGGCGGCCGAGGCGTGCTCCGGCGCGGCCGACACCTGGTCAGGCACCGCCGCCGTCCCGGTCGCGAACGGGCTGCTCATCGGTCATGCCGCCCACGCTACCGCCCGTCGGCACCGCGCCGGCCCGCCGGTGGCGCGGCGTGGCGACGGTCGCAGTCCGCCCCCGCCGGGAACTTTTCCGGCCGATCCGGTCACGACGTCGCCGCAGCTCGGGCCCCTCCGCCCAGGCATCGGCGGCTTGGCCGGACCGGCGGCCGGTGACCCGCCGACAGTCGGCACCCGACGAACGCCGGACAGCAGGCAGCAGGCAGCAGGCTGACGCCGGGCAGCCGGCGGTGGGCGGGCGGCGCCGGTGGCTCAGCCGGCCACGGCCAGGGCGAGCGGAAGCACGTCGGGGGCGCCGGCCCGGCGCAGCTCCCGGGCGGCCATCGTCATCGTCCAGCCCGAGTCGACCAGGTCGTCGACGAGGAGCACGGGCCCGTCGAGCCCGGCGAGGGCGTCGGCCAGTTCGTCCGGCACGGTGAGAGTGCCGTGCAGGGCGCGTACCCGCTGGGCGCTGTTGCCGCGCGGGCCGCCGGCCGGTGCCCCGGTCGGCGTCACCTGGCCGAGCAGCGGCAGCCGGCCCACGGCGGCGATCCGCTCGGCGAGCGAGCCGACCAGCCGGGGTCGGCGGCGCGAGCCGACCGCGACCACACCGACCGGTCGGCGCGGCCACCTCTCGTCGCCGTGCGCCCACGCCTTCAGCACCTCGACCACGGCGGCGGCCACGTCCTCGGGTACGGCCACGTCCGCCGCCTCCGGCCCGACCAGGTCGCGCAGCCGGCCGCCCCACCCCAGGTCGGAGAGCCGCCCCACCGCGCGCCCCGGCAGCGCCTGCTCCGCCGGGGCGATCCGCCCCTTCAGCGGTACGCCCACCGCCTCCAGCCCGGTCGGCCAGAGCTTCTTCGGCGTGATCTCCACCCCGGGCCGGCCGAGGAAGGTCTGCGCGGCGGTCTGCGCCACCTCCGACACGTCGGCCGTGAACAGCGGGCCGGCGCAGCGGTCACAGCGGCCGCAGTCGGCGGCCCCGGCGTCGTCCAGGCACTCGCGCAGGTAGCGCAGCCGGCAGTCGGGGGTGCTCGCGTACTCCCGCATGGCCTGCTGCTCGGCGGTGCGCGCCTCGGCGACGCGGCGCAACCGGGCCTCGTCGTAGACCCAGGGCTCCCCGGTGGCGAGCCAGCCGCCGCGCACCCGGCGGACCGCGCCGTCGACGTCGAGCACCTTGAGCATCAACTCCAGCCGGGCCCGGCGCAGGTCGACGATCGGTTCGAGGGCCTGGGTGGAGAGCGGACGGTCGGTGTGCAGGGCGGCCAGGACGGCGCGGACCTGCGCCTCGGGCGGGAAGGCGAGCGAGGCGAAGTAGCGCCAGATCGCGGCGTCCTCGGTGCCGGGCAGCAGCAGCACCTCGGCGTGCGCGACGGCCCGGCCGGCACGGCCGACCTGCTGGTAGTACGCGATCGGGGACGGCGGCGCGCCGAGGTGCACGACGAAGCCGAGATCGGGCTTGTCGAAGCCCATGCCCAGCGCGCTCGTGGCGACGAGCGCCTTGATCTTGTTGTCCAGCAGGTCCTGCTCGGCGGCCCGCCGGTCGGCGTCCTCGGCCTGCCCGGTGTAGGAGGCGACGGCGTAGCCCCGGGAACGCAGGAACTCGGCGGTCTCCCCCGCCGCGGCGACCGTCAGCGTGTAGACGATGCCCGAGCCGGGGAGCCGGTCCAGGTGGTCGGCGAGCCATGCCAGCCGGTACGCCGGGCTCGGCAGCTCGACCACGCCGAGGCGCAGCGACTCCCGGTCCAGGCTGCCGCGCAGCACGAGGGCGTCGCCCAACTGCTCGGCCACGTCGGCGGTGACCCGGGCGTTGGCGGTGGCCGTGGTGGCCAGCACCGGGGTGCGCTCGGGCAGGTTGCCCAGGAACGTACGCAGCCGGCGGTAGTCCGGCCGGAAGTCGTGCCCCCAGTCGGAGACGCAGTGCGCCTCGTCGACCACCAGCAGGCCGGTGGTGGCGGCCAACTTCGGCAGCACGGTGTCCCGGAAGTCCGGATTGTTGAGCCGCTCCGGGCTGATCAACAGCACGTCCACGGCGCCGGCGTGGATCTCGGCGGTGATCTCGTCCCACTCGTCGAGGTTGGCGGAGTTGATCGTGCGGGCCCGGATGCCGGCCCGGGCCGCCGACTCGACCTGGTTGCGCATGAGCGCCAGCAGCGGCGAGACGATCACGGTGGGCCCGGCGACGCCGTCTCCGCCGGCCGCCTCCCGGTCCCGCAGCAGGGCGGTGGCCACGAAGTAGACCGCCGACTTGCCCCACCCGGTGCGCTGCACGCAGAGGACCCGACGACGGTCGATCACCAGCGCCTCGATCGCCCGCCACTGGTCCTCGCGGAGCCGGGCGTGCTCGCCGGCCAACCGCCGCAGCACCGCCTCGGCCCGCTCCCGTACCGCCGTCCGATCCTGGCTCATCCGGCATTTCTACCAGCTCCGACGGACGTCCTCCGCGAGACGGCGGACCGCCCGGGGCACGCCGCCCGACCGCCCTCGAACGGGAACAAGCGCGTACGGGTCGGCCACCGGTGGGGCCGTGGGCCCAGGCGGGCCCTCAGGGCCAACGCGGCGGCACGGTCGCGTGCCAAGATCTGCGGCGGCAACAGTCAGCGAGGAAAGAGAATCATGCGAATCACGCAGCAGACCGGCCCCGCCGGCAGGGTCCGGCGGGTCGCGGCGGCAGCCGTCTCCCTGGTGGCCGCGACCTCCCTGGTGACCGGGTGTGGCAACGACGACGCCCAGGACGCCCCGGCGGCCTCCTCGCCGGTCCCGTCGGCGTCCCCGTCGGCCAACCCGAAGAGCACGCTCCTGGCGGCGGTGCCGGACGAGGAGGACCCGGCCTTCCGGTTCAGCGGCAGCGACCCGACCGGCGTCGTCACCGGCGTGGTGGACCCGGCGGGCAAGGGCATGGACCTCACCGTGACCGAGAAGGACAAGGAGCTCGACTTCACGATGAAGCTCTCCTTCCGCCTGATCGAGCAACGCTCCTGGATGAAGGTGAGCTTCGACGGCGCCGAGGAGCTCAGCAGCATGCTCAAGCTGCCGAAGAAGTGGATGGAGCTGGACCACGCGAAGCTGACCGACCCGGCCAGCGTGCCCTACTACGAGGGTGCCGACCCGGGCAACGCCGGCGCGATCCTCGGGGCGGTGGGAGACACCGTGACGGACCAGGGTGGCGGGACCTACACCGGGACCGTGGACCTGACCCACGGCGAGCACGTGCGCCAGGCCATGGCCGACGCCGTGGACGTCGACGCGCTGGGCGCCGCGGCGAAGACGATCCCGTTCACGGCCGTCGTCGGCGCGGACGGGAACCTCACCTCGCTGACCCTGGAGATCCCGGCGGTCGGCAAGCTCAAGGCCACGAAGTACGTCGTGAAGTACTTCGACTTCGGCAAGGCCCCGAAGGTCACCGTGCCGACGGGCAGCCAGGCGCAGAAGGCTCCGGCATCGGCGTACGAGCTGCTGAACAGCTGACGTACGAGGACGGGAGACGGGGTCGCGGTCGCACGAGGGGGCCGCGGCCCCGACGCCCCCCGGACCGTCGGTCCCCGTCCACGCGTAGGCCCCGCCGATGACGAGCCGTCGCCGGGCGGCGGCAGCTTCGTCATCGGCGGGGCCTGGGCCTGGGCCCGCGCCCGTCAGGGGCGGCGGGACGGGGTGCGCAGGGAGTGCTTGAGCAGTGCCAGGCGCGGGGCGAGGCTGGCCAGGCCGCCGGGGAAGAAGTAGACGGCCAGGATGAAGACCGTGCCGAGCACGAAGAGCGGCTGGGACAGCGGGTTGCTCAGGAACGCCGGCAGGGCCTCCACCGCATCCGACGTGCCGAACGCGACCAGCCGGTGGTCCAGGTACATGTAGAGGATCCCGCCGATCACCGGGCCCCACCGGGTGCCCGGCCCGCCGAGCACCACCATGACCAGCAGCGCCAGGGTCCACTCGGAGGAGGTGATGTGCGGCGAGGCGCCGCCGACGATCAGGACGTAGACCGCGCCACCGGCCGCCGCCAAGCCGCCGGCCAGGGTGAACGCCACCAGCTTGAACCGGTACGGGTCGAGCCCGAGCACCCCGATCCGCCGTTCGTCGTCGCGCAGGCCGGCGAGCACCCGCCCGGTCGGCGAGCCGGAGACCCGGTGCACCACGAAGACCACCACGACCAGGTACGCCAGCGCCAGCCAGTAGAGGTTGACGGTGTTGGTGACCCCGACCAGCCCCTGGGGCAGCCCGGAGACGTCCAGCGGCAGCCCCTCCTCGCCGCCGGTGAGCCCGCCGAAGTCCCGGGCCACCAGGATCGCCCCGACCTGGGCGAAGGCGAGCGTCACCATGGCGAACGCGATGCCGACGGTACGCAGCGCCACCGCCCCGAGCAGCGCGGCGAGGATCGTCCCGCCGGTGGTCGCGAGCAGCGCGGCCTGCCACAGCGGCAGCCCGGCCTTGGTGACGAGGATGTCGGTGCCGTAGACGCCGGCGGCGAAGTAGAGGGCGTGCCCGAAGGAGAGCATCCCGGTCCGCCCGAAGAGCAGGTCGTACCCGGCCGCCAGACCGCCGAAGACCAGGCAGACGGAGAGCAGTTGCAGGGTGCCCGGGGAGTTCAGCGCCCCCTCGAAGATCCCCGGCAGGTGCAGCGTCGAGTACGGCAGGATCAGCGCGACCACCAGCGCGACCAGCGGCAGGTACGGACGCAGCCCGTGCCACCGCCGGCGCCCCGGCGTCAGCTCGTCGGGCACGGCGGCCGGCGGCGCCGGAACCTCGGGGCTCTTGACCTCGGTCATGCCGTTGCCACCTTTCCGGCGATGCCCTGCGGGCGCAG
Organism: Micromonospora sp. DT62; assembly: GCF_049847285.1. Lineage (NCBI taxonomy): Bacteria > Bacillati > Actinomycetota > Actinomycetes > Micromonosporales > Micromonosporaceae > Micromonospora > Micromonospora sp. DT62. The sequence continues at coordinate 31,265 of NZ_JBNCOB010000012.1, forward strand.
CAGCAGCACCACGGCCAGCAGCGCGACCACGCAGATGTCGCCCAGCCCGGAGGTGCCGTAGTAGTTGACGAACTGTTGGGTCAGGCCGACGGCGACGGCCGCGTACGCGGACCCGATCACCGAGCCCATCCCGCCGATGACCACCACGATGAACGCGAAGATCAGCAGCGAGCCGCCCTGGCCGGGCGAGACGGTGCCGAAGTAGACGCCGCCGAGCGCGCCGGCCAGCGCCGCAGCCGCCCCGCCGATCGCGAAGACCAGGGTGAACGCCTTGCGCACGTCGATGCCGAGCGCGGTGACCATCTCCCGGTTCTCCACGCCGGCCCGGATGATCAGGCCGTAGCGGGTCCAGCGGAGGAAGGCCAGGATCGCACCGAGCACCAGCACCGCGGCGATGATCAGCAGCAGGCCGCCGTTGGGCACGTTGGCGCCGAGGATCGAGGTGACCTGCCGGCTCCACTCGGGGCGCGGGAACGGCCGGGCGTCCGCGCCCCAGGTCGCCTGGAGCAGCGCCACGCCGGCCAGCGAGAGACCGACGGTGACCAGCACCTGCTCGATGGTGCGGGAGTAGAGCGGCCGGATCAGCACCAGCTCGACCAGCACCGCCACCAGCGTGCCGGCGGCCACCCCGAAGATGACCGCGACCACGAAGCCGAAGCCGTCCGACCCGGCGCCCGGCAGGTTGTGCGCCGCCCACCAGGTCCCGTACGCGCCGACACCGAGGAATACGCCGTGCGCGAAGTTGAGCACGTCGGCCAGGCCGAAGACCAGGGAGAGCCCGCTGGCGACCAGGAAGTAGAGCGCCGCCAGGCCGAGCCCGGTCAGCGTCAACAGGATGACGGTGTCCATCAGTGCTGGTCCTTCCGCGCGGCGGCCGGCGTACCGGCGGGGTGGTGTCCCTCCGCCGAGCCGACGCCCAGCAGCGACTTGGTCAGGGCGGTCTCCAGCAGCAGTTCCTGCGCGTCGCCGGTCCAGGCGACCTGGCCGGCGGCCAGCACGACCGCGTCCCGGGCGAGCCGCCGGACCACGGCCAGGTTCTGCTCGACCAGCAGCACCGGCACGGATTCGGCGACCCGTTCCAGCACCTCGGCCACCTCGGTCACCACCTTCGGCGCGAGCCCCTTGGTCGGCTCGTCGACCAGCAGCAGCCGGTTGTCGTTGAGCAGCACCCGGCCGATCGCGAGCATCTGCTGCTGCCCGCCGGAGAGCGAGCCGGCCCGTTGCCGTCCGCGCCGGTCCAGCTCCGGGAAGAGCGCGAACACCTTGTCGTACGCCGGGGTGCTGCCCCGCCGCTCGGCGAGCCGGAGGTTCTCCGCGACGGTGAGCCCGGCGAAGACGCACCGGTCCTCCGGCACGTAGCCCAGCCCGCCGCGGACGAGCCGGTGGGTGGGCCGGGCCAGCAGGCTCTGCGCGCCCATCCGGACGGTGCCGCGCACCTCGCCGGCGGGCGGGGTGAGGCCGACGATCGCGCGCAGCGTGGTCGTCTTGCCCACGCCGTTGCGCCCGAGCAGGACGGTGACGCCGGTCGGGGCGACCGTGAAGGACACCCCCTGGAGGATGTGCAGCCCGGCGATGCGGACCGACAGGTTCTCCACGCTGAGAATGGGTTCCACTAGAGCGACTCCCCCAGGTAGGCCTCTTGCACGGTGGGGTTGGCCATCACCGTCTCCGGGGTGTCGCAGGCCAGCAGCGCGCCGTGGTGCATCACGGCGATCCGGTCGGCCAGTTCCAGGATGACGTCCATGTGGTGCTCGACCATCAGCACCGACCGGCCGCTGTCGCCGGTGAGCGAGCGGATCACCGAGACCAGTTCGGGCACGTCCTCGGCGCTGACCCCGGCCATCGGCTCGTCGAGCAGCATGACCCGGGGCTCCCCGGCGAGCAGCAGGGCGATCTCCAGCTTCCGCTTCTCGCCGTGGGCGAGGGTGCCGGCCAGCGCCGTACCCCGGTGGGCGAGGCCGACGCGGTCGAGCGCCGCGTCGGCGGCGGCGGCGACCTCCCGGTCGGCCGCCGCCCGCCGCCACAGCTTCATCGAGCCCCCGCGGTACGCCTGCACGGCGAGCCGGACGTTCTCCCGCACGCTGAGCGAGCCGAAGACCGAGGATGCCTGGAAGGTACGGCCGAGGCCGAGACGGGCCCGCTTGTGCGGCGGCAGGGAGCCGATGTCCTGCCCGTCGAGGGTGATCCGACCTTCCGTGGCCCGGCGTACGCCGGTGATCAGGTTGAACAGTGAGGTCTTGCCGGCGCCGTTGGGCCCGATGACGCCGAGGAACTCCCCGGGCGCCAGGTCGAGGTAGACGCTGTCGACGATGGCGACCTCACCGATCCGCCAGGTCAGACCGCGGGTGGCGAGCATCTGTTGTCAGCCCTTCATCGCCACGGCCGGCGGCGCGGACTCGTCCCCGGTCAGCGCCTTCTGGGCGGTGGCCGTGAACGCGGTGCCGCTGCCGGACAGCTTGGCCTGGAACATCGGCTGGAGCAGCGCGTGGTCCTCGGCTCGGATGGTCATCTTGCCCTTGACCCCGTCGAAGCTCCAGCCCTCCAGCGCCTTCACCATCTTCTCGACGTCGTCGCCGCCCTCCTCGATGGCCCGTACGACCATCTGCGCGGCGGCGAAGCCGTCCGGGTGGAACAGGTCGACGGTGCCGACCTTGGCCTTCAGCGCCTTCACGGCCTCGTTGTCGGAGGCCCCGTCGAAGTAGTGCGACAGGAAGGAGATCTTGCTGCCGGCCGCGCCGAAGGTCGGCCACGAGGCGCGGATGTCCAGGCCGGTGACGACCGTGGTGGAGGAGAGCACGCCCTGCTGGTCGAGCGTCTGCCACATCGCGGGGGCGGTGGTGCCGGCCCAGGCGACGAAGAGCAGGTCCGGCTTGGCGGACTTGATCTGGCTGGCGAACGGGGTGAACTCGGTGGCGCTGGCCGGCGCCCGGACGCTGCTGACGGCCGCGCCCGCGCCGCCGATGACGGCCTTCACGGCCGCCTCGTTGGCGTCGCCGAAGGCGCCGTCCTGGGCGAAGACCACGACCTTCTTGCCGGCCGGGTCGCCGATGAACGACTTGGCGGTGACCACGTCCTGGTACGACTGCCGGCCGGAGCGGAACGTGTACTTGTTGGCGCCGGTCACCGCGTCGGTGGCGGCGGGCCCGGAGATGAAGAGGACCTTGTTCTGGGCGGCGATCGGGGCGACCTGGAGGGCCACGCCGGAAGCCGTCGAGCCCGCGATGATCTTGTTGCCCTTGCCGATCAGGTCCTTGGCCGCGGAGACCGCCTTCGCCGGGTCACCCGCGTCGTCGACCTCGGTGACCTCGACGGCCCGGTCGCCCACCTTGTTGGTGCCCTTGGTGGCGAAGTCGAGGCCGGCCTTGAATCCCTCGATGTACTGCTTGCCGTAGCTGGCGAGGGCTCCCGACTGGGAGTAGACCAGGCCAACCTTCACCGGGGCGGCGCTGTCGCCGCCACCGGAGGCGGTGTCCTGCGGGCTGCCACAGGCCGTGGCGGCGAGCGCCGCGGCCATCATCGTGGCGGCGGAGAGGAACACCCGCCGCGTCGTCCGGACCGTCATTGCCACTCCACGTGAGGACTCGGAGGTAGGGAACTCATATGACGGCTCACGCTAGAAGTGACGTCACCCACGGGCTATGTGGCCGAAACACACAAGTAACAGGGGTGGGGTGGTCGGGGGTTACAACGAGCACCACGCCGGTGGCGATCCCACCCGTCCGCGATGGGCGCCCGCCCCATCGACGGAAGTGATGCTGTGTCGCTCCGCGCCACCGATACCCACCGAATGCCGTATTCCTCCCGCCCTCCGCTGGCCGAACCCCCGCTGGCGAACCCGCTGCCCGAACCTCGCCGGCCGTGCTGTCCCCAGGCCGCCTGGCAGACCCCCGTCCGGCCGCCCGTCAGACCTCCCGTCCGGCCGCAACCGGACGGCGTTCGGAAGATCTTGGTACGAACTGGCCCCTCCAGGGGCCGATTCCTACCAAGATCTCCGGGATGCGGCGAGCGCAGCGCCGCGCGCCGGGTGCGGCGGGGGTGCAGCGGGGCGTGCCGGGTGCGGCGGGTGCGGCGAGGCGTGCCGCAGTGCGGCGAGGCGTGCCGCAGTGCGGCGGGTGCGGCGGGGGCGTGCCGGGTGCGGCGGGTGCGGCGAGGCGTGCCGGCTGCGGCTGGTGTGGCTGGTGTGGCGGGTGTGGCGGGTGTGGCGGGTGCGGCGGGGTTCGGCGGTGCGAGGTGTTGCGAGGTGTGCCGGGGCGGACGGCGAGAAGCAGGGCTGGGGATCCAGCAGGTGCCGTGCAGGGGGTCGCCCTGGCTGGTCTGGCTGACGTTGGCCGGGGACGGCGGCGCGTCCCGCTGGTCACCGGCCCGGTGGACGGCCTCGTCCGGCGGGAGCCGCCGCCCCTATGGATGGGGCAGCTCGACAGCGTCTGCGCAGCCTGGCGCGCCTGAATCGTTTACGACATCAGCTCGACAGCCTCGCACGGGAAGAACGCCAGCGGGGCGGATGACGGCGGGGCGTGCCTGGGCTCGGTCGGGATGCCGGTTTCCACACCCGGCCCGCAGCGGAAAAGGAAGATTGTCTGGTGCGCCGGCTTCTTCGTCACCCCGTACGGCTCGTGCCGCTCGGCTTCCTGGTGACGATCCTGGTCGGCACCGGACTGCTGATGCTGCCCTGGGCCACCAGCGAGTACCGGCACACCCCGTTCCTGACCGCCCTCTTCACCGCCACCTCGGCGGTCTCGGTGACCGGGATGGCGGTGGTGGACACCCCGAACTACTGGAACGGGTTCGGGCTCGTGATGATCACCCTGCTCACCCAGGTCGGCGGCCTCGGCATCGTGACCGGTGCGACCCTGGTGATCCTCGTGGTGGCCCGGCGGTTGGGGCTGCGCAGCCGGCTGCTGGTGCAGGCCGAGACCGCCGAGTTCGGCATCGGCGACGTACGTCGGCTGCTGCTGCGCATCGCCGGCCTCGCGCTGGCCTGCGAGGCGGTCATCACCGCGATCCTGACCGCCCGGCTGTGGATCACCTACGACTACCCGTTCGGCCGGGCCCTCTGGGGCAGCGTCTTCCACGCCGTCCAGGCCTTCAACAACGGCGGGTTCGCCCTCTACACCGACAGCCTGGTCGCCTTCTCGACCGACGCCTGGGTCACCCTGCCGCTGGCCTTCGGCACGATCGTCGGCGGGCTGGGCTTCCCGGCGCTCTTCGAGGCGGTGCGGGAGTGGCGGCAGCCCACCCGGTGGGCGGTCGCCACCAAGCTGACCGTCTGGGGCAGCCTGACACTGCTGGTGGTGGGCTTCCTCAGCCTGCTGGTCATCGAGTGGGCCAACCCGCGCACCCTGGGCATCTACACCTGGCCGGACAAGCTCCTGGTGGCGTTCGCCCAGAACTCGTACATCCGCACCGGCGGTTTCAACGTCCTGGACGTGGGCGGCCTGGAGGATGAGGGCTATCCCCTCCTCATCGCGCTGATGTTCATCGGCGGCGGCAGCGCCAGTACGGCCGGCGGGATCAAGGTGGCGACCTTCTTCCTGCTCGCCTTCGTGATATGGGCGGAACTGCGGGGAGAGCCGGACGTGACGGTCGGGAAACGCCGGGTGGCCACCGCCAGCCAGCGGCAAGCCATCACCGTCGCCCTGCTCAGCGTCGCGCTGGTGGCCTGCGGCACGGTACTGCTGATCTTCCTCACCGAGGGGATCCCCTACCACGCGGCGCTGTTCGAGGTCACCTCGGCGCTCACCACCACCGGCCTCAGCCTCGGGGTCGCCGCGTCGCTGCCGGAGAACGGCCAGCTCGCCCTGATCATTCTCATGTTCGTCGGCCGGATCGGGCCGCTGACCCTCGGGTCGGCGCTCGCCCTGAACACCCGTCGGCGGCTGTACCGCTACCCGGAGGAGCAACCCATTGTCGGCTAGGAGGACGGACGAGGGCAGTGTCGTGGTGATCGGACTGGGCCGGTTCGGGTGTCACCTGTCCGGCGCGCTGGCCGCGATGAACCACGAGGTGCTGGCCATCGACCGCAACCCGGAGCAGGTGCAGCGGTGGTCGGCGCAGCTCGACCGCGTCGTGCAGGCCGACGCCACCGAGGAGGGGTCGCTGCGCCAACTCGGCGTGGCGGACTTCGGCCGGGCGGTGGTCGCCATCGGCGCCTCGTTGGAGGCGAGCGTGCTGACGGTGCTGGCGCTGGCCGAGCTGGGCGTACCGCAGATCTGGGCGCGGGCCACCTCGACGAAGCACGCCAAGATCCTGGACTCGGTCGGCGCGCACCACGTGATCTTTCCCGAGGCGGAGACCGGGGAGCGGCTGGCCCACCTCATCGTCAGCAGGATGCTCGACTTCATCGAGTTCGGCGACGACTTCGCCATCGCGAAGGTGTGCGCCCCGGAGGCGATGCTCGGCCGGCCGCTCTCGGAACTGACGCCCACCGGGCGCTACGGGGTGCGCGTGGTGGGCGTGAAGCTGCCCGGGGAACGCTTCCGGTACGCCACCGACGCCACGGTGATCGCCCCGGGCAGCATGCTGATCATCGAGGGGGACATCGAGCAGGTGCAACGGTTCTCGGAGTTCAGCTGACCCCGGCGGGCTCAGTCGTCGTCATCGTCCCTTTCCGTGCCCCTTTCCCTTTCCGTTTCCTGGCTTACTTTTTTTCCACCACCCGCCTTGCCCTTGCCCTTGCCGGAGTTGTCGGGCTTGGCCTTCGACCCGCCGGAACTCCCGGCCGACGTGCCGGCCTTCTTCGTCGGGGCCTTGACGGTGGGCGCCTTGGCCGGTGCCTTGGTGGGTGCCACGCTGGGCACCGCGCCGGCCACCCCGGAGACCTGCGCGCCGCAGGTCTCGTCGCCGAGGCGGAACTCCAGCGGCAGCGGGTTGACCCCGCCGTGGCGGCCGGTCAGGGTGAGTTTCTCGGACGCGCCGGGGGCCAGCGCGGCCCGCTCCGGAGCCGGCTCCACGAGCACCGTGCGCCCCTGCTGGCGCACCGGGACGGGGGTCGCCTTCGTCACCGTCTGCTGGCTGGGGAAGGTGAAGCTCAGCCGCCAGTCGCGCAACTCCCGCATGCCGGTGTTGGTGAGGGTCAGCTCGGCGGCGAAGTCCTTGCCGGAGTCCGTGCGCAGCGCGTACGTGACCCGGCAGGGCGGCGGCGTCTCCGCCCCCATCCGCGCCTCCGTCGGCTGGTCGATGCCGCCGCTGGCGGGGCTGTGCGAGGTCACCCCCCACAGCGCCGCGGTCACCGCCGCCAGCCCGGCGGCGGCCACCCCCGCCTCGATCCGCCGGCGCCGGGTCGCCGCGCGCCGGTTGCGCGTACGGGAGAACGGCAGCGCGTCGGTCGCGGTGGACCAGGGCAGGATCGTGGTGCCGGCGGCGGCGAACGCGGCCTCGTCCACGGGCCCCGCCGCCGGGGAGACCGGCACGGCGGAGATCATGCCGGCGGCCTCGGCGAGCGTGCGCGCGACCTCGGGGGTGGCGGGCCGGTCGCCCGGGCGCTTGGCCAGGCAGCGGCTCACGAGCTCGCGCACCTCGTCGGGCAGCCCCGGCACCGGCGGCATCGGCTCCGGCTCGTTGTACATGTGCGCGCGCAGCATCTGCGTGGTGGTGCTCGCCTGCCACGGCAGCCGGCCGGTGAGCATCCGGTAGAGCAGCAGGCCGACCGCGTACACGTCGGTGGCCGGGGAGACCTGGCCGTTGTCGAGCCGCTCCGGGGCGAGGTACGCGGGGGTGCCGAGCAGTGTGCCGTCCGGCCCCTTCTCCTTCTCCCCCACCAGCGCGGAGATCCCGAAGTCGACCACCTTCACGCCGGTGGCGGTCAGCATGACGTTGCCCGGGGTGACGTCGCGGTGCACCACGCCACGGGCGTGCGCGGTGGCCAGCGCCGAGGTGACCTCCGCGCCGATCGTCACCGCCTCCCGCCAGGGCAGACTGCCCCGGCGCAGCCGGCCGGTCAGCGACTCCCCGTCGACCAGCTCCATGACGACGTACGGCACGGTCAGGCCGACCTGCTCCGACTCGCCGTAGTCGTACACGTTGGTGATGTTGGGGTGGCACAGCCGGGCGGCGGCCTGCGCCTCGATCCGGATGCGGTGCCGGAACGCTCGGTCGGCGGCGAGCCGCGACGCGAGCACCTTGACCGCCACCTGCCGGCCCAGCACCTCGTCGTAGCCGCGCCAGACCACGGACATGCCGCCCGCCCCCAGCTGCTCGATCAGCCGGTACCGCTCACCCAGCAGTTGTGCGCCGTCCCGGATCGGTCCACCCATGAGGGTCGTTGTTGCCCCGGACCGACCCGGCTACACCTGAAGGGTCGGAATCGGTCAGCGATTCACCCGTTCAGGCGGTGGCGAGGAGCTGGTCCACGGGCGCGTAGTCGTCGGTCAGCACCAGCGCCTCGCCGACGAACGCGGTGAGGTCGGCGCCCGCCAGCAGGTTGGCGCCCTCCCGCAGCTCAGCCAGCCGGGCGCGGACCGCCTCCAGCGGCAGCGGGGCGTCGGAGGCGACGATGAGGAAGTTCGAGCCCTCCTGACCGGCGAGCGCCGCCGCCGGCGCGATCAGGGCGACGTGCCGGAACTCGGCGGCGACGGTGGCCAGCTCGCTGCGGATGAAGCGCAGCGGCGGGTAGTCGATGACGTTCTGCACGTAGACGCCGCCCGGGCGGGTCACCCGACGGACCTCGGCGGCCATCTCCCGGGTGGCGAGGTGCCAGGGCACCACCAGGTGCCCGAACGCGTCGCCGACCACGAGGTCGCGGCTGTCGGTGGCCTCCCCCGCGACCAGCAGCCGGGCGTCACCCACCACCGCCCGCAGGTCCGGCCCCTGGCGTACGCCGAGCTGCCGCTCGCCCAGCTCCACCAGCCCGCCGTCGATCTCGAACACGACGTTGTCGGTGCCCGGACGGGTGGCGGTCAGGTAGCGGGGCACGGTGAACCCGCCGCCGCCCAGGTGCAGCGCGTCGAGCCGCTGACCCTTCGGGGCGACCACGTCGGCCACCGCCCCGATCCACCGGGTGTACGCGTACTCCAGGTGGGTGGGGTCGGCGAGGTCCACGTACGAGTGCTGGGCCGAGTTGAGCAGCAGGGTGCGGCCGGAGTCCCGGCCGGGATCGACCTCCACGCTGGCGCAGTGGTAGGCGGTCTCGATGTCGCACGGGTTCGGGGCGACGGTGGTCAGCCCGGCGCCGACGAGACCGAGCACCGCCAGGGCGGCCTTGGCGCGGGCGGGGCCGGGCAGCTCCGCGCGGTCCTGGCGGCGCAGCCACACCCCGAGGCCGAGCCCGGTGAGCCCGAGCGAGGCCGCCAGGGCGAACAGGATGACCGTGCTGGGCAGCGCGGCCACCAGCACGAAACCGGTGACCAGGGTGGCCGTGACCGCACCCAACGTGCCTACGCTGGAGAGCCGGCCGACCACCTGGCCGGTGCGCCGCAGGTCGGCGAGCTGGAGCTTGACGACCAGCGGGGTGACGGCGGCGAGCAGGGCCGCCGGCACGAAGACGGCGAGCGCGACGAGCAGCAGGATGGCCGAGGCCGCCCCGCCGCGCAGCACCTCGCCGGCGTACCGGACGGCGGGCAGGGTGACGGCCGTGGTGATGCCGGCCAGCACCAGCGCCGGAGCCAGCATCGCCCTCGGGTTGCGCCGGTCGGCCAGCCAGCCGCCCGTCCACGCGCCGTAGGCGATGGCGGCCAGAGCGATGCCGATGACCGAGCTGGTCACCTGGAGGGTCACCCCGACGTACGGCCCGACCAGCCGCAGCGCGGCGGTCTCCAGCACCAGGACGGCGCCGCTGGAGAAGAAGACCAGGAACGCGGCGAGGCCGTTGGGCAGGGCCCGGGGGGTCGTCGCCGCTGGCTGGGCGGGCGGGACCGTGACGTCGGAGGATGGGGAGCTCACCCGCGCGATGGTACGCAGGAAAACTGGGCCCCCGGGTCAGTACATCGAGAGATGAACATGGTTCGTGTGGTCGGCGGCGGGGCTGCCGCTGCCGCCGTACGCCCGCCAGCCGGTGCCGGGGTGCCAGATCTGCCGGTACCAGATCACGTAGAGCACGCCCAGCCGGCTGGCGTTGCGCACGTGCCAGGCGGCGAGGCTGTCCCCGTACGACTTGTCCCCACCGGTGGCGGTCTTGTCCTCGAACCCGCCGGTGGCGGCCGAGAAGTCGCAGGCCCGGCCCTTGGGGTGTTCGCCGGAGCCGCCGCTGCGGTAGCAGGAGACGTGCCGCTTGTAGCCCGCGGCCTGGGTCTGCTTGAGGGCGTTGAGCGTGCGCGGGGTGATGCAGCCGGAGGTGGTCGGGTCGTTCACCGAGCAGGACTCCGACGGCCAGGAGCCGTCCGAGTTGCGGGGGGCCGGCTTCGCCGAGGAGGAGTTGCCGCCGCTGAAGCCGCCGCTGCTGCCCGAGCTGACCTCCGCGAGCGCCGCCTCGGCCTCCTTCTTCTTCTTCGCCATCACGGCGAGCTGCTTCTGCTGCTCCCGCACCTCGGTGTCGATGGCGATCTTGGCCTGCCGCGCCTGCTCCCGCGCCTCGATCAGGCTGCGCAGCCGCCTGCTGTCGCGCTGTGCCATCAGGTCGAGGCTGGCCGCCCGGGCCAGGAACGCCTCCGGGGAGGCGCTGTTGAGCAGCATCGACGTGGGCGTCAGCCGGCCCAGCCGGTAGGACTGGGCGGCCACCTCGCCGACCTGCGCGGTCAGCTCGACCAGCCGGACCTCCACCGCGCCCAACTGCACGGCCAGCTGCTTCTGCCGGACCTTGGAGTTCTCGAGCTTCCCCTTGGCCTCGATGTGCGCCTTGGCGGTGGCTTCCAGGGCGTCCCGGAGCTTCTTGGTGCCGCCCTCGTTGGGCTCCGCGTACGCCGGCGCGGCACCCACGCCGAAGAGCAGCGTGACGGCGACGAGCAGGGCGGTCAGCGGACGGCGGGCACGCCGCCCGGCCAACAGGGCGGTCAGCGGGCGGCGGCCGCGACGCCCGACGGGCATGGTCCTGCGCACGAAAGCATCCTTCCGTCGGCCGCCGGCCCCGGATGACAACACGGCGCGGCGGCGGCCCCCGCCGGGCGCCGGTCGGCGGCCTGCTGGCGGAGACCGGCGGTCAGGATACCGGACGGAGCACGCCGGGCCAGGCCCGCGAACGCCCGGACCACCGAACGCACACGCAGGGTCGCAGCGGCGTCACGCGCCGTCGAGCAGCGCCTCGCGTACCCCCACCCAGATCTGCTCGCTCGCGGCGACCAGGAGGCCGTGGCCGTCGTCCCCCGGGCGGTAGTCGGTGCCGTCGAAGCGCCGGGCGACCCCGCCCGCCGCCCGGACCAGCAGGGCGCCCGGGGCGTGGTCCCACGGCAGGGTGCGCCAGAAGAGCACGAAGTCCTGGTCCCCGGTCAGCACGTCCAGGTATTCCCGGCCGGCACAGTGCTGGCCGGGCAGCATCTCGCCCAGCCGCGCGCCGCCCGCCTCGACCAGCGCGCGCGGCGCGGCCGGCAGGGCGTGCGACATCGCGGCGCCGCGCACCGCGTCGAGCGCGGGCGCCCGGTCGCCGGTCCGCACCGGCCGGCCGTCGAGCCAGGTGCCCTCGCCGGCCCGCGCGACGGCCAGCGTCCCCGCGAGCGGGTCGAGCACCCACGCGGCGACGGGCTCCTCGTCGGTCAGCAGCGCCACCATCAGCGCGAACGGCTGCCGGCCGGCGGCGAAGTTCGAGGTGCCGTCGACCGGGTCGACGAGCCACACGTCGCCGGATCCGCGCAGGTGCTCCAGCAGGGCCGGGTCGTCGGCGACCGCTTCCTCGCCCACCACGACCGAGCCGGGACGCAGCTGGCGCAGGGCCGCCGAGATCGCCTCCTCGGCGCGGCGGTCGGCGACGGTGACGAGGTCGCCCGGCGCCTTCTCGCTCACGTCGGCGTCGTCGAGCTTGCGGAACAGCGGAAGCACGACCTGATCGGCGGTCTCACGCAGCAGACCACCGACGTCGTCGAGCAGGGTGTCAGCCACGTGGCGGCAGCTTCACCACGCTGACGAAGAACTCGTCGATCTGCCGGACCACCGAGATGAAGCGCTCGAAGTCCACCGGCTTCGTCACGTACGCGTTGGCGTGCAGCTGGTAGCTGCGCAGGATGTCCTCGTCGGCCTGGGAGGTCGTCAGCACCACCACCGGGATCCGGCAGAGCTGCTCGTCCTTCTTGATCTCCTCCAGCACCTCCCGGCCGTCGCGGCGGGGCAGGTTCAGGTCGAGCAGGATCAGGTCCGGCTGCACCACGTCGGCGTACTGGCCCTCCCGCCGCAGGTAGGCGAGCGCCTCGGCGCCGTCGGAGACGACAGTGAGCCGGTTGCGGAGCTTGTGCTCCTCGAACGCCTCCTGGGTCATCAACACGTCACCCGGATCGTCCTCGACCAGCAGGACCTCGATCGGGCTCTTGCCGTCCGCCGGCGCGGTCATCCCACCGTCTCCCTCATGTCATCCGTTCTACCGCCTTCCGGTGCCCGGCCGGGCCCGTCCGTGGTCTCCGTCTCGTCGCCGCGCCGGTCGGCCTGCGCCGGGGTGCCGCCGCCCGCGCCGTCCCCGGGCGTCTCGTCGCCGTCCCCGGCCACGCCGTCCCCGGTCGCCGGCTCGGCTGCCGACGCGGCGGCCGCCTCGACGTCCTCGGGGAGCGCCGGGAGGGTGAAGCGGATCGCCGTGCCCTCCTCGGTGTCCGTGTCCACCCAGACCCGACCGCCGTGGTACTCCACGATCTTCTTGACGATCGCCAGCCCGATCCCGGTGCCCGGGTACGCGTCCTTGGCGTGCAGCCGCTGGAAGATGACGAAGATCTTGTCAGCGAACTCCGGCTCGATCCCGATGCCGTTGTCCTGGCAGCTGATCTCCCACTCGTCGCCCACGAGACGGGCCGAGACGTGCACCTTCGGGGGCACGTCGGGGCGGCGGAACTTGACCGAGTTGCTGACCAGGTTGGCCAGCAGGTTCGTCAGCAGCGGCTCCTCGCCCCGGATGACGGGCAGCTCGCCCCAGGTCAGCTCCGCGTCGGCGTACTGCCGGGCCGCCTCGGTCTGGCCGGCCACGTCGCCCATGACCTTGTCCATGTCGACCTCGGTGAAGCCGGTGGTGAGCCGGCCGATCCGGGAGAAGGCGAGCAGGTCGTTGATCAGGCGCTGCATCCGCTGCGCGCCGTCGACCGCGAACGCGATGTACTGGTCGGCCCGCTCGTCCAACTGCCCCGCGTAGCGGCGCTGGAGGAGCTGGCAGAAGCTGGCCACCTTGCGCAGCGGCTCCTGGAGGTCGTGCGAGGCGACGTACGCGAACTGCTCCAGGTCACGGTTGGAGCGGGTGAGTTCCTCGGCCTGCTTCTGGAGCTGGCTGTTGACCCACTCGATCCGCTCCCGGGCCTCCCGTACCTCGGCCAGGTCCTTGGCGATCTTGCGCCGCATGGCGTCCACGTCCTCGGCGAGCCGGAGGAACTCGGGCGGGCCGGCGCCGGCGATGCCGTGCTGGTAGTCGCCCTCGGCCACCTCGCGGACCTGGTCGGCGAGGCCGGTCAGCGGGCGGATCACCATCTTGTCCAGGGAGACCAGCAGCATGCTGCCGGCGATGATCACCACCGCGACGGCCGCGATCAGCAGGACGACCAGCAGGTTGCTCGTCCGCAGGACGTCCTCGGCACTGCGCTGCCGGGCCTCGAAGATCTCCTGCTGAAGGTGGTCGACGGCGCCGCGTACGTCGTCGAACTGTTCCCGCGCCTCGTCGGTGATGAGCGCCTGCCCCGCGGCCGTGCCGTTCTGCTGCGTCGTGGTGACCACCGGCACCGCCACCGCCTGGCGCCACGCCTCGGCCCGTTGCTCGACCAGCCGGATCTCCTGCCGAAGCTCCGGATAGTCGTCGACCAGCCGCTGCATCGAGGCGACCAGGTCCTGCTCGCGCTTACGGCCCGCCTCGTACGGCGTCAGGTCGGCCGCGTTGCCGCTGACCGCGTAGCCGCGGACCGCCGTCTCCTGGTCCAGCAACGCGTTCAGCAGCTCCTGCGCCTGCACCCGCAGCGGGCCGGTCTTGTACAGGATCGCGTCGATGTGCGTCCGGTTCTTCGCCGCCAGCGCCACCTCGCCGCCGGCCAGCCCGATCAGCAGGATCGCGACGACGGTGAGCAGCGTGACGACCCGCCGGCGCAGGGTCCAGTCGCCGACGCGCGTCACCGGCCACCGCCCCGGCTGACCAGGAGCATGGCGACGTCGTCGGCGAACGGACCGCCGTTGAGCTGCTCGGCGCGCCCGACCAGCCAGGCCGGCAGTTCCGACAGCGGCACGGCGAGGGTCGCCGGATCGGCGAGCAGTCCGCTGAGGCCCGGCACGTCGAGGCGCTCGTCGCCCTCGCCGATCCGACCCTCGATGAGGCCGTCGGTGTACATCAACAGGGACCAGTCATCGGTGTCGAACTCCAGGTCGTAGGCCACGGGCCGGCGGGGTCGTACGCCGAGCAGCAGGCCGCCTGGTGCCGGAACCGGCACCACCTTGCCCCCGGCGAGCAGCAGCGGCGGCGGGTGCCCGGCCAGCCGGACGGTGGCCCGGTTGGCGTCGAGGTCCAGCCGCACGGTCGCGACGGTCGCGAAGATCTCCTGGAGCCGGCGCTCGCTCATCAGCACCTGTTCCAGCGCCGGGAGCACCTCGTCGTCGGGCACGCCGGCGAGGATCAGCGCCCGCCAGGCGACCCGGAGCTCGACGCCGAGGGCCGCCTCGTCCACGCCGTGCCCGCAGACGTCGCCGACGATCAGGTCGAGCCGGTCGGGCCGGGTCTGCACCACGTCGTAGAAGTCTCCGCCGATCAGGGCGGCGTGCCGGCCGGGCCGGTAGAAGGTGTGCACCGCGACCACGTCGGTGGTCATCAGCGGCTGGGGCAGCAGGCCCCGTTCGAGGCGGGCGGACTCGGCCTGGCGCAGCTCGACCTCGCGCAGCCGCCGGGCGTTCTCGTCGGCCCGCTTGCGCTCCACCGCGTAGCGCAGCGCCCGGGTCAGCAGCACCCCGTCGACCTGGCCCTTGACCAGGTAGTCCTGGGCGCCCTCGGCGACCGCGACGATGCCGAGGTGCTCGTCGGAGCGGCCGGTCAGCACGCAGACGGCGGCGCCGCTGGCCATCTCCAGCACCTGACGCAGCCCGTCGAGGCCCTGCGCGTCGGGCAGACCCAGGTCGAGCAGGATGCAGTCGACGCCCATCACGCGCTTGCGCGCCTCGCTGAGGCTGGTCGCCACCAGCAGGTCGATCATCGAGTTGGTCTCGGCGAGCAGCTCACCGACCAGGAAGGCGTCGCCCTCGTCGTCCTCCACCAGCAACACCCGCAGCCGCTCGCCGGGAGGCAGGTTGGGATGACGTCCCATGCCGCCGTGCGGGTACGGCCCGGCGGAGGAACCGGCCAGGCCGGTCCCCCGGTGCGGCCGGGTCACCGCCGCGAGACGCGGGAGTTCGCTGGTGATGTCGGGCTCCTTCCGAGTGCCCTGCTGATCCTGTATTAGACAACGTTCGCACACAACACGACGGGCTCCGCATGCGCGGGCATGGGTCGGATCACTGCGCGGCGAGGGGCAAAGCGGGCGTCTGCGCTCCCCCGGCCCACACCGGGAGTCCCGCCGGCGGTCCCCGGGGTGCAGGATGGTGCCCACCTGAGACCCGTCCCGAGGAGACCCCGTGGGCGCACCCCCCACCCGCCCCGCCGACCGTGCGCTGGCCCGGCCCCGTCGCCGGCTGGCCGCCGCCGCGGCGGCGCTCGCCGCGCTCGTCGCCGTCGGCGCCGGCACCCTGCTCGACCTGCGCACCCCCGCGCCGCGCCCGGCCGACGCGCCGCCGGGCGAGTTCAGCGCCGCCCGGGCGTACGAGCACGTCGAGGTCGTCGCCGCGCGGACGCACGTGGCGGGCAGCCCCGCCAACGACCAGGTCCGCGCCCACGTCGAGGGGGTGCTGCGCGGCCTCGGCCTGGAGACCGAGGTGCAGGACACCGTCGCGCCCGAGGCCGGCCAGCTCAGCGGGGCGGCCGGCGGGGCCACCCTGGCCCGGGTCCGCAACGTGGTGGCCCGGCTGCCCGGCACCGACCCGACCGGGAAGGTCTTCCTCGTCGCGCACTACGACTCGGTGCAGTCCGGGCCGGGCGGCAACGACGACGCCGCCGGCACCTCGGCCATCCTGGAGGTGGCCCGCGCACTGGCCGCCGGCCCCCGGCCGCGCAACGACATCGTCTTCGTGCTCACCGACGCCGAGGAGGCGTGCCTGTGCGGGGCGGCGGCGTTCGCGTCCAGCCATCCGCTGGCCGCCGACGGCGGCGTGGTGCTCAACCTGGAGGCGCGCGGCTCCACCGGTCCCGTGATCATGTTCGAGACGTCGCGGGACAACGCCGCCCTGGTGGACGCCTTCGGTCGGGCCGCCCCGCACCCCGTGGGCACCTCGTTCGCCGTGGAGATCTACCGCGCGCTGCCCAACGACACGGACTTCACCGCGTTCCTCGACAAGGACTTCGTCGGGCTCAATTCGGCGTACATCGACGGCGGGGCGATCTACCACACCCCGCTGGACACGCCGGCCGCCATGGACCGGGCCAGCCTCCAGCACCACGGCGACAACGCCCTCGGCCTGGCCCGCGAGTTCGGCCGCGTCGACCTGACCGCGCTGGACGCCGGGCACGACGCCACCTACTTCCCCGTCCCGGGCGGGCTGGTCCGCTACCCCGGCTGGCTGGTCCTGCCCCTGGCGCTGCTCGCGCTCGCCGCCGTGGCGGCCCTCGGCTGGCTCGCCCTGCGGCGGGGCCGCACCACCGGGGGCCGGCTCGCCGCCGGCTTCGGGCTGGCGCTGCTGCCGCTCGTGCTCGCCCCGCTCGCCGCGCAGCTGCTCTGGGCGGCGATCACCGCGCTGCGGCCCGGCTACGCCGAGCTGCTCGACCCGTACCGGCCGACCTTCTACCGGCTGGCCGTGGTGGCGCTCGCCGCCGCCGTCCTGTTCACCTGGTACGCGCTCACCCGCCGCCGGGTCGGCCCGGCCGCGCTCGCCATCGGCGGACTGGGCTGGCTGGCCGTGCTCGGGGTGCTGCTCGCCGTGCTGGTGCCCGGCGGCGCGTACCTGGTCACCCTCCCGGCCCTGGCCGGCGCGCTGGCCGGGCTGGTCGCGCTGAGCGTGCGGATCGACGGCCCGTGGCCGGTGGTCGCGACGACCCTGGCCGCCGCGGTGGCCGTGGTGATCCTGCTGCCCACCGTCGTCCTGCTCTTCCCGGCGCTCGGCATGGCGATGGGCGGGGTCGCGGCGCTGGTGGCGGTGCTGCTCGGCCTGGCCGCGCTGCCGGTGGTCGACCTGCTGCACCCGCAGGCCGGCGGGCAGCGCGGACTGCTCGCCGTGCGCGCGCGCCGACTCGGCGCGCTGCCGGCCGCCGCCACCACGCTGGCGGCCGTGGTCCTCGCCGGGGTCGGGCTCGCCGTCGACCGCTTCGACGCCGCGCACCCCGCGCCCACCCACCTGATGTACGCCCTCGACGCCGGCACCGGGCAGGCCCGCTGGCTCAGCCACGAGGAGGATCCGCAGCCCTGGACCGACGGCTACGTCGACGGGGTGATCGAGGTGGCCGACTTCCCCGGCCTGGGCGACGCCGAACTGCGCGCCGGCCCGGCGCAGGCGGCGAACCTGCCCGCCCCCAAGCTGGAGGTGCTCGCCGACACCACCGCCGGCACCGAGCGCACCCTGCGCCTGCGGCTCGTCCCGCAACGCCAGGTCCGCCTGACCACCCTGCACGTGGACGCGGCGACCGCGACGGTGCTGCGGGCGGAGGTGGCCGGCCGCGCGGTGCCGGTGGAGGCGCGGGAGGGGCGCTGGGGCTTCGGCCTGGTCTTCCACGCCCCGCCGCCGGAAGGCATCGAGGTGACGCTGACCGTCACGCCGAAGGCGGGGCAGGTGGCGCTGCGCGCGATGGACGCCAGCGACGGCCTGGACGCCCTGCCCGGCTTCCGCCCGCGCCCGCCGGACGTGGGGATCAAGGGCTCGCACAGCTCGGAGATGGTGGCGGTGGCCCGCACCTACCCGCTGTAGCCGGCGCGCACTGAGCCCCGTCGAGGCACTTCGTAGATTGGGTTGGCATGAGAAGGCGACACCGGATCTCCACTGCCGCACTACTGCTCGCCGTGTTGGGACCGACTCTTGGAGGGTGCGCGGGCGACGACGAGCCAGGCAGGGTGACGCTCGACATTCGCCTGTCCGTCTGTGACAAGACCGGCCAGAAGTGCTTCGATCTCGGCGTACCGGACGCGGAGGTGGTCCTACTGGAGTCGAGTGATGAGCGGATCACCGCCGGGCGGACCGACGCCACGGGAAAGGTCACCCTCAGCGTCCGAGAGGCAGGACCCGGCCGGGCCATCGTCACGCATCCCCTGATCGAGGACGGCCGCAAGGAGGTCGAGATCGCCTTTCCTGCCCAGAACGGCGAGCTGAGTCAGACGATCTGGGCCCGCCTGTCGGAAGACGCGTTAACGGGTGGGTGAGTGCCTCGCACGACCCGGGGGACCGCATCGCGTACAAACTCCGGTTGCACGTCCACGCCGGAGGGAGCATGAGCGCAGGACGGCATGATTATCGCTCAGTGGCCCCCCCCGAACGGCTCTCGCGATGCAGGTCAGTGGCCATGTCGCTACTACTTCCAGCGGAAGTGCACGAACCGGGCCAGACCATCGCGTTGACCTGCGACGCAACGCCACCGCAGGATCGCGGGAACAGATCGGGCACAACTCGGCGCATCACCTGGCCACCGCCCGCCGAGTACCGGACAGAGCCGCGTCGACCAGGTTCCGCGTCCGGTCGATCGCCTCCGGCCACTCCCCCGCGTACGTGTTCAGAGTGATGATCGGCGTTGCATGCCCCAGCGCCATCTGAACCGTCTTCACGCTCGCCCCGCCATGGATCAGCAGCGTGGCGAAGTAGTGGCGCAGCCCGTGATAGCCGAACCCCTCCGGCACCCCGTCGACCGCTTCCACGGCTTTTTTCCACGGGTAGGCCCAACCGGTGCGCTGCATCGGGTTGCCCCGGCCGCTGGTAAACAGCAACTTCGCCTGCCGAGTTACCGGCTTGCGCGGGTTCGTCTCGTCGAGAATCTCCACGTCGACCGGCGGGAAGAGTTCGATGTGGCGGGCGAGCGCCTCGGCGACGACCTGGCCCATCTCCACGGTTCGCCGACTGGTCGTAGTCTTCGGTGGTGCGAGCCGTGGCGACTTACCCGCCGGGGTGACGAGCTGCTGAACGATACGAATCTCTCGGCGTAGAAAATCGACGTGCTCCAGCTCTAGGCCCCACGCTTCGCCCTGACGCAGGCCGGAGCCCGCTGCCATGTATACAAGCGCCCGGTACCGCTCCCGGCTTGGCTTGCCCGGATCCGGCTTCACGCTGAACGCATCGGCGAGGGAATGCACCTGGTCCGGTGTGGGAATGAACCGCTCAACTCGCTCGATCTCGGGTAGCCGAATGCCGATGCACGGGCTACGGCCGATCATCCGGTCGCGGGTCGCCGCGTCGAACATGCCGACCAGGACGTGGTACACGACTCGCAGCGAGGACGGCGCGAGCACCTTTGCCCGGTCCTTCACCCATGCCTGGATGTGCGAGGGGCGGACCTGCGCGAGCTGCATCCGACCAAGGATCGGCTCGACGTGTACGCGTAGGGTCATCTCGATGCGCGCCGCAGTCGCGTCCCGGTGCAACTGGTGCTTGCGCCACTGTTCCCCGTAGGCCATCACGGTGACCTTGCCGGCGGCCGGAGCGACGTACTGGCCCCGGGATACGTCGGCGCGGGTGTTTACGTCGAACTGTTCCGCGTCGGCCCTGCGCTCGAACAGCTTCTGTTTGGGCTGGCCAGTGTCGTCGACGTATCGGGCCCGCCAGCGCTTCCCCCGGCCGTGCCGTTTGGAAGGAAGCCGTTTGCCGTCCGGACCGCGCTTGCCCAAATACCAGAGATCATCGACGGGCATTTCAAGCCGCCTGCCTTTCGATGAGCCAGGCCCGTACGTCGGCCGGGTCGTAGCGCAGATGCCGACCGACGCGAGATGCCAGCGGGCCGACGCGACGGTGCCGCCACTGATACAGGGTGGCGACGGGTACGCCGAGGTAGGCCGATACCTCCTCGACGGTCCAGAGCGGTTCGATGGTGCGCCTAGCCATGGTCCTGTACTCCTTACTGATTCTGGGTCTCGTTACGCGGCTACCGGCAGACTGCCGGCGAGGGCCGATCCGGTTTCGTGGGCGAGTTCTTCGCGGCCGGTGGTTTGTCGCTCTCTGGCCATGGCGGCGGCGGTATTGGCGAGCAGAGCGTCACCGGTGGTGTGCCAGCCGACGCCGGCGAAGGTGAGGGTGCCGACGATGAGGGTGGTGTCGTCGTCGTGATGCTCGTCGACGAGCTGCCGGCCGGGGTGCTCGTGGTCCTGGTCCTCGTGCCGGCGGAAGGCCACGCGGGTGTCGCGCAGGAGTTGGAAGGTGACGGAGTAGCGGCGGGCTTTGGTGAGGAAATGGCCGCCGAAGCCGAGCATGTGCGCCCAGCGGCGTAGCCGGGCGTACGGGTTGGCCGTCGTTGGTTTCGTCGATTCGGTGTCAAGGCTGGCTTGACGGAGGGCGACGCAGGTAGGGCAGGCGGCGTAGCGGGTGTGGGTGCCGCAGTCGGGGCATTCCCAGCGGGCGACGAAGCCAGGCCGGGGGCGAGGGTCACGGGGCCGGTCGAGCAGCGGCGTGGGGGTGCCGGTGGGTCGGCCGATGCGCCAGCAGGCGTCGATGAGGCGGGCGGTGTGGTCGCCGTCGGGGTCGGCGTAGTCGCCGATGGTGTCGGCGGTGAGCCTGACGGAGCGGTGCCCGGTTACCTCGGTGCTTTTGGTGGCGTACTTGGCAAGGTAGCCGGCGACCATGCTGTCGGTGACCTCACCGCGACCGTCCAGGCTGATGGGGCGGATGTCGAGCTGTTCGCCCCAGGCGATCGGCCAGCCGTCGGGCCGGTCGGGGTGGCCGGGGGTGGCGAAGGCGACCTGTGCGGCGGCGTGCTGGATTGCATCGTCGAGGTCGGCGACGGTGAACCCGGCCGGGGGTGGGATGACAGCGGTGGGGTCGGTGGGGTGGACGCCGTCGAGGCGGACCAGGGCGTGGAAGTGCACCGCTGCACGTGCTTGGAACTCGGCGGCTTTGCCGTGGGACAGCCGGACCGGCGGGACCTTCCGGGTGTTGCCGGAGGCGGTGACGACCTCGACCCGAGGGATGCCACGGCGGCGGGCGAGCTTGGCGAGCCACCGTTCCGCGGCTTGCTTGGTGCGGTGCCAGAGCTCGCCGGAGTAGAGGTTCCAGACGACCTGGTGGCCGTGGTCGTAGCAGTCCAGGCACAGCGGCTGGCCGAGGACGGTGTCGTCGGGTTCGTGGCGGGCCCAGCACACGGCGGGGCGGCCGTGGGGGCAGTGGCCGGCGTCGCGGCGGGCGTGGCAGGGTTCGGGGCGGCAGTCGCAGCGGTTCCGGTTGCCGCAGGTGTGCCGTTTGACGGCGCGGACGTGCACGGTGCCGAAGGACGGGGCGGTGAAGGTGGCGAACACCGCCGGATGCTGGGCGACCGTTTCCGGGACGCCCTTGCCGCCGACGAGGCCGGCGCGCAGGAGTTGGTAGGCGTCGCGTTGGTAGGTGCGGGCGCAGGACGGGCAGACGGTCGCGCGCCGGTTGCCGCAGGCGGTGTAAATGGCGGCATCGGGCATGGCGTCGGTGTGCCGCTGATCGAGCACCCGGCCGGTGGACGAGTCGACGGTGAGGAGTTGGCCGGCGAGGCGGATAGGGCGGGTGCAGCCGGCGGCGGCCCGGACGTGCTCGATCCAGCCGAAGTAGTCCGGCTGTGTGGCGCGGGCGAAGGCGGAGCCGGCGGCGGTATAGGCGTAGACGGGCGGGACGTCGGCGTTCGAGCCCACACCCCGGGCCGTGATGGTCCGGGGTGTGAGGTCCAGCGTCGACGCCATCAGGCCGCAACCTCAGGGGTGAGGGTGCGGGTGGTGATGGTGCGTTCGGTGACGATGACCCGGCAGGCGCCGCACTGGCGCGTGGCCGGCTCGTGCCGATGACAGGGAATCTGCGTGGTGGTGTTGCCGCAGCGGATGGTGACCGGTGCGCGGCAGGGTCCGCCGGGGATGACGTCGACGAGGGTCCGGCGGATGTCGTACGGGTGCCCGTCAGGGTTGGCGGGGCAGGTGTGCTCGATGTGTTCGATGTCGACGAGGTGAATGGTCATCGGGCACCCCGGGCCATGGCGAGGAGTTGCCCGGCGACGGCCGGGGCGACGTCGAGCCGGTCGGCCAGCTCGTCCGGCGTGATGGGTGCCCCGGTGGACTGTTCGTGCTGCACGGCCGCGAAGCGGGCCATGGGCAGCAGGTGGGCAGGGACGTCGACCGGCTCAGGGGCCGGGACGGTGACGGGTTCCGGTTCCGGCTGAACAACCGGCGTAACGGTCGGCTCAGCAGCCGGGGCCGGCTGGGCGGCCTGGGTTGGGGTCGGTTCGGGTGCGGGGGTGATGGCCGGCGGTGCCGGTTCGGTGGTGACCTGCTCGGCCACCTGAACGCGGATCGGCTCGACCTGCTCGACCTGCTCGGCGGTCGGCGTGGTGTCTTCCGACCTGGTGGGGGTCGGGGCGAGGACGAGTTTGACCAGGGCCATGAACGCCAGAGCGGGAACGGCGGACAGGAGCCATCCGGAGATGCCTGGCTTGGCGACCGCGAGTTGTGCGGCGAGGGAGAGTCCGGCAGCGGCGATGAGCAGGAACAGCGGGTAGCCGATGGGTGCGCCGAGGCGGCGGCGTCGGCGGATGGTGAGTAGGCAGGCGATGGGGACGAGTTCGGAGATGACGGCGTTGGCCCAGCCGAACCACTGCCCGGTGCCAGCAGGGGAGTTGGCGAGGGTCCAGTCTTTGACGTGGGTGAAGGACGCGGCTCCGGCGAAGCCGGCGACGGTGAGGAGGATGAGGACCAGGACAACGCCCTCGATGCGGGTGCCGGCGGTGGGTTTCATCGCGGGTCACCCCCGGTCGGTGCGGGGGCGGTCCAGCCGCAGACGTCGCAGTTGTAAAAGCCGCAGTATTGGCAGCAGTCGCGGCGGTCGATGGTGGTGAGCGGGGTGTTGTCGGCGCAGTAGTAGTCGCCGCAGGGGCAGGGGTTGGGCGTGTTCATCGGTGGCCTCCGTGGCAGTCGAGGCAGCAGCCGTAGCGGCGGGGGATGTAGTAGGGCTGCAGGAGCCCGCAGGTTCGGCAGGTCCGCCGGGCACGTAGCGCTTTGGCGATGGCCTCCCGCTGGGCGGGGGTGGCGACGCGCTTGGGTTGGGCGAGGTCGAGGCGGTAGAGGTAGGCGAGGCGCTTACCGCGACGCCAGAGGATCTGCGCGACGGGGTCATGACCGCCCGGACGTAGGCCGGCGGCGCGTAGTTGCCGGCGAGTAGCCAGCCCGGCGGGGGCGGACTGGAAGGGGTAGGTGGGGAACCCGTAGCGGCTGCCGGTCGGGTCGTAGAAGCGGGAGGCGAGCCCGGTCGGCTCGGTGAGGGTGGTCATGGGCGGTCTCCCCAGCGCTGCTGGGCGGCCTGGCGGGAGATGCCGAGCCGGGAGCCGATTTCGGCCCAGGAGTAGCCGAAGGCCCGCAGCCCGATGACGGCGTCAGTGATGGCCTGATCGAGGTCGGCGGACAGGGCAACCAGGTCGCGGAGGGCTTCGACGTCACCGGTAGCGACGCGGCGGCCGTGGGCGCGGATGATGCGCCGTGCGAAGGCGGCGAACTCGTCGTTCTCGACGACCTCTCGACGCCGCTGCTGTCGAGGAAGAGGCGTCAAGGTCTTCTTGACAGTGCTCACAGGTTCTCGCCTCCTTGGGTGTGGAGGCGGTCCCACTCGTCAGCGGCCTTCTCTAGGGCGGTGATGACCTGCTCGGCGGTGCGGGTCGGGTCGTCGTTCCACGAGTACGGGGAGGTGTGCTCGTCGAGCAGGTGGCCGTCTTCGTCGATGTGGAAGACGGGTGCGAAGGCGTCGAGGTAGTCGACGAGCGCGGCGATGCTCTGCCGGTAGATGTTCTCGTCGGCGGACGAGAGGAGGACCGGGTGCATGAGCGGTTTGCCGGCGCAGGCCATGCCGATGGCCCCGACGGCGCAGGCCGGCGAGGTGAGAGCGTCGGTGGTGGCGTAGTAGATGCCCTGGGTCCAGCCGTGCCGGCGTAGGTAGAGGGCAGCCATCCGCAGCAGGTCAGCCGAGCTGACCTGGACGGTGGGCGGTTGGTGGGTAGCCTTCATGGCAGCCACGTCCTTTCGGTAAGGGCTGTTGGCGGGTGGTCGGCAGGACCGGGAAGCTTGCGAGGCAGATCCGGTCCTGTCGGCCGATTAGGAAGAGCGCAGCCGCAGGTAGCGGCGGTGGCGGGTGTCGTCTCCGCCCATCTGGTGGGGTGCGGAGACGAAGACGAGCCGCCCGGTTCGGGAGGCGGCCTGGATCATCACGGCCAGGTCCTCGGGACTGCCGACGATCCACATTTCGGTGTACTGGTTGGCGCGTTGGTTGTTCGCTCTGGCGTTGGCGCGTTCGCGGGTGGTCATGCCGCCACCGCCAGATCAGGCGTGCTGGTCGAGGTGGTAAGTCGGCCGGGTCGGCGGATCCAGGCGGCGTAGTCGGCGATGCCGGCGATCTGGGCGTCGGAGAGGTAGGCGACCTTGATGCGGCGGGGGACGCCGCCTTCGGCGATGAGGTACGCCGCGCCCTGGTTGGTGGGCTGGATGTCGGTGGCGGAGTAGCCCTGCTCGGCCCAGCCGTGACCAAGGCGGCCCGCAACGGGCCGCACGCGCCGCCGCCTGGGCGCGCGTCCGTCGCTCCGCTGGCGCTCCGACTCCGGCCACGCAACACGCCCGGCGGCTGGCGCGGAGAGCGGGAGCCCGGAGGGGCCGCCGCATGACGACAGCAGCGTTGACCGGGGTGCGATGGGCCGGCAGCCGGCCGAGCCGCGCGGCCAAGAGCCCGCGCGGCGTAGCGGAGGGCACGCCGGCCGCGTCGGCGAGCTGGCGGCGGTTACGAGGTTGCGGTTACTGCGCCTCCGGCGGGGGCGCTCCGGCTCCAGGATGGCCGGGGCTCCGTCGGCGGGTTGCGGTCCGTGGGTGGTTGCGGTGGGAGCCATCCCGCCCACCGTCGACCCGGGCGAGCCGAGCAGACCGCCGCCCGACCCGCCAGCGTCCGCACGAGTCGTCAAGGTCCGCTTGACGTGGCGGGCCGGGCGGCGGCCCGCTCCCCAGGAGGGCGGGTCGACGGCAGACGGGACGGCAAGACTGGGGTGGTTGGAACCGTTAAGGTAACGGCTGCAGTTGTGGCAGCGCGCGCCCATCAAAGACCAACGATGGGCGCGCGCCAGCTAGCAACTGGAGGGACTTAACGCCTTCTTGCGCGACGCCGAAGCCGAAAGCCCTGAACCAACAAATTGATGAAGAGAATCGTCGCAAGTAGAGGCATCAAGTCGATAATCCAGTCCCACCGCTTCCACTCGCCCGGCTCGAATATGAACGTCATGAGGAAGGCGAATGCAATGACCACCGCAGCAACTTGTGAACTGGTGATCAGTAGGAAGCGGAAAGCTGATTGCATCTTGACTCCTTGCAGGCCGAGCGCACGATTCTAGTATTTCACCCCGCAGAGCTGCTCTCGACCTTCCAGCTCCACGGGTATGAGCCAGCGGTCGTGCCTAGCTCGACGTAGATGTAGGGGTAGGTGGTCGTGTAGCAACCGACGTTCCCCCCAACGCAGTATTCAATGTTTGCCCTCTTGTCGTGCCAGCCACTCCACTTGGTGCTCCGCACGCCATAGCTGTCAACCTGCCAGCCGCGGAAGTAAATTCCCCACGTTTCGTTGTTGATGTATCCGACCGCCCGGTCGATGTTGGTCAGCTTGTTGGTCGTAACGTCGTAGCACCAATCGGTTTCTACATTGAAGCGATAGATGCGGCTTCCGAATACATCCTTCTTCTCGACATAGCTCCACTGATTCCAACACTGAATCGCCAGCGTCCCGATCCCCGATTTGCTTGCCTCTTCTTTTGCCTTTGCAGAGGGCTCGACTGACCGCGCTGGCATCGTCGTCAAGGTGCCGGGATCCCGGGGATCCGGAACGGCGCGGCCAACCTCGGGATCCTGCTTGAGCAGATCGATGTCACTCTCGGTCCAAGTGCCATTTGAAATCCGGTCCAATGCGCTCCGAATCTCCGCAACACTTGGCTTGCTTCCTGCCTGGCCTGCGGCTGCGGCTGAGGCTGAGGCGCCTACTCCTGCGACGACGGTACCTACCATGAGGGTGGCTACCGTGACTTGACCGAGCTTTCGGAGTATAGTAGGTGCAGTTCTCATGTTGCCTCCACGGCGATTGAGGATCCGACGGCCCACGGGCCCAATCCCGTGGGCCGTCTTCGTGCGCTGAGAAATGTATCAAGACAGACACTCTGAGGGTGGCCGCGCGCACGTTCCGTAGCCGAGATGACTACGGAACGTTGTTCTAATACTCGAATCAGTGTCCCGATTCGTAGGCAAAGTGAGCTTTTCTAGTCACCGAGGGTTATGGTAACAAAATCGCAACGGAAGATCACTTGTTGTTTGGTGCTACGCCAGCCGCATTGCCCGCTCCTCCTGAGTGGTAGAGAGCGCAGGGGGTCGACAGATGCAGGCAGGACAGACCCTCAAAGGGACAGGCATACGAGTGGGCGTCAAGCAGCGCAGCAGCAAGAAGGCAGCGCGAGCGCCGGAACGGGTCGACCTTGAACGCGAACCAACGACGTCCGACACCTGCTCGTTGATGGGGGCCGCTGCCAGCTGGCCGCCGCCGATAGGTTCAGGCCGCATCCCCCGGGCAGGGGTCGGAGCCGGTCTCAGCTTGGTCGCCGGACGGCAGCAGGTGTAGCAACCGAGGACACCGTCACTGACCTCGCCCGACCGGCTGAGACCTGCGGCCCATGTTTCCGGACTGGCAGCGACCGCTTCACCGGCAACCGGCGGTTCGGGCCGGGCACAGATCCGGCACAACCGAGCGCGAGTAACGGCGGAAGACGACGGAAACCGACGGAAGGCGTTTCAGCAGGTCAGACGTCGTGCCGGGTATCGCGCGGGAGGTTGGGAGGCTGGGGCTCTTACTTCCAGCGGAAGTGGACGAAGAGGCG
This sequence comes from Micromonospora sp. DT62, assembly GCF_049847285.1. NCBI lineage: Bacteria > Bacillati > Actinomycetota > Actinomycetes > Micromonosporales > Micromonosporaceae > Micromonospora > Micromonospora sp. DT62. The sequence continues at coordinate 58,392 of NZ_JBNCOB010000012.1, forward strand.
GCCGAAGTTCTTCGAGTCCTTCTCGACCCGGTGGTAGAGCTGCTTGACGTCCTTCTGGTCGAGGAAGCGCAGCACCCGCTTCTTGAGCTGGCCGGAGCCCTTGCCGGGGATGATCTCGACGAGGGTGGCCTTCTTCGCCACCGCCTCGTCCATGATCCCGCGCAGGGCCCGGTCGATGTCCTGGCCCTTGTTGAAGATCTCGTGCAGGTCCAGCTTCAGCTTCACCGCACACCCGCCGCCAGCTCACGTCCCATGACGCCGATGGTAGGCCGCCCGACGCCGCCGGCGCACCGACCGGTGATCAGGACGCCATGGACGTCATCCGACGACTTTGACGTCCATGGCGTCCTGATCACCCCGGCGCTCGGCGTTGCGTGTCCCCATGACGAGCGCGAGGGCGGGGCACCTCGCTGGAGCTGCCCCGCCCTCGTCCGCCGTCAGCGGTTGCCCTCGACCCGGGCCTGCACCCGGTCCAGGGCGACGCGGTAGTCGTCGTTGCCGCTGTGCATGGCCGCCGCGATGCGCAGGTGCCGCAGCGCGTCGGCGTGCCGGTTGAGCCGCTCCAGCGTGCGGCCCAGCACGTGGTGGGCGTAGTGGTCGGCGGGGTCCCGGTCGATCAGCTCCCGCAGCTGCGCCTCGGCCCGGTTGAGCTGGGCCGACTGGAAGTACGCGCGGGCGAGCAGCTGGCGTACCGAGGCGTTGCCGGGCTCGGCCTCGACGATCGGCTCGAGCAGCCGGGCCGCCCCGGTCGGGTCACCGGCCTCGAAGAACATGGTCGCCCGCCGGTACTCGGCCAGAAGGTCCATCCGACCCACCCCCTCGTGTCGCGCCACTGTCCCGACGCTGGCACAACATCAGCCGTACCGCGACTGTTCCCGGGGCCGGGAGCCGCGCGGGCCGGGGTCAGGTGGGGGCGCCGTGCCGGCCGGCGGCCAGCTCCCAGGCGCGTACGCCGCCGACGATGCCCGCGGTGTTGGGCACCACCACCACGTCGTCGCCCATCCGGGCGAGCTGCTCGGGGCGGATCAGCCGGGAGTTGCCGCCGCCCAGGTAGAGCCGGTCCCAGCGGAACACCGGGCGCAGCCCGTCCACGACCTGGCGGATGCGGCGGGACCAGAACGCGTCCCCGAGGCGGCGCCGCTCCGGCTCCCCCACGTACGTGTCGTAGGTGGTGTTCCAGCGCACCGGGGCGTGGGACAGCTCCAGGTGCGGGGCGAGCACCCCGCCGTCGAAGAGCGCGCTGCCCAGCCCGGTGCCGAGGGTCAGCACCAGCTCGCAGCCGGTCCCGGCGACCACGCCGGCGCCGTGCACCTCGGCGTCGTTGAGCACCAGCGCCGGCACCCCGAACGCCTCGGCGAGCGCGGTCCGGGCGTCGTACCCGGACCACTGGGCGACCAGGCCCGGGTCGACCTTCGACCGGGGGCCGGAGCGGGTCACGTAGTGCGGGGTGGCGACCACCACCCCGTGCCGGATCATGCCCGGCAGGCCGACGGTGAGCCGGTCCGCCGTGGGCAGCCGGCCGGCGAGGTCCAGCAGCGTCTTCACGAAGAGCGCCGGCGGCAGGGGGTACGGGGTGGGCACCCGCAGCGGCTGGGCGCGCATCGTGCCCGCCTCGTCCAGCACCGATGCCTTGATCCCGCCGCCGCCACAGTCGATCGCCAGTGTGGTCACCACCCGAGCAGTGTGCCGCGCGGCTGCCGGGGCGCGAAGCAAGGGTGGGCGATCGGGGCGGATAGGGTCGGACACTGATGAGCGCGACGATGATCGTCAAGGGGCTGGCCGCGGGGCACGGGGACCGGGCACTGTTCGCCGGGCTGGACCTGGTGGTCGCACCGGGGGACGTGGTGGGGCTGGTCGGGCCGAACGGGGCCGGCAAGTCGACGCTGCTGCGTACCCTCGCCGGACTGCTGCCGGTGGAGGCCGGCAGCGTGACGCTCAGCCCGCCCACGGCGAGCGTCGGGCACCTGCCGCAGGAGCCGGAGCGGCGGCCCGGCGAGACCGTGCGGGACTTCCTGGCCCGGCGCACCGGCGTCGCCGCCGCGCAGGCCGCCCTGGACGCGGCGACGACGGCGCTCACCGACGGCGCGCCCGGCGCCGACGACGCCTACGCCGAGTCCCTGGAGCGCTGGCTCGCCCTCGGCGGGGCGGACCTGGAGGAACGGGCCGAGCAGGTGGCCGCCGAGCTGGGCCTCACGGTCGACCTGGAGCACCCGATGACCGGCCTCTCCGGCGGTCAGGCGGCCCGGGCCGGGCTTGCCTCGCTGCTGCTCAGCCGCTACGACGTGTTCCTGCTCGACGAGCCGACCAACGACCTGGACCTGGCCGGCCTGGAGCGGCTGGAGGAGTTCGTCACCGGGCTGCGCGCCGGCACGGTGCTGGTCAGCCACGACCGGGAGTTCCTCGCCCGCACGGTCACCCGCGTGCTGGAACTGGACCTGCACCAGCAGCAGGTCCGGCACTACGGCGGTGGCTACGCGGGCTACCTGGAGGAGCGCGAGGTCGCCCGCCGGCACGCGCGGGAGGGCTACGAGGAGTACGCCGACACCCGGGCCGGCCTGGAGGCGCGCGCCCGCACCCAGCGGGCCTGGATGGAGAAGGGCGTGAAGAACGCCCGCCGCAAGGCCACCGACAACGACAAGATCGGCCGCAAGTTCCGCGCCGAGTCGACCGAGAAGCAGGCGGCCAAGGCCAAGCAGACCGAGCGGCTGATCGAGCGGCTGGAGGTGGTCGAGGAGCCGCGCAAGGAGTGGGAGCTGCGGATGGAGATCGCCGCCGCGCCCCGCGCCGGCGCCGTCGTGGCCTCGCTGCGCGACGCCGTCGTACGCCGGGGCGACTTCACCCTCGGCCCGGTGACCCTCCAGATCGACTGGGCCGACAAGGTGGCGGTGACCGGGGCCAACGGCGCCGGCAAGTCCACCCTGCTCGCCGCCCTGCTGGGCCGGCTCCCCCTCGACTCCGGGCACGCCGCGCTCGGCCCGGGCGTGGTGGTCGGCGAGGTGGACCAGGCCCGGGGCCTGTTCCTCGGCGACGTGCCGCTGATCGACGCGTTCGGCGCCGCCGTACCGCAGCTGTCGCCGGCGGACGCGCGCACGCTGCTGGCCAAGTTCGGCCTGCGCGCGGGGCACGTGCTGCGGCCGGCGGCGACCCTGTCGCCGGGCGAGCGGACCCGGGCGGCGCTGGCGCTGCTCCAGGGGCGCGGGGTGAACCTGCTGGTGCTGGACGAGCCGACGAACCACCTGGACCTGCCCGCCATCGAGCAGCTGGAGTCCGCGCTGGCCAGCTACCCGGGCACGCTGCTGCTGGTCACCCACGACCGGCGGATGCTCGACGCCGTGACCACGAACCGGCGGCTGCGGGTGGCCGCCGGGCGGATCGCCGAGGATTGATCCGTGCCGACCCGCTCGCGGCGGGTGAGAATGACCCCATGCTCAAGTGGGAGTACGCGCTGCTGGTCCGCCGCCGCCAGGCGGCCACGAACGACATCGGCTGGGAGATCGTCTTCGTCTGGTACGGCCCGGACGGCTCCATGGTCGACGTGACGCCCTACGGCGACACCGCGCTGGCCCACCTGAACCGGGCTGGTGACCAGGGCTGGGAGCTGGTCGCGATGAGCGAGGACCCGTCCATGCCCGGCAACAGCGAGCTGCACCGCTACCACCTCAAGCGGCCCAAGGCGGCCGCCCCGCCGCCCCGGCAGCGGATGCGCGGCGGCGGACGGCCCCGGCGGACGATCGGCGGCTGACCACCCGCCCTGCTCGGGGCGTCCGGGGCATAACGGGCGGGGATCCGGGTATCGGCCGGCGGGAGGTGGCCCGGATGGTCGCGCTTGCACAGAATCCGCCCTCGGCCGAGCGGCTGCGGGCGGTCGACGGATTCCTCGCCGAGGCATGGGTCGACCAGGCCCGGCACGACGACCGGCTGCGCGACCTCGCGGTCGAGGTGCGCTTCGACCGGGGGGTGGCCCACCTCAGCGGCGAGGTCGCCGGGCAGGACGAGCTGCGCCTGGTCCGGGACCGGGTCGGCCGGCTCGCCGGGGTGCTCGGCGTCTGGTGCCGGGTACGCGTCGGCGGGCGCGACCCGGTGGTGGTGGACCTGGGCTGCGGCGCCACCAAGCAGTGGCCGGGGAACCTGGGGCTGGACATCTTCCCGGCCCCGGGGGTGGACGCGGTGGCGGACCTCTCCGGCTCGCTGCCGCTGGCCGACGACTCGGTGGACGTCTTCTTCGCGGTGCACATCCTGGAGCACCTGATCGACTTCCTGCCGCTGGTCGACGAGTGCCACCGGGCGCTCCGGCCGGGCGGCGTGCTGCACGTGATGAGCCCGTGGTGGCGGCACGTGAACGCCGTCGCCGACCCGACCCACGTCCGGCTGCTCGACGTGCAGACGGTCAAGGGCGTCTGCCTCCAGCGCCCGCCGGGCACCCCGCGCTGGTATCCCCTGCACGTCGGCTGCGACGGCGCCTCGATCTTCGCCGACCTCACCCCGCTGCCCCCGGACGCGGACGGCCCCACCCCCGCCCACCTGGCCCGCTTCTTCGACTGACCGCCGCCCCTGGCCAGCGGGGGCTCAGCGGCCGAGGGTGCTCTCGCGGGGGGCCAGGCGCCAGGGGGCCGAGAGTTCCCGGGGCGGGGCGGTGCGGTCGCCGTCGAGCCGGCCGGCGAGCAGTTCCACCGCCAGCCGGGCGATGCGCTCCTTGTCCGGCGCGATGGTGCTCAGGGTGGGCACGGAGAAGCGGCCGTCCTCGATGTCGTCGAAACCGGCCACCGCCACGTCCTCGGGGACGCGCAGGCCCGCCTCGTGCAGGGCGCGCAGGACGCCCAGGGCGAGCGTGTCGTTGAAGCAGAAGACCGCGTCGGGGCGTACGCCGGAGGTCAGCAGGCCGCGCATCGCGGCGGCGCCGTCCGCGCGGTGCCAGGCCGTCGCGGGCGCCACCAGCCGCTCGTCGTACGGGAGGCCGGCGTCGGCGAGCGCGGCGGTGTAGCCGGCGAGCCGGAGCCGGGCGCTGGCCCCCTCGGGGGTGCGCTGCGAGCCGATGGCGGCGATCCGACGACGGCCGAGACCGGCCAGGTGGGCGGTGATCTCCCGGGCGGCGCCCACGTTGTCGATCCCGACGTGGTCGGCGGGACCGTGGTCGACCCGCTCTCCCAGCAGCACCATCGGGGTGCCGGCCAGCCCGGTGAGGTCCTCGGCGGTGAGCGCCAGCGGGCTGAAGATCAGCCCGTCGATCAGGTGCTCGGTGATGCCCGACGCGGCCACCCGCTCCTGCTCCTGACCGCCGCCGGTCTGGTCGATCAGCACCGTCCAGCCCAGCTCGGCCGCGGCCGTGACGACGTGCCGGGCCAGCTCGGCGAAGTAGGGGATGTCCAGTTCGGGGACCGCGAACGCGATGATCCCGGTGCGCCCCTTGCGGAGGTTGCGCGCGGAGAGGTTGGGCCGGTAGTTCAGCTCGGCGATGGCCTCCTCGACCCGGGCCCGGGTGTCGGGCCGGACGTGCACATAGCCGTTGACCACGTTGGACACGGTCTTCACCGACACGCCGGCGCGCTCCGCCACGTCCTTCAGCCTGTGCCGCACCACGTCGCCCTCCCCCATGGGGCGCACTTTACCGCGTAGGGGCCTCTTTACAACGTTGCTTACAACGTTGTACAAACCAGGAGCACCAGGTGACCACGGTCACCCGGGACCGGCAACGAGGAAAGGTGGCACCCCCTTGCGGACCGCGCAGCTCACCATCGACCCGGCCTTCGCCGTCGGACCGGCCGACCGGCGGCTCTTCGGCTCGTTCGTCGAGCACATGGGTCGCTGCGTCTACGGCGGGGTCTACGAGCCCGGGCACCCCACCGCGGACCCGCGCGGCCTGCGCGGCGACGTGCTGGAGCTGACCCGGGAGCTGGGCGTCTCCGTGGTCCGCTACCCCGGCGGCAACTTCGTCTCCGGCTACCGCTGGGAGGACGGCGTCGGCCCGGTCGGTGACCGCCCCCGCCGGCTCGACCTGGCCTGGAAGACCGTCGAGACCAACGCCTTCGGGCTCGACGAGTTCATGACCTGGGCCGCCGAGGCGGGCGTCGAGCCGATGATGGCCGTCAACCTCGGCACCCGGGGCGTGCAGGAGGCCTGCGACCTGCTGGAGTACACGAACCATCCGGGCGGGACCCAGCTGTCCGACCTGCGGCGCAAGCACGGCGCCGAGGAGCCGTACGGGGTGCGGCTCTGGTGCCTGGGCAACGAGCTGGACGGCCCGTGGCAGGTCGGCCACAAGACCGCCGACGAGTACGGCCGGCTCGCCGCCGAGACCGCCCGCGCCATGAAGATGATCGACCCGTCGATCAGCCTGGTGGCCTGCGGCAGCTCCAACCGGACGATGTCCACCTTCGCCTCCTGGGAGGCGACCGTGCTGGAGCACACCTACGAGCACGTCGACTACATCTCCGCGCACACCTACTACGACCCGTCCGACGGCGACCGGGCCAGCATCCTGGCCTCCGCCGTCGACATGGACAACTTCATCCGCGAGGTCGTCGCCACGGCCGACCACGTGGCCGCCAAGCAGCGGCACCGGCGGAAGCTGAAGATCTCCTTCGACGAGTGGAACGTGTGGTACCAGTCCCGTCTCCAGGCCGACCTGGACCGGCGCGGCTGGGTGGAGGCACCGGCGCTGATCGAGGACGACTTCACCGCCGTCGACGCGGTGGTGGTCGGCGACCTGCTGATCACCCTGCTCCGGCACGCCGACCGGGTCGGGGTGGCCTGCCAGGCCCAGCTGGCCAACGTGATCGCCCCGATCCGCACCCGCACCGGCGGCCCCGCCTGGCGGCAGAGCATCTTCCACCCGTTCGCGCTGACCGCCCGGCACGCCCGCGGCACCGTGCTGCGCACCGAGCCGGTCGGCCCGACCTACGAGACGAAGCGGTACGGCGAGGTCCCGGTGCTCGACACGGTCGCCGTGCACGACGAGGAGACCGGCGAGCTGACCGTGTTCGCGGTCAACCGGGGCAACACGGACCTCGAGCTGCACCTCGACCTGCGCGGCCTCGCAGGACTATCCGCTTCATCCCACCTGAGCCTCGCCGCCGGGGACGACCCGACGGCGACGAACACCGAGGCCGAGCCCGACCGGGTGACGCCCCGGCAGCTGCCCGACCCCACCACCGACGGCGGCCGGTGCTCCGTGCGCCTTCCGGCCGTCTCCTGGAACGTGCTGCGCTTCTCCCCCGCCGGCGGCTGACACCGCGCCGGTCCTGAGCAGGCACACTTCATCCCGTCCCCCAAGGAGCGAAACCCCATGATGCAGAACGACATGAGCCGGCGGCGCCTGCTCGGCCTCGGCCTCGGCGCCGCGGCCTCGTTGACCCTGGCCGGATGCGGCGGCGACGACGACAGTTCGGGCCCGGCGGCCGGCAACGGCGGCAAGGACTACACCGGCCCGAAGGTGGACCTGAAGCTGTGGAACGGCTTCACCGGCGGCGACGGCGACATCTTCAAGGCGCTGGTCACCCAGTTCAACACCGAGCACCAGAACATCGCCGTCTCCATCGCCACGTACGAGTGGGCGGACTACTACGCCAAGCTGCCGGGCGCCGCCTCCAGCGGCAACGGGCCGGACATCGCGGTCATGCACATGGACCAGCTCGCCACCTTCGCCGCGCGCGGCGTGATCACCGAGCTGGACGACGTCGCCAAGACCCTGGAACTGTCGGAGGGCGACTTCGCCCCCACCGTCTGGAAGGGCGGGCTCTACAACTCCAAGCGGTACGGCATCCCGCTGGACATGCACCCCCTCGGCTTCTACTACAACAAGGGGGTCATGCAGAAGGCCGGCCTGGACCCGAACAAGCCGCCGACGACGAAGGACGAGTACACCGCCGCGCTGACCGAGCTGAAGAAGTCCGGGGTGCAGGGCTTCTGGGTCAGCCCGTTCCAGTTCACCGGCGGCATGACCTACTACTCCCTGCTGCACCAGTGGGGCGGCAGCGTCTTCGACGCCGAGGCCACCAAGGCCACCTTCAACTCCGACCAGGCCGTCGAGGCGTGCACCTGGCTGACCGACCTGATCAAGCAGGGCCACTCCCCGGCCAACGTCGGCCAGGACGCCGACTACCTGGCTTTCAAGAGCGGCAAGAACGCCTTCAACTGGAACGGCATCTGGCAGATCAACGACCTGAAGAAGAGCCCGGACATCCAGTGGGGCGTCGCGCCCCTGCCGCAGATCGGCACGCAGCCGGCCGCCTGGGCCAACTCGCACAACTTCACGATCGTCAAGCAGCGGGCCAACGACGCCAACAAGGTCTCCGCGGCGAAGGTCTTCATCAACTGGCTCAGCCAGCACTCCCTCGACTGGGCCAAGGGCGGCCAGGTCCCGGCCCGCAAGGCCGTGCGGGACAGCGCCGACTTCAAGGCGCTGGCCGAGGTCAACGCGCTCGCCCCCGAGCTGGAGTACGCGGCCTTCCCGCCGGCGGCCCCGGGCCTCGGCGAGGTCATGACGACCTTCTACAACTCGTTCAACGAGGCGGCGCTGGGCAAGAAGTCGCCGAAGCAGGCGCTGGACGACGGGGTGACCAAGGCGAACAAGCAGCTGGAGGACAACCGCAAGAAGTACGGGAGCTGAGTCCCCGTGGCGGACGTGATCGAGGCGGGGGCGGCGCGTGCTGACGCGCCGCCCCCGGCGGCCGACGCCCCCCGTGGCGGCGCCCCCGCGCGCCGGGCCGGACGGGCGACGCCGTACCTCTTCCTCGCCCCGTACCTGCTCCTGTTCGGGGTCTTCGGCCTGCTGCCGATCCTGCTCGGCCTCTGGCTCAGCGTGCACCAGTGGGACTTCCAGCTGCCGAACCGGCCCTTCGTCGGGCTGGACAACTACCAGGAACTCTTCTCCAGCGACTCGGCCGTCTACGGCGACTGGTGGCAGAGCGTCCGGGCGACGGCGATCTTCACGGTCTTCGCGGTGCCGCTGCTGGTGGTCGTCCCGCTCGGGCTGGCGCTGCTGCTGAACCGCTCGTTCCCGGGCCGGACCTTCTTCCGGGCGGTCTACTTCGCGCCGTACGTGCTGGGCGTGGCGGTGATCGGCCTGCTCTGGCGGTTCCTGCTCGACGCCAACCTGGGCCTGGTCAACCGGCTGGCCGGGATGGTCGGGCTGCCGGCCGACACGCCCTGGGTGACGGACGTGCCGTGGGCCTGGGTCGCGCTGGTCGGGGTGACCGTCTGGTGGACCTCCGGCTTCAACGCGGTGATCTACCTGGCCGGGCTCCAGGACATTCCGCAGGAGCTGTACGAGGCGGCGAAGGTGGACGGCGCGAGCGCCTGGGAACGGTTCCGGCACGTCACGCTCCCCGGGCTGCGTCCGGTGCTGCTCTTCGTGATCACCACGACCGTGCTCGCCTCGGCGAACGTGTTCGGCCAGTCGTTCCTGATCACCCAGGGCGCGCCGGGCACGGAGACCCGCACCGTGGTCTGGTTCATCGTCATGGAGGGGCTGCGGGACAACGACGCTGGCCGCGCCGCCGCGATGAGCATCGTGTTCGCGCTGATGCTGGCGGTCGTGAGCATCGCCAACTTCCGCTTCTTCCGCTACCGGGAAGACTGAGGGGACCGCCATGACGACGCCCACGCGCGCCCCAGCGCCGACCCACGCCGGGACCCCGGCGACCGGCCGCGCCCCGGGGACGGCGCTGCGCCGGACCGCGCTCTACGCCACCCTGGTCGCGCTCGCCCTGGTCTTCCTGCTGCCGCTGGTGTGGATGGTCATCACCTCGCTGAAGACCTACACCGGGGCCCAGCAGATCCCGCCGACCTGGCTGCCGGATCCGATCTCCGGGTACGGCTACGAGCAGATCCTGAACAACGCGGCCAACCCCGTGCTGCGCTGGTTCGCCAACAGCATGCTGGCCGCCACCGCGCACGCCCTGCTGGTGGTGGCGACCGCCTCGATGGCCGCGTACGCCCTGGCCAGGATGCGGTTCCGCGGCCAGCGGGTGCTCTTCGCGCTGATCGTCGGGACGCTGTTCATCCCGCCGACCTCGCTGATCATCCCGAACTTCCTGATCGTCAACGAACTGGACTGGGTCGACACCCTGGCCGTGGTCATCGTCCCCGGGGCGGCGAGCGCGTTCGGGGTGTTCTTCCTGCGGCAGTTCTTCCTCTCCCTGCCCCGGGAGCTGGAGGAGGCCGCGGTGCTGGACGGGGCCAACCAGTGGCAGATCTTCTGGAAGGTGGTGCTGCCGCTGTCCAGGCCGGCGCTGGCCACGCTGGCGGTGCTGTCGTTCCTCACCAACTGGAACGACTTCCTCTGGCCGATCTTCGTGCTGTTCAGCCCGGAGATGCTCACCCTGCCGCCGGGGCTGGGCCTGCTCCAGGGGGCCTACAACACCGACTACCCGCTGATCATGGCCGGTGCGGTGCTGGCCAGCGTGCCGGTGCTGATCCTCTTCGTGCTCGCCCAGCGGCACATCATCCAGGGCGTCTCCCGCAGCGGGCTGAAGGGATGACGGTCGGGACGACCCGGCGGCGCGGCGCGGCGGCGGTGCTCGCCGCCGCGCTGCTCGTCGCCGGGTGCGGTGGTGGAGAAGAACCTTCGAGCACGGGAGACGACGCGCGCATGTTCACCAACCCGGTCGTACGCACCGACGCGCCCGACCCGCAGGCGATCCGGGTGGGCGACACCTGGTACCTGTTCCACACGAACGCCGGTGGCCGCAACGTCCCGGTGCTCACCTCCCCGGACCTGGTCGACTGGACGCCGGCCGGGGACGCGCTGCCGGAACTGCCGGCGTGGGCGGACGCCGGGAAGACCTGGGCGCCCGAAGCGATCGAGCTGGCCCCGGACCGGTTCGCGCTCTACTACACCGTCGCCGGGCGCGAGTCGGGGCGGCAGTGCGTCGGGCGGGCCGTGGCGAGCGCGCCGCAGGGGCCGTACCGGGACGACTCGACCGGTCCGCTGGTCTGCCAGGCGGAGCTGGGCGGGGCGATCGACGCCAGCCCGTTCCGGGACGCCGACGGCAGCCTCTGGCTGCTGTGGAAGAACGACGGCAACGCCATCGGGGTGGACACCTGGATCTGGTCGCAGCGCCTCTCCGACGACGGGCTGCGCCTGGTCGGCGAGCCGACGAAGCTGCTGAAGCAGACCGAGCCGTGGGAGGGCACGCTGATCGAGGGCCCGTTCCTGCACCGCCACGACGGCAGGCTGTTCCTGTTCTTCGCCGCGAACGCCTATGACCGGGCCGAGTACGCGGAGGGCTACGCGGTCTGCGAGTCGCCCGCCGGGCCATGCGTGAAGGCCCCGGAGAACCCGATCCTGAAGACCAACGAGGTCGCCTCCGGGCCGGGGCACGCCTCGATGGTGGTCGAGGACGGGCGCACCTGGCTGCTCTACCACGCCTGGCTGCCCGGCCAGGAGGGCACCGTCGACCCGGGCCGCCAGGTCTGGCTCGACGAGGTCGTCTGGACCGATGGCAAGCCCGTCGTCAAGGGCCCGACGGCGAAGCCGCAGCCGCGCCCCTGACCGGCGTTGCCACCCAGGGCGGATCCCCCTCAATCCCCACGTCTCGGGTGATTCGGGCCAGCACCCGCCGTGTGCGCCCCGCCACCGCGCGTCCCGTGATCCCGACCACTGGGGGGAGCTGGCGTGGACGGACGGATCGATCCCGCCCAGACTCTTGCGCAGAGCCCGTGAGGTGTGAAAATTTCCTACCAGCGGCAGAATGTCAACGGCGAATCTTGCCGTCTGCGCCGCGATGAACCCCTGACACGGGAGCCCCAACGAAGGGACACACCGCATGAAGGCAACTCGGCTCGGAGCCGCCGGGCTGGCCGCCGCACTGCTCGGCGCGCTCGTCGCCGCCACTCCGGCGAGCGCGGCACCCGATACGGCGACCACCGCCGCCTCCACCACCTCCTGCGTCACCGACCCGGCCACGCCGAAGCGGCAGTTCCGGGCCATGTGGATCTCCTCGGTCGTCAACATCGACTGGCCGAGCAAGGCGTCCCAGACGTCGCCGGACCGCGTCGCCACGCAGCAGGCCGAGTACCGCCAGCTGCTCGACCTCGCCGAGCGGCTCAACCACAACGCCGTGGTCGTCCAGATCCGGCCGACCGCCGACGCGTTCTGGCCCTCGCCCCACGAGCCCTGGTCGGAGTACCTGACCGGGGTCCGGGGCCAGGACCCGGGCTGGGACCCGCTGAAGTTCGTGGTCGAGGAGGCGCACAAGCGCAACCTGGAGTTCCACGCCTGGTTCAACCCGTACCGCGTCTCCATGCCCGCCCCGGGCGGTGCCGGCGCCGACATCAACCAGCTCGCGCCGAACCACCCGGTCCGCGAGCACCCGGAGTGGACCTTCGCCTACCCGCCGGCCGGGGTCGCCGGCAGCCGGCTCTACTACAACCCCGGCATCCCGGAGGTCCGCGAGTTCGTGCAGACCGCGATGATGGACGCGGTCAAGCGGTACGACGTCGACGGCGTGCACTTCGACGACTACTTCTACCCCTACCCGAGCGGCACCCACCAGGTGCCCGACGACGCCACCTTCGCGGCGCACAACCGGGGCTTCACCGACAAGGCCGACTGGCGGCGGGACAACATCAACCTGCTGGTCCAGGAGATGAACGCCAAGATCAAGGCCGAGAAGCCGTGGGTGAAGTTCGGCGTCAGCCCGTTCGGCATCTGGCGCAACCAGTCGGCCGACCCGCTGGGCTCGGACACCACCGGCAGCCAGTCGTACGACATCATCTCCGCCGACACCCGCAAGTGGGTGAAGGAGGAGTGGATCGACTACATCGTGCCGCAGCTCTACTGGTACATGGGCCAGTACCCGGCCGCCGACTACACCCGGCTGGTGCCGTGGTGGGCGGACGTGGTCAAGGGGACCCGGGTGCAGCTCTACATCGGGCAGGCCGACTACAAGAGCGGTGACCCGGCCTACGGCTCGTTCTGGATGAACCCGCAGGAGTTGTCCAACCACCTCACGCTGAACCGGCAGTACCCGGAGGTCCTGGGCAACGTCCACTTCTCGGCCGTGCAGGTACGGGCCAACCGGCTCGGCGCGACCGACATCTACGCCGCCGAGCACTACTCCCGCCCGGCGCTGATCCCGACGATGACGCACCTGCCGAAGAAGCCGCTGCTCATGCCGGTGGTCACCAAGGCCGCGCGGCAGTCCGACGGGGTCCGCCTGAACTGGCTCCAGCCGGCGAACGGCGTGGGCCCGCTCGGCACCGCCACGTCGTACGCGGTCTACCGCTTCGACGGGGTCGGCCTGGCCGGCCGGTGCGACTTCGCCGACGCGGCGCACCTCGTCGACACGGTCCGCGCCGACGCGGACAGCCGTACGCAGTCCTGGGTGGACACCACCGCCGAGGCCGGCAAGCGGTACACCTACTACGTGACCGCGCTCGACCGACTGGCGAACGAGAGCCCGGCCAGCCCGCCGGCGTTCGTCCGCTGACGTGACACCGAATGCCCCGGGTGCCCCTGGCGCCCGGGGCATTCGTCTGTTTCGACGCCTGTCACCAAATGTCGGTGGGCACCGCATCCCCCGGAACCATTCATGATCGACACTGTTCGGCATTCCGGTGACCCGCCGGTAACCCCCGTCCCACCCGCACATCCCCCCGCGGAGGTACCCGTGCCCAAACGCCTCACCACCCTGCTCGCCTCGGCCGCGCTCACGATGCTCTTCGTCTTCGGGGTCTCCTCCCCCGCCGCCGCCGTCACGACCTCGCAGAAGCTGTCCGTCCTCTCCAGTTGGACGCAGACGAGCGCCTCCAGCTACAACTCCTGGAACTCCGGCCGGGTCAACCAGGGCGCCTGGGCGGCGTACGGATTCAACTGGTCGACCGACTACTGCTCGTCGAGCCCGGACAACCCGCTCGGCTTCACGTTCAACCTCTCCTGCTACCGGCACGACTTCGGCTACCGCAACTACAAGGCGATGGGCCGGTTCTCGGCGAACAAGGCCCGCCTCGACGACGCCTTCTACGCCGACCTGAAGCGGGTCTGCGCCACGTACAACGCCGCCGTGCGGCCCGCCTGCACCAGCCTCGCCTGGACGTACTACCAGGCAGTCAAGAACTTCGGCTCCATCGCCGCCGTGCAGCAGGCCGACATCGACCGCGCCGCCCGGATCAAGGCCGACGGCGAGCGCCGCGCCGCCCTGCGCTGACCGCGCCCGTGACGCCCAGGGGTTCGCGTCCCCGGCCCGCCCGGTGACGCGGACCCCGACCGGCGGGTCCCACCCCGCCGTCAGGCGTGTCCGGTGTGGTGACGGCGACGGTCCGGGGCGACGGACTGGCGGGGAGCCATGCGGGCGTGACCGGCGCCGAACCTCGCCGAGCCGACCGCGGCCAGGTCCGGATGCTCGACGGCGAGGGCCAGCGCCGCCGCCTCCTCCAGCCCCAACTCGGTCCCCTCGCCGTACGCGCCGTCGAAGGTCGCGTCGCCCAGCTCCTGGCGCAGCTCCCCCTGCCGCTGCGCCCAGTACCCGCCGTAGATGCCCGGGGCGCAGCGCATGCTCGCCCGGGTCGCCCCCGCCGCGCCGAACAGGCGGGCCGCCGTCAACCCGTCACCGCCGGCCGCGCAGCGCACGGCCATCGCGTTCAGCGTGTCGCAGGCCCGACCGTGGAAGCCGTGGCTCATCCGCGAGCGCAGCGCCACCTGGAGATGCTCGTGCGCGGCGACCAGGTCCCCGCGCGCCAGGGCGACCATCCCGAGCAGCATGTCGACCGAGCGCCGCCCCCGCTCCACCGGGCGGGCGGCCTCCACCGGCCGGGCCGCGCCCAGCAGCTCGGCCGCCTCGTCCAGGGCGCCCCGCCGCCAGAGCAGCTCAGCCAGGCTGAACACCCCGAAGAGCGCGTCGCCGAGCACCTCCTGGCCGGACGCCCAGTCGATCACCTCGCGGCAGATCCGCTCCGCCTCCGCGAACTGTCCCATGTCGACCAGCGGGGCCGCCCGCCCGGCGAGCACCCGGGCGAGCAGGCCGGCGTCGCCCGCCTGCCGGGCCGCCGCCTCCGCCCGCTGGGAGTAGCGCAGCTCCTCGGCGAACTCGCCGTCCGCGCCGGCGTGCAGCGAGTGCATGTGGTACGCCGCCGCCAGCTCGGCCTCCGGGATCCGCTCCCCCGTCTCGGCGATCCGCCCGTACAGCCGGAACAGCCAGAGTCGCCCCTCCCGGGCCAGGCCCCGCTCCCGCCACCACTGGTCGAGGCCCCCGGCCAGCCGCAGGCCGGCCCGGGCACTGCCGCCGGTGGCGCACCACCGCAGCGCGGCGCGCAGCTCGCCGGCGAGCGGGTCGAGGGCGTAGAGCGACAGGGTCACCGGCCGCCCGTCCGGGCCCAGGTGGGCGCGCTCCAGCGCGTGCGTCGACCACGCCACGTGCCGGTTACGGGCCGTTTTCTCCTCCCCTGCCTCCGCCAGCCGCCGCGCCGCGTACGCCCGGATCGGGTCGAGCATCCGGTAGGTGCTGCCCGAGGCGTGCGGCTCCGCCAGCACCATCGACTTGTCGACCAGCACCGAGAGCGAATCGAGCGGGTCGTCGCCGAGCAGCCACTCCACCGTCGCCAGGTCGACCGGGCCGGCGAAGACCGCCAGCCAGCGCAGCAGCCGGGCGGCGCGCGGCCCCAGCGTGCGGTACGACCAGGTGACCGTGGCCTGCATCGTCAGGTGCCGCTCGGTGGCGGAACGCTGCACCGCCCGGACGGCCGGGCTGGGCGGCACCATCCCCACGGCCGGCGCCACCAGGTCAACCGTGTCCGGCCGGTCGCCCGGCCGGTCGCGCTCCACCGGGGAATCCGGGTCCCGGCCCGCGTCCAGGGTGCCCAGCACGTCGTCGAGGCGCTCGGCGAGCTGCCCGACGGAGAGCACCCGCAGCCGGGCGGCGGCCAGCTCTATGGCGAGCGGCAGCCCGTCCAGCCGCCGCACCACCCGCCGCAGGTCGGCCGACTCGCCCGGGTCCGGCGGCCGGCCGCCCCGGGCCGCCGCCGTCCGGTCCAGCAGCAGCGCGACCGCGTCGCTCTCCGCCCCGTCCACCGGCGGGTCGACCGACAGCGACGGGATCCGCCAGACCACCTCGCCCGGCAGGCCGAACGACTCCCGGCTGGTGGCGAGCACCCGGACGCCCACCCCGCCGGCGAGCAGCCGGGAGATCACGTCGGCCGAGGCGGCCGGCTGGGCGTCGCAGGTGTCCAGCAGGACGAGCATCCGGCGCGCGGCCGCGTACTCCACCAGCGTGTCGACCATCGGGCGGCCCGGCTCGGGACGCAGACCGAGCACGGCCGCGACCTCGAACGCCACCAGACCCGGGTCGGTGACCGCGGCGATGTCGACGAACCAGACACCGTCCGGATGCGACTCCACCAGGTCGACGGCGAGCTTCACGGCCAACCGCGTCTTGCCCGCACCCCCCGCGCCGAGGACGGTGACCAGCCGGTGCGCCTCCACCAGCCGCTTCAGCTCGGCCCGCTCGGCGTGCCGGCCGACGAACGAGGTGACCGGGGTCGGCAGGTTGTGCGCGGACGCGTCGGCGGTGCGGGGCCGCGGGAACTGCCGCTCCAGGCCGGGCGCGACCAGTTGGAAGAGCCGCTCCCGGTCGTCGAAGCCGCGCAGCCGGTGCAGGCCAAGGTCGTGCAGGGACGCGTCGGGCGGCAGCGGTTCCGCGTGCCGCGCCGTCGACGCCGAGCAGAGCACCTGCCCGCCGTGAGCGGCCGCGGCGATCCGGGCCGCGCGGTGCACCTCCGGGCTGACGTACTCGCCGTCGCGCGGCTCCGCCCAGCCGGTGTGCAGGCCCATCCGGACCCGGGGCATGGCGTCGGCGGTGGGCCACTCATGGCTGGTCAGCGCCCGCTGCGCGGTCAGGCAGGCGGTCAGCGCGGCGGTCGCGTCGGGAAAGGCGAGGAAGAACGAGTCCCCCTCGGTCAGCAGCTCCGCGCCCTCGGTCGCGGCGATCGTGCGGCGCAGCAGGCGGCGGTGCTCCCGCAGCACCGGGCGGTAGTCCGGGCCGAGCAGCTGGGCCAGCCGGGTGGAGCCCTCGATGTCGGTGAAGACGAAGGTCACCAACCCGCTCGGAAGGTGGATCCGTGGCGACATGGTGGAACCTCCGCCCGTGACGTCGGACTCATGCTGCCTGATACCGGACCATCACGCATCGTGAGAACGGTCGGCCGGAACCGACTGCGGGCCCGCAGGTCAGCAGCCGCAGCCACCGCCGCAACAGCCCCCGCCGGCCGGCGCCGGCGCGGCACCGGCCGCACCGCCGCCGCCCCGGCCGGTGACCGCGACGGTGGAGAGGAGCTTGACGGTGTCGGCGTGCCCCTGTGGGCAGGACGCCGGCTCAGCGGCCTGCGACATCGGGCGGTTGACCTCGAAGGTGTCGCCGCAGGCGCGGCAACGGAACTCGTACCGGGGCATGGCACCAGGGTACGACCGGTCCTGACGTACGGGGGGACATGGGTGATACTCAACTTGTGGTGGACGGCGAGGACAGGACGACCCTTCGGCCCCTGCGGCCGGCGGCACCGATCGACGGGTCGCTCGCCGGTTCCGGCGCCGCGCCCGAACCCGCGACGCGGTTGCCGCGTCCCCGCCGCCCCTGGCTGAGATCCACCGCCGAGAAGGCGAAGCCGGCCGACGACGCGAAGCCGGCCACCGGCACCAGGCCGGTCACCGAGCCCACCGCCGAGGCCAAGTCGGCGGAAGAGGCGAGACCGGCGGACGAGGCGAAGGCGGGCGGCGGGTCGGCCGCCGACGCGAAGCCGGCCACGACCGGGAAGCCGGACGACAGCGCCGGCACGGCCGCGAAGCCGGGCGACGCAGCCGCCCTCGACACGAAGGCCGGCGGCGCGGCCGGGGCCTCGACGACCGGGTCCGGGGCGAAGACCGGTGACGACGCCGGCGCGGCGTCGGCCACGGGGGCGGGCGACCTCGCGGAGACGAAGGTCGACGTGCCCGCCACGAAACCGGCCACCGGGCCCCGGCGCCGCCGGGTGCAGTTCGCGCACGCCGTACGCCGGCCGCCGCACCGCGTCGCGATGAGCGCCGCCCGCGCCACCCGGGACTGGTCGCGGCGGCCCAGCGGGCGACTCACTCTGCCCGGGGTGTTCCTGTTCGCCCTGGTCGCGGCGATGGCCGCGGCGGGTGCGCTGCTGGTGCCCGCGACGGCCCGGGGACCCCGTCCGGTCGCGGTCGACGCCACCTCCGCCGCGCCGACCACCGTTCCGCAGGCGCCACTGCCCGGCGGCACGATGCTGCCCGGTCAGACGCCACTGCCCGGCGGGACGGTGCCGCCCGGTTCGTTCCCCGGCGGGATCACCGGCCGGCCGTCGGACGCGCTGGCCGGCTGGGCCGCCCAGATCGGGCCGAAGGTCGGCATCTCGCCGGTGGCCATGCAGGCGTACGGCTACGCCGAGGTGGTGCTCGCCCAGACCAACCGCAGCTGCGGGCTGAGCTGGACCACCCTGGCGGCCATCGGGTTCGTCGAGTCGGGGCACGGTCAGGCCAACAACGCGACGCTCCGCCAGGACGGCAAGGCGCTGCCCGAGATCATCGGCTTGCCGCTCGACGGGCAGGGCGGTCGGATGCGCATCCCCGACACGGACCGCGGCGTGATGGACAAGGACCCGGTCCTCGACCGGGCGGTCGGGCCGATGCAGTTCATCCCGACGACCTGGCAGGAGATCGGCGCCGACGCCGACAACGACGGCGTGAAGGACCCGCACGACCTGGACGACGCCGCCCTCGCCGCCGGCAACTACCTCTGCAAGGGCGGCCGGAACCTGACCATCCCCGCCGACTGGTGGAACGCGATCCTGTCCTACAACGACGTCCGCCGGTACGCCCAGGACGTCTACGACACCGCCAACCGGTACGGACAGGCGAGCCGCACGTGAAGTGATCGTCTGCATACATTGGAGAACTGGACACTTCCCCCGGGCAGCGGTTAGCGGCAAGCTAGACGGGTGATGGTGCGCGAGTGGGACCCCAGGACCGCGTCGTCCGCCGAGATCGCGTCGCTGCTGGACACGCTGAACGCGGTCCTGGCGGCCGATCTGCCGCAGGACCCGCCGTGGCGGGAGAGTTCCATGCGGGAATACCTCGCGGAGGTGATGCCCGGCGAGCGGCGGATCTCCTGGGTCGCCCAGGCGGAGCCGGCGGCCGACGGCAGCCCGGGGGCGATCCTGGGCCACGTGCACGTGCTGCTGCTCGGTGACATCGGGGTGCTGGAGGTGCTGGTGCACCCGGCGGAGCGGCGCACGGGCCTCGGGCGGGACCTCGTCCTGACCGCCGCCCGGCGGGTCTACCAGGAGGGCTTCCAGTCGATCGGGGTCGAGGTGGTCGGCGACACGCCGGCCGTCGCCTTCTACGAGTCGCTCGGCTTCTCGAAGGAGTACGTCGAGACCCGCAGTGTGCTGGACCTGTCCGGGGTGGACTGGGCCGAGCTGTCCGAGATGGCCACCGGCATCGGCGCGGGCTACCACCTCCAGTTCCACCCCGGCGGCCCGCCGGACGAGCTGATCGAGACGTACGCGCGGGCCAAGGCGGAGGTGCGCGACGTCGAGGACGGCGAGCTGCGCCCCAGCTCCTACGACCCGCAGCGGCTGCGCGACAGTCTGGACTGCCTGCACCGGCGGGGCATGAAGCCCTACATCGTGCTCGCCCTGCACGAGCAGACCGGGGAGGTGGCGGGGCTGACCGAGGTGGTCGTGCCGGTCCAGCATCCCACCCGCGCCGACCAGTACGACACCATCGTCGTACAGGACCACCGGGGCTACGGCATCGACCGGGCGATCAAGGCCCGGATGCTGATGGAGCTGCGCTCGGCGGAGGCGGAGCTGACCGAGGTGCAGACGTGGAACGCGCAGGCCAACGAGGCCATGCTCAAGGTCAACGCCGAGTTGGGCTACCGCCCGGACCGCGAGTGGTGCGAATACAGCATCGACGTGGCTGAGCTGGTGCACCGCCTCGACGCCGGACGCTGACCGGAACGTTCACGAAACTGTCCGGTGGGGGATGGACGGCGGTCAGCACCGACCCTTAACGTGCGTTAGTTCCCCGCCCACCCATCGTGGAGGCCCCATGCGCCCGCGCCGCACTCTTGCCGCGCTCGCGACCGCCACCGCCGCCGTGACCGTCGCGGCTGTCGGCGTCGCACCCACCGCGGCCAGCGCCGCGCCCACCGACCTCTTCATCTCCGAGTACGTCGAAGGCTCGTCGAACAACAAGGCGATCGAGCTGTTCAACGGCACCGGCGCCGCCGTCGACCTGGCCGCCGGCGGCTACCAGCTCCAGTTGCACTTCAACGGCTCCACCACGCCGACGAACCTGGCCCTCACCGGCACCGTCGCGGCCGGCGACACCTTCGTCCTCGCCGCCGCCTCGGCCGCGCCGGGCATCCTGGACCGGGCCGACCAGACCACCAGCGCCAGCCTGTTCAACGGCGACGACGCCATCGTGCTGCGTCGGGGTGGCACCGTGCTCGACTCGATCGGCCAGATCGGCGTCGACCCGGGCACCGAGTGGGGCACCGGCGTCACCAGCACCGCCGACAACACGCTGCGTCGGTCGGCCGCCGTGACCTCGGGCGACACCGACCCCTCCGACGCGTTCGACCCGGCCGCGCAGTGGGCCGGCTTCCCCGTCGACACGTTCGACGGCCTCGGCGCGCACACCGTCGACGGCGGCGGCCCGGTCGACGCGCCCGCCACGCTCACCTGCGGCCCGGCGCTGGTGACCTCGGCCGGCACGGCAGCCACCCGGGAGGTCACCGCCACCGACCCGGACGACCGGATCGTCGACCTGGCGGTCACCTCGGTCGACCCGACCCCGGCCACCGGCTCCGTCAGCCGCTCGGCGGTCACCCCGGCCGACGCGGTCGGCGGCACCGCCCGCGCCACGGTCGGCACGAGCGCCGACCTGGCCGCCGCGGCGTACAGCGTGGTGCTGACCGCCACCGACGCGGACGGCGGCACCGCCACCTGCACCCTGACCGTGCAGGTGACCCGGGAGCTGACCGTCGGCGAGGTGCAGGGCCCGACCACCGACGGCGAGTCCGGCCCCGCCGACCGGTCGCCGCTCGCGCCGGCCTCCGGCAACGGGACCAGCAGCACGCTGTACGACGTACGCGGCGTGATCACCCAGCGGACCCTCGCGCGCGACTCGTCGGGCCGTGACCAGCACGGGTTCTTCCTGCAGAGCCGCAGGGACGCCACCGACGGCGACCCGACCAGCTCGGACGGCATCTTCGTCTTCATGGGCTCGTTCACCTCGCTCATCGGCGGCTACGTGCCGACGGTCGGCGACGAGGTGGTGCTGCGCGCCCGGGTCTCCGAGTACTTCAACTTCACCCAGCTCTCCGGCGCGTCGCTGGTGCGCCGGGTCGCTTCCGGCGTGGACGTGAACGCCGAGGTCCAGGTGACCGACGCGGTGCCGCCGGTCGAGGTGGCGGCGGCACAGCGCTTCTTCGAGCGGCACGAGGGCGCCCGGCTGCGGGTACGCGCCGGCAGCGGCGCGGTGAGCGGGCGCAACGTCTTCGCCTCCACCGCCGACGCCGAGATCTTCGTGATCGACCGGGACGACCCGCTGCTCGACCGCGCCGACCCGTACGCCCGCCGGGTGTTCCGGGACGCGCACCCGCTGGACAACGACCCGGGCCGCCGCTTCGACGACGGCAACGGGCAGCGCGTCCTGCTCGGCAGCATGGGCGTGAAGGGCACCACGGGCGACAGCGCCGCGCTGCTCCCGCCCGCGCGCACGTTCGACACGCTGACCGCCGACGCGGTGGGCGGGCTGTACTACTCGTTCGAGAAGTACGGCGTGCAGGTCGAGGCGGCGGCGTTCACGGGCGGGGCCGACCCGTCGGCGAACAACCCGCCGAAGCCGGCCAACCGGTCGGAGGAGGTCGCGGTCGCGACCTACAACGTCGAGAACCTGTACGACTACCGTGACGACCCGTTCGACGGCTGCGACTTCGCCGGCAACGCCGGCTGCACCGGGGTGCGCCCGCCGTTCGACTACGTCCCGGGCAGCGAGCAGGAGTACCACGAGCAGCTCGCCGCGCTGGCCGACCAGATCACCACCGACCTGCACTCCCCGGACCTGATCCTGGTGCAGGAGGCCGAGGACCAGGACATCTGCTCGGTCTCCGGCACCGAACTGGTCTGCGGCAGCACGGACAACGCCGACGGCGCGCCGGACAGCCTCCAGGACCTGGCGCTGGCCATCACGGCCGCCGGTGGCCCCGCCTACCAGGCCGCGTACGACCGCACCGGCGCGGACGCCCGGGGCATCACCGCGGCGTTCCTGTTCCGCACCGACCGGGTGTCGCTGGCGGCGCCCACCGCCGGCGACCCGCTGCTGGGCTCGGCGCCGACCGTCGAGTACCGGGGGGCGGCGCTGCCGGGCAACGCGGACGTGCAGAATCCGAAGGCGCTCAACGCGGTGCTTCCGGACGACGTGGACACGTCCACCGGCAAGGACGGAAACAACGTCTTCACCCGCGCGCCGCAGCTCGGCAAGTTCACGGTCGCCGCCGCGCCCGGCTCCGCCGAGCGGTACACGCTCTGGGCCGCCAGCAACCACTACTCGTCCGGGCCGGACAGCCGGGTCGGGCAGCGCCGGGAGCAGGCGGCGTACGGGGCCGCAATCGTCACCGCGATCGAGGCGTCGGACCCGCACGCGCGGGTGGTCTACGGCGGGGACCTGAACGTGTTCCCCCGCCCCGACGATCCCATCGCGACGGCGGCGGATCCCACCCCGTCGGACCAGCTCGGTCCGCTGTACGAGGCGGGCATGCGCAACCTGTGGGACGACCTGCTCGCCGACGCGCCGTCGTCCGCCTACTCGTACAGCTTCGAGGGGCAGGCGCAGACGCTGGACCACCTGTTCGTGAACGGCGCGCTGCACCGGGACCTGGTGCAGATGCGGGCCGCGCACGTCAACGCCGACTGGCCGGCCGACCACGCGGCCGACGGCAGCCGGGGTTCCAGCGACCACGACCCGCAGGTGGCCCGCTTCCGTTCCCGGGCGTCGCTGAGCGTCGGCGACGCGTCGGTGGTCGAGGGCGACCGGGGCACCCGGCCGCTGACCTTCACGGTCACCGTGTCGCGCCCGCTGTCCCAGCCGGTGCTGCTCTGCGCCGCCACCTACGGCACCACGGCCCAGGCCGGCGCCGACTACGACCCGTACGTCGGCTGCAAGGTCCTGGCTGCCGGGCAGACCTCGCTGGCCTTCCCGGTGACCGTACGCGGTGACCGGAAGCGGGAGGCCGACGAGAAGGTGAACCTGGTCGTGGCCGGGGTGCCCGGCCTGCGGCTGGCCGATCCGCTCGCCGTGGGCACCATCACCGACGACGACTGACGTCACACCGGAGCCCGCCCCGACGGCCCGCCGCCCAGGAACGTCCTGGCCGGCGGGCCGTCCGCTCACCGCGGGAAGCCCGGGTCGGGCAGCCGCGACGGTGGAGGCACGCGCGGCGGCGGGGGCACGCTGCGGTACTTCGCCACCCGCACCTCCCACTGGCTGCGCCGCCGCATGGCGTCGCGGACCCGGCGGTCGCGGTGAAACGTCTCCGGCGGGCGGGCCAGCCCGTAGATGTCCGCCCACCACTCGCCCGGCTCGGGGTCGAGAATGGTGTCCAGGTGCGAGGGGTAGCGACGCCCCGCCCCGTCGCGGGTGTCCTGCCAGTCCCGCATCGGCTTCAGCACCCGCCCGAACTCGTCGACGACGGCCAGCCGGAACCCGGCGACCCCGATGATGCGGCGCAGGAGCAGGAGGCTCGGCACCATCCGGCCCGCCTCGATCCGCCCGACGGTGGAATGGTTCACCCCGGCCCACCGGGCCAACTCCCGCTGGCTGAGGCTGGCATACCGCCGGACCGCCCGGACGATGCCTGCGGCCGGCCACGGGGTGTCGAACGGCTCGGTGAGCATCACGGGCGGCTCGCGCGATCCCGCCCCCTGATCGGTACCCACCGCCTGGTCGCCGCCCGACGGCCCGACGCCGCCCGACGCCCCGGCGCCACCCGACGGCTTGACGGCACCCGACGGCCCTGCGGCGCCCGACGGTCCCGCGGCGCCGGACAACTGGTCGGAGCCAGGCGGTCGGTCGGAATCCCGGTCAATTTCCGGTTCGGCGGGAAGCTCGGTCATCCCGTAACGCTCCCGGCTGCGGTGCCTCTCCCGCAATCCCGCCCGCTCCGCCTGTGGACAACGCAGCCACCTGTGGAAAACCAGCGACCGGTCCTGCCCTCACAGCCCGGACGAACCCTGCGAGACGGTAACGCACCGTAACAGGAGCGGTTCTTCTGCAGTTGCCTACGCTCAGTGATGACAAATCCGGCCCCTGAACGACCCTGGAGCATGCCGCTGACGGCCACAACGCCGCAACCAGCGAGTTCAGCGGAGCCTCTCCTCGGCAGCGACGAACCCCCGCGCGCCCTTTGCTCTGCATCCTCATACGCAACAGGCACCCTTCGTAACTGGTGCATATGAGGATGCAGAGCAAAGCGTCTGAAGAGTGGTGGCCCCGGCGCCACAGGTCGAGTACTCAGCGTTACGGGCGGGGCTGCTGGGGTGCGGACCGGGCGCGCCTACTCGAAGCCGGCAACCAGCGCTGACGCCTGCGCATGCCGGCGAGGGACGACAGCGACACGCACCAGCACCGGCAGATCGCACTGGACGACGAGCGGGCAGGTGAAGGTCCGGCGAGTGCCCCGAGACGGGTGGTGGAGGAAATGAGTTGGCTCGATCGGAACCCGACCTTTGCCCGGGACAGGTCGGAGACCTGAAGGGCCGGACCGGACCAGGGCGCGCCAGACCAGGTCGCGCCGGGAAGGATCAGGCAGGCCAGGCCGCGCCGCTCCGGGTGGGACGGGGTCAGTAGCGCTGGCGGAGGAGTCCGGCGGCCTCGACCGCCCAGTAGGTGAGGATGATCTGCGCGCCGGCCCGGCGGATCGAGGTGAGCGTCTCCAGCATCACCCGCTCCCGGTCGATCCAGCCGTTGGCGGCAGCCGCCTCGACCATCGCGTACTCGCCGGAGACCTGGTAGGCGGCGACCGGGACGTCCACCGCCGCACGGACCGCCGACACCACGTCGAGGTACGGCAGGGCCGGCTTGACCATCACCATGTCGGCGCCCTCGGCGACGTCCAGCTCGACCTCGCGCAGCGACTCCCGCAGGTTGGCGGGGTCCTGCTGGTAGGTGCGGCGGTCGCCCTCCAGGGCCGACTCCACCGCGTCCCGGAACGGGCCGTAGAAGGCCGAGGCGTACTTGACGGCGTACGCCAGCACGGCGACGTCCTGGTGGCCCGCAGCGTCGAGCGCCCGGCGTACCACGGCGATCTGGCCGTCCATCATGCCGGACGGCCCGACCACGCCGACCCCGGCGGCGGCCTGGGCGACCGCCATCTCGGCGTACGCCTCCAACGTGGCGTCGTTGTCGACGCCGCCGTCGGGGGTGAGCAGGCCGCAGTGCCCGTGCGAGGTGAACTCGTCCAGGCAGAGGTCGCTCATCACCACCGTGGCGTCGCCCACCTCGGCGACGACGTCGCGGATCGCGACGTTGAGGATGCCGTTCGGGTCGATCCCGCCGGACCCGGTGGCGTCCCGCCGCTCCGGCACGCCGAAGAGCATGATCCCGCCGACGCCCGCCTGGACCGCCTCGGCCGCGGCCTTGCGGAGCGAGTCCCGGGAGTGCTGGAGCACCCCCGGGAGCGACGCGATCGCCCGCGGTTCCGTCAACCCCTCCCTGACGAACATCGGCACGACCAGCTCGGCCGGGTCGACGCGGGTCTCGGAGACCAGCCGCCGGATGGCCGCGTTGCGGCGCAGCCGGCGGGGCCGGATCTCGGGGTACGGCATCACGGACCTCCTGCTACGACTACCGGAACCTCAGGGCGGTCGGCCCCTGCACCTTCGAGCCACGGCGCTGCTTCGCCGGCATGGCGGCGAGCTTCTCGCGCAGCTCGACGGCGTAGGCGGCGAGCGCCTCCACCAGATCGGGAACCGAGGCGTGCGGAGGCTGGACGTCGACCCGCAGGCCGAACTCGGTCGCGGTCTCCGCCGTCTTGGGCCCGATCACTGCAACGACGGTACGGGCGTGCGGCTTCCCCGCGATACCCACCAGATTGCGCACCGTCGAGCTGGACGTGAAGAGCACGGCGTCGAAGCCACCCGACTTGATCGCGTCCCGGATCTCGGCGGGCGGCGGGGCGGCCCGGACCGTCCGGTAGGCGGTCACGTCGTCGACCTCCCAGCCGCGCTCGGTGAGCCCGGCAGCGAGGGTCTCGGTGGCGATGTCGGCGCGCGGCAGCAGCACCCGACCGACCGGGTCGAGGATCTCGTCGTGCGGCGAGAACTCGGCCAGCAGCCCGTCGGAGGACTGCTCCCCCGACGGGATCAGCTCGGGCTGGATGCCGAACGCGCGGACGGCGTCGGCGGTCGCCTCACCGATACAGGCGATCTTGACGCCGCCGAAGTGCCGGGCGTCGAGACCGTGCTCGGCGAACTTCTCCCAGACCGCGCGGACCGCGTTCACCGAGGTGAAGATCACCCAGGCGTACCGGCCGTCGACCAGGCCCTTGACCGCCCGCTCCATCTGGGCCGGGGTGCGCGGCGGCTCGACCGCGATCGTCGGCACCTCGCAGGGGATGGCCCCGTACGCGCGCAGCCGCGCGCTCATCACGCCGGCCTGCTCCTTGGTGCGGGGCACGAGGACCTTCCAGCCGTACAGCGGCCGGTTCTCCCACCAGCTCAGCTTGTCCCGCTGGCCCACGCCCTCGCCGACGGTGAGGACCACCCGGCCGGTGAAGCCGAGCGCCGCCGCGACGAACGAGTCGACGGTCGACGTGGTGGTGTACTGCGTCTCACCGGTGCCGTCACCGGTCACCCCGACGCCGGTGGTGCCCTCCACCCCGGCCGCGAGCAGCCCGTCGCGGATCGCGGCGAGGTCACCGGCGTCCACGGCCAGGGCCAGCGAGCCCCGGCCGACGGCAGCGGCCAGCGCGTCGAAGTCCAGCGTGCTGACGTCCTCGACGTCGGCCGCCGTCCGTACGCCCGGCAGCGGCACACCCGCGTAGGTCGCCACCCCCTCGGCCTGGCCGACCCCGGGAACCACCTCGAAGTGTGCGGCGGTCCGCGCGACCGCCTGCACCTCCTTGACGACCGACTCGTGGCCGAACGGGTCGCCGGCGACCAGGTGCACCGCGTTCAGCCCGGAACGGGCCGCCGAGATCAGCACCTTCGCCACGTCACCCGGCGCGCCCTCCGCCGGAGTGAACTGGGCGTCTTCCCTGGCCTGGGCGCGGACGGCGTCGAGCAGCGACTCGGGGACTCCCCGGTCGTACACCACCTGGTCGGCGTCGACCAGAGCGTCGTGCGCCCGGCGGGTCAGCAGGCCCGGGTCGCCGGGACCGGCCCCGACGAAGGCGATGCGGCCTACGGGCTTACGGGTGCGGGTCATTCTGTGCTCCCAAATTGCTGGGTCCCCGGGCCGGCGTGTCCATCGTGGCCGAGGATCGAGTCGGCGCCGAGGTCGAGGAGTTCGGCGGCGAGTGCCTTGCCGATCTCCGCCGCGTCGGCGAGCGTTCCGGTGCGGGACAGCCGGAGGTCTCTCGTGCCGTCCGGACTGATCACCGCCCCGCGCAGATAGATCTCCTGGACGAAGTCACCCTCGACGCCCGAGCCGGTTGGCTCGCCTTCGGCGACGACGGCGTAGGCGGCGACCGGGGCGGAGCATCCGGCCTCCAGGGTGGCCAGCAGCGCCCGTTCCGCGGTGACCGCGGCGTGAGACGGTGCGTGGTCGAGCACGGCGAGCAGCTCGACCAGGTCCGTGTCGTCGGCCCGGCACTCCACCGCCAGCGCGCCCTGGGCGGGCGCGGGCAGCATCAGCATCGGGTCGAGCGTCTCGGTGATCACGTCGGTACGCCCGAGCCGGGCCAGCCCGGCCCGGGCCAGGACGACCGCGTCGAGGTCGGCCTCCGGGCCGAGCACCCGCGCGAGGCGGCTGTCGACGTTGCCGCGGATCGGGGCGACCTCCAGCTGCATCCCGAGGGCGTGCAGCTGGGCGATGCGGCGCAGCGCTCCGGTGCCCACGGTCGCGCCGGAGGGCAGCTCGGCGAGCGTCCGGCCGTCCCGGGCGACCAGCGCGTCCCGCGGGTCCTGCCGCATCGGCACCGCCGCGATGTGCAGCCCGGCCGCCGCCGCGGTGGGCAGGTCCTTGTAGGAGTGCACCGCGAAGTCGATGGTGCGGGCGGTCAGGGCGTCCCGCAGGGCGGAGACGAAGACGCCGACGCCGAGCCGGTGCACCGGCGCGGACGAGCGGTCGCCGGCGGTGACCACCTCGACCAGCTCGACGGGCCGGCCGGTGGCGGCGGTCAGGGCCTCCGCGACGTGGCCGGACTGGGCCATCGCCAGTTTGCTGCCCCGGGTACCGAGGCGCAGGGGCGTGCTCATCGCTCACCTCCGAGGGGCGGGACGTCGGCGGAACCCACCGACGGTGGCAGGTCGGCAAGGCCGACGGGCGGTGGCAGGTCGGCGAGGCCGAACGGCGGCGCGGCGTCGCCGGCCACGATGTCGGGGACGTTGTCGACCGGGGACGTCTGCGGCACCTTGAGGTCGAACAGCTCGCGCAGCAGGGCCGCGTACTGGTCACCGCCGGGTTCCGCCGCCAACTGGCGCACCCGCACGGTCGGCTGGTGCAGCAGCCGCTGCACCACCCGGTGCACCGTCCGGGCCACCTCGGCGCGCTGGTCGTCCGTGAGGTCCGGGCGGCGCTGGGCGAGCCGGCGCAGCTCGGCGCCGACGACGTCGTCGGCGCGGCCACGCAGGGCGGCCACCGTGGGCGCCACGTCGGCGCCGCGCAGCCAGGTGAGGAAGGCGTCGACCTCGCCGGCCACGATCCGTTCGACGGCGGCGGCGTCGGCGGCGGCGGGCCCGTCGGCGAGCAGCGTCGCCATCCGGTCGATGTCGATGACCTCGACGCCGGGCAGCTCGGCGACGCCGGCCTCCACGTCGCGCGGCACGGCCAGGTCGAGCAGGACCAGCGGCCCCCGGCCGGGGTCGCGCCCGGCGAGCGCCCGGGTCACCACGTCACGGGTGAGGACCGCTTCGGCGGCCGCGGTGGCGGCCACTACGATGTCCACTGTGGAGAGCACGGTGGTCAGCTCCGCCATCGGCGTCGCGCTGGCCCCGTACGCCTCGGCCAGCCGGACGGCCCGGTCGGCGCCCCGGTTGGTGACCGTGAGCGGCCCGGCGCCCAGCCGGGACAGCGTGGCCACGCCCAGCGAGCCCATCGCGCCCGCGCCGACCACCAGCGCGGGACGGCCGGCGAGGTCGCCGTCGAGGTGCCCGGCGGCCAGCTCCAGCGCGGCGGTCACCACGCTCTGGCCGGCCCGGTCGATCCCGGTCTCCGCGTGCGCCCGCTTGCCGACCCGCAGCGCCTGCTGCATCAGCTCGTGCAGCAGCCGCCCGGCGGTGTCGGCCCCGGTCGCGGAATGGTAGGCGTCCCGGAGCTGGCCGAGGATCTGCGCCTCGCCGACCACCATCGAGTCGAGCCCGGCCGCGACCCGGAAGACGTGGTCCACGGCGGCGGCGTCGAAGTGCACGTAGAGGTGGCTGGCGAGCGCGGCGGGCTGGCAGCCGGCCTGGTCGGCCAGCACCGCGCAGATGTCACCGAGGCCGCCGTGGAAGCCGGACACGGCGGCATAGACCTCCACCCGGTTACAGGTGGAGACGAGCACGGCCTCGGTCACGTACGGCTGGGCGACCAGGCGGTCCAGGGTGCGGGTGAGGTCCGCGGGGCCGACCGCGAGCTGCTCCAGCGTGGCGACGGGAGCGGTGCGGTAGGACGCGCCGACGACGAGCAGTTTCACGTGCCGATCGCCTCCTGCGGGTCGGTGACGGCGAGCCCCCCGGGCAGAGCGGTGAGGGCGGACCCACCGGTGGCGGGCAGCGCGGTCAGCGATGCCTTGCGGTGCTCGTGGAAGGACAGGATCTGCAGCTCGATCGCGAGGTCGACCTTGCGCACGTCGACCCCCTCCGGAACCGAGAGTACGCACGGGGCGAAGTTCAGGATGCTCGTCACGCCGACGGCCACGAGCTGGTCCGCCACCGCCTGGGCGGCCGGGGCCGGGGTGGCGATCACGCCGATGGCGATGGCCTCCTCGACGGCGACCCGGGGCAGCTCGTCGATGTGCCGGACGACCAGCCCGCTGATCTCCTCGCCGACCCGGGCGGTATCGGCGTCGAAGAGTGCGGCGATCCGGAAGCCGCGGCTGGCGAAGCCGTCGTAGCCGGCGAGGGCGTGACCGAGATTACCCACGCCGACCAGGGCGACGGCCCGCCGCTGGGTGAGCCCGAGCACGTACTCGATCTGGTCGACCAGCAGCGCCACGTCGTAGCCGACGCCACGGGTCCCGTACGAGCCGAGGTGCGAGAGGTCCTTGCGGAGCTTCGCGGAGTTCACGCCGGCGGCGCTGGCCAGGCCCTCGCTGGACACGGTCTCGTGGCCGGTTTCGGCGAGGTTGTGCAGGGCACGGAGGTATTCCGGGAGCCGCGCGACGGTCGCCTCCGGCAGATCCGGGAGCGCCGGTACGGCACCGGCGCGGCCGGGCGCGCCAGGGTGACGGTGCTGACTCATGAGACTCCGTGCGGTGCGATCCTCGGCCAACTCGGGCGGCCGGCCGTTTCGGGATCCCCGCTGGCGACCGAGATTGCCGGCTGTGCTAGCAGGGCGCGTCGGAACTACAGAGTAGGCGCTTGTGAACGCGTGCACAAATCGCGATCTTGACAGCTCGCGACGCGGCTTCACCAGCCCCTCCATTCCGCAAGATCGATCCAGTGGCCGCCGCCGGCCACCGCCCGACCTCCGGGCGGTGGCGATGGTGCCGGTAGCGCCGATTATTGCTCAATTACGACTTCTCTGACCAATGGCGCGGCCCACGGCTCGCCCACGATCCGGTCACGGTAGGGCCAGCCCTACGCCGCAGAGGCGGGCCGACGGGATGGGTCGGCGGCCCCGCGCTGCCTAGCCTCTTGACATGACCGCCGTACCCGTCGCCGCCGAACAGACCGTGCCGGCGCCGACCATCTCCCGACAGCTCCTGCTGGACTCCGGCTACGTGCTGCTGGGCCTCCCGCTGGCCCTGGCCAGCTTCGTCGTCCTGCTGGTCGGCCTGGCTGCCGGGCTGGGGCTGGTCGTGACGGTGATCGGCCTGCCGATCCTCAGCGGCACCCTCTACGCCGCCCGGGGCCTCGCCGACATCGAGCGCCTCCGCCTCCCCACCGTGCTCCACCAGGCCCGGATCCGCCCCCAGTACCGGCTCCCGGAGCCCGGCGCGAGCGCCTGGCGGCGGATCTTCGTCCCGATGGGGGACGCGCAGTCCTGGCTCGACCTGGCGCACGGCATCCTCAAGCTGATCGTGGCCATCGTCACCTTCGTGGTCACGCTGGTCTGGTGGGCCGGCGCCATCGCCGGCACCCTCTACTGGGCGTACGACTGGACGCTGCCGCACGGCGACCCGGAGGACGTCGGCCTCCCCCAGCTCCTCGGCCTCGGCGACTCGACCGTCGTCCGGATCGGGCTGCACACCGCGATCGGGCTGTTCTTCCTGATCACCCTGCCGATCGTGGCCCGCGGCTGCGCGCTGCTGCAGGCCGGCTTCGGCCGGGCCCTGCTCACCGGCGTGGCCGAGATGCGCAACCGGATCACCGTGCTGGAGGAACAGAAGCGGGCCGCCGTCTCCGCCGAGGCGAGCGCGCTGCGCCGACTGGAGCGAGACATCCACGACGGCCCGCAGCAGCGCCTCGTCCGGCTCGCGATGGACCTCAGCCGGGCCCGCCAGCAACTCGCCACCGACCCGCGGGCCGCCGGGCGCACCCTGGACGAGGCGGTCACCCAGACCCGGGAGACGCTCGCCGAGCTGCGCGCCCTGTCCCGGGGCATCGCGCCGCCGATCCTGGTCGACCGGGGACTGCCCAGCGCCCTGGCGGCACTGGCCGGGCGCGGCCTGATCCCGATCGAGCTGCGGGTGGACCCGGAACTGGCCAGCCCGGCCGGCCGGCTCGACCCGGCGGTCGAGAGCACCGCCTACTTCGTGGTGTCCGAGGCGCTGACCAACGTCGCCAAGCACAGCCGGGCGACCGAGTGCCGGGTCACCGTGGCCCGGCACGACGGGCGGCTGGAGGTCGACGTCGACGACGACGGGCAGGGCGGCGCCCACCTGGCCAAGGGGCACGGGCTGGTCGGCATCGCCGACCGGATCCGCTCCGCCGGGGGCCGGCTCTCCGTGGTCAGCCCGGCCGGCGGGCCCACCAAGATCCGCGCGGAACTCCCGCTGTGAGCCGTACGTGGTAGACAACAGGACATGCGGATCGTGATCGCGGACGACGCGGTGCTGCTCCGGGAGGGGCTGGTACGGCTGCTCACCGAGCGCGGGCACGAGGTGGTGGCCGCCGTGGCCGACGGCGACGCGCTGGTGGTGGCGGTGGTGGCCCACCGGCCGGACGTGTCGATCGTCGACGTCCGGATGCCGCCGTCGCACACCGACGAGGGGCTGCGCGCGGCGGTGGAGGCCCGCCGCCTGGTGCCCCGCACCCCGATCCTGGTCCTCTCCCAGTACGTCGAGGTGTCGTACGCCGACGACCTGCTCGCCACCACCGGCGGCGGCGGAGGCGGGATCGGCTACCTGCTCAAGGACCGGGTGGCCGCGATCGACGAGTTCCTCGACGCGCTGGACCGGGTGTCCGCCGGCGGGACGGTGCTCGACCCCGAGGTGGTCGGCCAGCTCTTCGCCCGGCGTCGGCGCGACGACCCGCTGCGCGAGCTCACCCCGCGCGAACGCGAGGTGCTCGCGCTGATGGCCGAGGGCCGCTCCAACACCGCGATCGCGAAGACCCTGGTGGTCACCGACGGCGCCGTCGAGAAGCATGTCCGGAACATCTTCACCAAGCTCCAGCTCCCGCCCGACACGGAGCAGCACCGCCGGGTCCTGGCCGTGCTGGCCTACCTGCGCAACTGACCCGCCGCCCGGCCCGCCGCCAGCGCGCGGACGGGGGCTGGTCTGCCGCCGGGGCGCGGACGGAGGGCGGTCTGCCGCGAGCGCACGGACGGGGTCCAGCCCCGGTCAGGGCAGCGTGGCCGCCAGGCTGACCGCCTCGCTGAGGGTGTCGGCGACCGGGTGGCCGGCGGCGCGCAGCCGTGCCGCGTCGGTGAACCCGCCGGTGTAGAGGACGGCGCGGCCACCCACCGACACGGCGGCGTCGGCGTCGTCGACGGAGTCCCCGATGAGCACCACGTCCCGGCCGTCCACGCCCAGCTCGGCCAGGTGCCGCCGGAGCGACTCGGCCTTGCGGCCGCCGCCGACGGTCGCCCGCAGCCCGTCCACCCGGACGAAGTGCCCGGCGAGCCCGTACGTGTGCACGGTCGGCACCAGCTCCTCGTGGAACCACATGGACAGCAGGGACTGGCTGCCCGGCCAGGCCGCCATCGCGACGCCTGCGTCGTGCGCCAGCTCGCAGGTCGTCAGCCCGCTGCGGTACGCGTCGTGGAAGATCCGGTCCAGCCGGCCGAACGCGTCGTCGTCGACCGCCCGACCGAGCACCTCGGCGTAGTAGTCGGCGATCGGCCGGCGGAACCGCACGCGGTGCTCGTCGGCGGTCACGGCGGGCCCGCCGACGCTGGCGAAGGCGGCATTGGTGGAGGCGACCACCAGGCTCAGGTCGTTGAGCAGGGTGCCGTTCCAGTCCCACACCAGGTGGTTGCGCGCAGGGGTCATCGGAGCACCCTAACGCCTGGCGTCACAGCTGCGGCGTGGTCAGGTCCCGCAGCAGCCGCTCCTCCTCCACCCGCCAGTAGCCGTGCTCCTTGCCGTCGAGCAGCACCACGGGCAGCCGGTCGCCGTACTCGCGTTCCAGCTCGATGTCGTCGGTGACGTCCTTCTCGGTCCACCGGTCCCCGGTGACCGCCACCACCCGGTCCAGCGCCAGCTTCGCCTCGTCGCAGAGGTGGCAGCCGGGGCGGGTGATCAGGGTGAGTCGGGGCTCACGCATCGGTCTCCTCCGTCGTGCTGGCGCCGGCCGGGGCCGGCGGGCGGGTCTCCGGCGACGCCGCCGGGGACGGCACCGTGGACGCCGGGGACGACGCCGTCCGGAGCAGGGTCTTGCGCACCTTGCCGATCACCGAGTGCGGCAACTCGTCGACGAACTCGACGGCGGTCGGGCACTTGAACCGGGCCAGGTTGCGGGCGCAGTGGGCGAGCAGCTCCTCACCGGTCACCGGACGCCCCGGCGCCGGCACCACGTACGCCCGGACAGTCTCGCCGGTCCGCGGGTGCGGCACACCCAGTACCGCCGACTCGGCCACCCCCGGGTGCGCGGAGAGCACCAGCTCGACCTCGTGCGGGTACACGTTGAAGCCGTTGACCAGGATCAGCTCGCCGATCCGGTCCACCAGGAAGAGGTCGCCGTCGGAGTCGGCGTACGCCACGTCGCCGGTGGGCCACCAGCCGTCGGCGTCCGGGCCGCCCCGGCCGTCCGGCCAGTAGCCGGCGAAGACGTTCGCCCCGCGCACCACGACCTGGCCCGGGTCGGTGCCGGGCGTGACGTCGGAGAGATCCAGCTCGTCGGCGTCGTCCTCCGGCTCGGCCACGCCGTCGCGCCACAGGTCGGCCCCGTCCGTCCCGACCAGACGCAACTCGACGCCGGGCAGTGGCCGGCCGATGGAGCCGGGCTTCGGCTCCCCGCCGACCAGGGTGGAGGTGAGCACCGGCGCGGTCTCGGTGAGGCCGTACCCGACGTGCACCGGGCGGCCGGCGACCTCGGCGAAGCGGGCCGCGACGGCCGGCTCCAGCGGCGCCGCGCCGCAGACCACGGCCCGGACCGACGTCATCGCCGCGGCGAGGGCGGCGGCGTCCGCCGTGGACCAGGCGGCCACCATCGACGGTACGCCGACCAGCACGGTGACCCGGTGCCGGGCGATCACGGCCAGCCCCGCGTCGGAGCCGAGGTCGTCGACGAGCACCCCGATCGCGCCATGGTGGACGACCGCGCCGAGGCCCGCGTTCAGCCCGTACGCGTGGAACAGCGGCAGCGCCAGCAGCACGGTGTCGTCCGGGCCGACGACGGGCGGGTCGATGCGGCCGACCTGCTCGTGGTTGGCGGCCAGCGCCCGGTGCGTCAGCATCGCGCCCTTCGGCCGCCCCTCGGTGCCGGAGGTGTAGAGCAGCAGCGCCAGGTCGTCGCCGCCCCGGTCGGGGAACGGGTGACCGGCGTCGGCCACGGGCGGCGCGGTGTGCACGGCGACGAGCGCGGGCAGGTCCCCGGCGGCGTCGGCGACCAGGTCGCGTACCCGCTCGGTGCCGATCAGCACCGAGGCGCCGGAGTCGGCCAGCACGTGCCGCAGCTCGGGGGCGGTGAGGCCGGGGTTGACCGGCACCGCGACCAGCCCGGCGCGCAGCGCGGCCAGGCAGCTCACCACGAAGTCCGGCGAGTTGCCGAGCGCGACGGCGATCCGGGGCGGGTGCGGGTCGGCGGCTCCCGGCGTCGGGCCGGGTCGCCCGGTCAGGGCCGCCAGGGCGTGGGCGGTGGCCGTCACCGACGCGTCCAGTTCGGACCAGGTGACGGTCCGCTCGCGCCAGTGCAGCGCGGGTCGGTCGCCGTGGGCGGCGGCCGCCCGGTGGAGCCGCTCGACGAGGGTCGAGGCGGAGCTGTCGGTTGCGTCCTGCACGGTGGCTGAGTCTGGCACAGCGCGGGGCCTGTGGGCCATGCCCGCCGGAGGCCGAAGGGGGTACCCCGGTGGGCGGGAACGGCGGCCCGGACAAGTCCCGTCGACGGGACTTGTCCGGTGGGCGCGGGCGGGACGCGACGGTCCCGTCCACAGGACATGCCCGGACGCACCGGGCACGCCGGACAGTCCTGGGTCGACACCCGCGCCGCCGATCCGCCCGGCCCCGCGACATGCACGGTGACCTGGAATTTCTTT
Source organism: Micromonospora sp. DT62 (assembly GCF_049847285.1). Lineage (NCBI taxonomy): Bacteria > Bacillati > Actinomycetota > Actinomycetes > Micromonosporales > Micromonosporaceae > Micromonospora > Micromonospora sp. DT62. Next base: position 94,336 of record NZ_JBNCOB010000012.1, read on the forward strand.
CGTAACCACGAGGTAATCCGAAAGTCAACCGCACACGACGGACAACCGGTCCGCCAGGGGTGCGGCGCGGCGGGAAATACTTCCGCCCTGTGTAACGGACTTGCCACGCGTGGGTGACGTTGGCCCTATCATCACTCGGGTCGGCTCACCCCATTTGCCGTGAGTCGACACCCCTCAGCCCGAGGAGGCCCCCGTGCCTGTGAGCGCATTGGACCAGCACCTCAAGGGGATCTGCCGCCCGTCGGCACACCCCGAGCCAGCCCTGCCCGGCCCAGCCGGCCGGGCCACGAAGGCGACGCGCCGACCGGCGTGGTCGGCCGGCGGGACGGAGGCGGCGCGGTGACCACCTTCGGATATGCGGAACGGCCGGCCGGCCTGACCAACCCGGCGATCCGCGGCCCGCTCAACGAACGGCCCGCCGCCCGGGGTCCGCTGGACGACACCGGCAGCCTCGCCGTCCGGGGGGAGGGCACGTCGAGCCGGACCCGCAGCCGGCCACACCAGAACGAACCGCCGCCCCGCTCCGCGACACCGGGCGGCAACGCCAAGTCGGCCGGCGGCCGGGTCGCCGTCCCTGCCCGGCCCACCATGCCGGCGCAGGGCCGCCGCACCACGGAGCCGGCCAAGGCGCCCGACGAGTCGGGCGCGGAGACGGCAGTGCTCCCGGCGGTGCCGGCCGCCGTCGCGCCGGTCAACACCTCGACGGGCTTCCCCAGCCGTCCGGACCCGTCCGACCCCGCCACGGAGGTCTGGGGGCTGGTCGAGCGGGCCCAGGCCGGCGAGTCCGAGGCGTTCGGGCTGATCTACGACCGGTACGTCGACACCGTGTTCCGGTTCGTCTACTTCCGGGTGGGCAACCGGCAACTCGCCGAGGACCTCACCTCCGACACCTTCCTGCGCGCCCTCAAGCGGATCGGCAGCTTCACCTGGCAGGGGCGCGACCTGGGCGCCTGGCTGGTCACCATCGCCCGGAACCTGGTGGCGGACCACTTCAAGTCCGGCCGCTACCGGCTGGAGGTCACCACCGGGGACGTGCTGGACGCCGACCGCGAGGACCGGGGCCCGGAGGGCAGCCCGGAGGCGGCGGTCGTCGAGCACATCACCAACGTGGCCCTGCTCAGCGCCGTCAAGCAGCTCAACCCGGAGCAGCAGGAGTGCATCGTCCTCCGCTTCCTCCAGGGCTTCTCCGTGGCCGAGACGGCCCGCACGATGGGCAAGAACGAGGGCGCGATCAAGGCACTCCAGTACCGCGCGGTACGAGCGCTGGCCCGGCTGCTGCCGGACGGCTTCCAACCGTAGTCCCGGGCGGGAAGAACGCCGTGCATCGATCCGATGTACGCGCGGGTCCGTGGCGTCGCGACCCCGTGGCAGCGATCACTTTCCGTGATTTCGCCTCCGCCGGCCCCGTAACCCATGTCCGGTGCGGACCGTTTCTCCGGGTGCGACCGGTGGTAGCCCCGGCATCCCCCGGGCCCCCGAGGTCCGGCAGCGCGGCCGGCCACGACCTTCGTCCGTGGTGTCCCGCCGTCACCGGTCGCTGTCGAAGACAGCGGCCGACCGGTCGCGACCAGCGAGAGGAGGTGCCCGCGGTGGACAGCAACCTCTTCTCCCGTCGGCGCGCGGAGCGCTTCGCGCAGCTTCTCGACGAGGCCAACGGGGGCCGGCGACACCACGTCCGTTCCCGGGCCGACGACCAGTTGGCCACGCTCGTCGCGGTGGGTCAGCGGCTGCCCGCCGCCCCGCCCGCCGTGGAGGTGGACCCGGAGTTCCGCACCGGACTGCGGGCCATGCTCCTGGCCACGGCCGAACGCGAGGGCATCGGTGCCCCGGCCGCCGTCACCAGCGAGCCGTCGTCCCGGCGCTCCGCCGCCGACGCCGGCCGCAACCGGCTGCTGCCGGCGGTGACCGCCCGCCGGGCCCGCGCCCGGGGCGCCATCCTGGTCGGCGTCGCGGCCGGCGCCGTCGCCCTCTCGGGCATCTCGGCCGCCAGCGAGAACGCCGTCCCCGGCGACGCGCTGTACGGCATGAAGCGCTCCACCGAACGCGCCCAGCTCGCGCTGGCCAGTTCCGACGTCAGCCGGGGCCAACTGTTCCTGGACTTCGCCCGTACCCGGCTCGCCGAGGCGGCCGCGCTGCGCGGTAACGAGGACGGCTTCAGCGCGGTGCTGGACGACATGGACGCGGACACCCGCCAGGGCGTACGCCTGCTGACCACCGCCGCGACGCAGCGCTCGGACCCGGCGGCGCTGGACGCGGTCAACTCCTTCCTCACCGGCCAGCGCCGGGCGGTCGGCGGGCTCCTCGACGACGCCAGCCGGGCCGACCGCGACCGGACCCGCCGCTCACTCGCCCTGCTCGACGCGGCCCGCAAGCGCTCCGACGCGCTGCGCGCGGCGATCGCCTGCGGCGAACCCGCACCCGTCGGCAGCGACGCCCTCGGCCCGGCCCCGGCCACCTGCCCCGGCGACCGCTGACCCGGCGTCGGCCGGATCCGGCCGAGACGTCCACGCCACAGTTCTCCCCATGAGCGGCCGTCCGCCACGCGCGCCCGGCTACCCTCGCGGAGGCACACGTCGCGCCAGTCGAGCGGAGGGAGGTCGCGTGGTCCGCAGCCGCAAGGTGACCGTCAGCACCGACGCCCACGGTCACACCGCCGGCTGGGCGGAGACCGACTTCGCGCCCCTCGCTCCCCCGAGACCCGATCCGACCGCGGCGGCCTTCTTCGACGTCGACAACACGATGATGCGGGGCGCGTCGATCTACTGGTTCGCCCGGGGTCTCGCCGCGCGCGACTACTTCACCACCACGGACCTGGCCCGGTTCGCCTGGCAGCAGCTGCGGTTCCGGCTGCTCGCCACCGAGCACGCCGGCGACATGTCGCAGGCCAAGGAGGCCGCTCTCGCCTTCGTCGAGGGCTGGCGGGTGGACGACGTGGAGCGCCTCGCGGAGGAGATCTTCGACGAGCTGATGGCGCCCCGGATCTGGGCCGGCACCCGCCAGCTCGCCCAGCGCCACCTGGACGCCGGCGAACGGGTCTGGCTGGTCAGCGCCGCGCCCGTGGAGATCGGCCGGGTGATCGCCGCGCGGCTGGGCCTGACCGGCGCGGTCGGTACGGTCGCCGAGATCGTCGACGGCGCGTACACGGGTCGGCTGGTCGGCGACCTGATGCACGGCCCGGCCAAGGCGGAGGCGGTCACCCAGCTCGCCGCGGTCGAAGGGCTGGACCTGCGCCGCTGCACCGCCTACAGCGACTCGTGCAACGACCTGCCGATGCTCTCCATGGTGGGTCGGGGCGTGGCGGTGAACCCGGACGCGGCCCTGTTCAGGGAGGCCCGGCAGCGCGGCTGGGACGTCCGCGACTTCCGCACCGGCCGCCGCGCCGTCAAGATCGCCGTACCGTCCACCGCGGCGGCCGGCCTGGTCGCCGGGGCGGTCGGCGCCGGGTTGGCGCTGCACCGGCGCCGCCGCGACGGCTGACGGCACCGGCCGCCCGCGCCGTCAGCGACGCGGGCCGGCCGCATTCTCAGGGGCCGAACGGGTCCGGGCGCCGCTCCAGCAACTGGTGCAGGGTCTGCTGGATCGTTTCCCGCACCTGGTCCGCGAGGTTGAACACGACCAGCGGGTCGTCGGCGGAGTCGATCAGGTGCGCGGTGGGGATCGGCGGGCAGAACTCGATCAGCCACTTGCTCGGCAGCGGCACCATGCCGAGCGGCCCCATCAGGGGAAACGTGGGCGTGACCGGGAAGTAGGGCAGCTTGAGCAGCCGCGCCAGGGGCTTGATGTCGGCGAGCATCGGATAGGTCTCCTCGCCGCCGACGATGGCGACCGGCACGATCGGGGTGCCCGTGCGCAGCGCCGCCGAGACGAACCCGCCCCGGCCGAAGCGTTGCAGCTTGTAGCGCTCGGAGTAGAGCTTGCCGATGCCCTTGAAGCCCTCGGGGAAGACGCCGACCAGCTCGCCGTTGCCGAGCAGCCGCTCCGCGTCCGGGTTGCAGGCGACCGTCCCGCCGGTCTTGCGGGCGAGCTCGGAGACCACCGGCATCCGGAAGACCAGGTCGGCGCCGAGCAGCCGCAGGTAGCGGCGCGCCGGGTGCTGGTCGTGCAGCGCGGCCGAGAGGATCAGCGCGTCCAGCGCCACGGTGCCCGAGTGGTTGCCGACCACCAGGCCGGCACCCTCGGCGGGGACGTGCTCCAGGCCGGTGACCTCGGTGCGGAACCAGTCGCGGTAGAGCATCCGCAGCAGCGGGTGGAACACCGCGTCGGTGATGTCGGGATCGAAGCCGAACTCGTCGACCTCGTAGTCGCCGGAGAGCCGACGACGCAGGAACGCCAGGCCCTGGGCGACCTTGCGGTCCCAGTGGTCGCCGGGCCGGTCCGACACCGCCGGCCCGGCCACCGGAGCCGGTGCCGCCCCGCCCGGTCCCGTGCCGCCCGGCGCCCGGTCCGCCACGGCGGCGGCCGGCTCGTCGGCGGCCCCGGGGTCGGGCTCCTCGGCGGTCGCCGGCGCGTCGTGCGCGACCGGCTCGTCGGTGGCGGACGTGTCGGGCTCGTCGGGCCTGCCGAGATGGTGTCCGTTCGCCCGCGCGGGCTCCGCGTCCGGCGCGGCCACGGTCAGCGGTACGTCGTAGCGGCCGTCGCGCCGCTCCTCCGGCCCGTTCACGAGCCCTCCCGCACGGCAGCCCGGACCTGCCGGATCCCGTCCAGCACGAGCTGCTCCGCGACGGCCAACTGGTCCCGGTTCACGACGACACCGCCGTAGTGGGCGCGGATGAAGTCGTCGAAGGCGGCGGCGGTGGAGCGGGGCGTGAAGCCGTACTCCCGCTCCAGCCGGCTGGTGTCGACGACCCGGCCGTGCACGAAGAGGTCGACCTGGTCCAGGCCGTAGCGGCCGAAGCCGAGGTTGCGGGCGATCGCGGCGGCGCTGGAGAGGCCGGGCTCCAGCACCGGCACGGCCACCCGGCCGGCCCGCCGGATCGCCTGCGACAGGGAGAGCACGCCCGGCCCGGCCACGTTGTACGTCCCCGGATGGTCCTCGACGATCGACCGGTGCAGCACCTCCAGCGCGTCGTCGAAGTGCAGGAACTGCAACCGGGGGTCCCGCCCGAACACGGTGGGCACCACCGGCCGGGAGAAGTAGCGGGTGAGGGTGGTGTCGGCGGTCGAGCCGATGAACGGCGCGAAGCGCAGCACGGTCGCGGTGACGTCGGGCCGGCGGCGGCGGAAGCCGCGGACGTACCCCTCGATGTCCAGGATGTCGCGGCCGAACCCGCCGCGTGGCACCTCGCGCGGCTCGGTCTCCTCGGTGAAGACGGCCGGGTCACGGAAGGACGCCCCGTAGGCGGCCGTCGAGGAACGGACCACGAGCTTGCGCAGGCGGGGGGCGCGCTGACAGGCGGCGAGGAGCTGCATCGTGCCGATGACGTTCTGCTCCTTCATCGCCGAGCGGCCGCCGTGCTGCGGGTCCGGCGAGGTCACCAGCGCGAGGTGGACCACCGCGTCGACGTCGAGGTCGGCGAGGAGGCCGCCGAGCGAGCCGGCGTCGACGCGGACGCGCTCGACCCGGTCCAGCAGGTCGGAGAACTCGGCGCCGGGCTCGGGCTGGTCCACGCCGATGACCCGCTCGATGCGGGGGTCGGCCGCGAGCCGGGCCGCGACGTGCGCGCCGAGGTAGCGGCTGACCCCGGTGACGACGACGACCCCCGGGGCACCTGGGGTGCCACCGGGGGTCATGTCGCGCACCTTCCCCGGCAGGAGGGATCGAACCGGGAAATCCGCGGCGTGATCACCTGAGCCTCCGAGGGTCGACAGTTGGCAAGTGACGACGGGAGCCGGGCCGGGACCCGGCCCCGGTCACTTGCCGAGACGGCGACGCTGGACGCGGGTCTTGCGCAGCAGCTTGCGGTGCTTCTTCTTAGCCATGCGCTTGCGGCGCTTCTTGACCACCGAGCCCATACGAAAGCCTTTCGATGCAACGTGCGGGGCGACCGGATGACGCCACGATGTGACGTCGGCGACCGCTTGCGGACAACGGACCGGACCAGCGGGGTAAGCGGCAGGGCGTACCAGCGGTCACGGTCGGGGTCCAGGGTAGCCGGAGAGCGTCAGCAGGACCAACGCGCCCCCGTCGATGCCCGTTACGTCGTGCTTGAACGACGGCCCGCGGGAGGGTCAGGCGGTTTCCTGAAAGGCGCCCCGCAGGTATTCGTGCACCGCGTGTTCGGGCACCCGGAACGACCGGCCGACCCGGACCGCGGTGAGCTCACCGCTGTGCACCAGGCGGTAGACCGTCATCTTCGACACCCGCATCACCGTCGCCACCTCGGCGACGGTGAGGAACTTGACCTCCGACAGCCGTCCGTCGGACTGCGACCCGGCCATGGCTCACCGACCAATCCCATGCCCGGCGCGTGCCACCGGACGGGTTCGTCCCGCCCGGACCGGCGACGCGCGTGTTACCAGTACGGTAGCGGGACGGCTGTGACCGGCGCGATCCCTTCGTACAACTGATCATGATTCTCGCCGGTGTCCACCCGACCGGTCGGTTCGTTGTCGAACCTGTTGCGCCCGGCGTCCGATCGGTCCCCGTCCGGAACACGCCGCCCGGTCCGGAACACGCCGCCCGGTCCGGGGCGGTCGGAACGCTGCCCGACGCACGTGGACGCCGCGACGGTCGGCACCGGGCCGCCGCGCGGAAGGCGTCCGGTGGCTCCGGTGGCGCCACCGGAGCCACCGGACGGGTGCCCCGGGCCGCTTCCGGACGCGGACCGGGGCTCCGCGCTGGGAGCGGGCACCAGTGTGTCAGGTCGCCCGGCGCGGCCCGACAGCGGTCGATCATGAATGTCGGGGGCCGCCCGGACCGGCGTCAGCGGGAGCCACGGCGCCGCCCGGCCCGTCAGCCGACCACACCCCGGACGTACCCGACGCACTCGTCGTGCAGGGCGGACCAGGGTCCGCCGAGGACCCGCTCGGCCGCCTGGTCCACCGGCGTGCGCTCGTGCACCACGGCCGCGAAGAAGGCGAGCAGCCGCTCCGGGCCGAACCGGTCGACCAGGTGCCGGACCGCCAGGTAGGAGACGCCGTAGCTGCCGCTGACCCGGTCGGCGGGGGCGTCGTCCGCCGGGCTGAGGCTGTCGAGCCGGCCGTCCCAGCCGCCGAGCAGGCGCCGCACCTCGTCCAGTCCCGCGTACCGGTCGATCGGCTCGCCGTCGGCGCCCGCGTACTCGCCCAGCCCCTCCACCAGCCACCAGGTGCCCTTGCCCGGGTAGCCCCGCTCCGGCAGGGACGCGGCGTGGGTCAGCTCGTGCCGGAGCAGGTCGTCCATCCCGCCGGCGACGAGCCCGTCGGCGTTGAGCACCACCTCGTGGTGGCCGCCGCCGACCGTGACCGCGTACCCGCCCGTCCACTTCGGCCGGCCGCCGCCGTACCAGCGCTGCCACTCGCCCCGGCCCGCGTAGAAGATCCGGTACCGGTCCGGCGTGCGGCCGCCCACGGCGTACGTGTCGGCGACCCGGGCGGCGGCCTCCGCCTGGGCGAGTAGGTCGGGCAGTTCCTTGCGCAGGGCGGGAGTGGTGGCCACGAGCGTACGCCGACCGACGGCCACGGCCAGTTCGCTCACCTCCCAGGGCCGGGTGCCGGTCTCGGCGGACCGGGACGGCTCCACGGCGAGCAGCCGGGGCCGCTCCCCCTCCCGCCACCGGGTGCCGGTCAGCACGCGGCTGGTGCGGCAGTCCGGCGTGACGAAGCAGTAGCGGAACTCGACAAGCAACCGCCACTCGCCGGGCCGGCCCTCGACCGGGGTGGGCAGTCCGTTGGCGCCGGCCTGCCAGGCGGTCACCCGCAGCGCGCGCAGCGCGGCGTACCGGCGGCGCAGGTCCGGATGCGCGACCGGCTCCGCGACCGCCAGGAACCCAACGCGGTCCCCGCCGAGCAGGGCGGCGGACTGCCGGGCCAGTTCCGCCGTCATCCGCTCGCCGAGCCGGCGGGCGGCCGCGGTGGCGGGGTCGCCGGCCGGCGCGGCGGACGCCCCCGGGGCCGGCGGGTCACCGGCACGCACCAGGCCGGCCACCAGGGCCGCGGGCAGGCCGCAGGCCAGCAGCAGTACGACCGCCACCAGCGCCACCCCGAGCGGCCGGATCCGCCGCGACGGCCGCTCGCTGCCCACCGCCACCGGAACGGCCGACGCGGCGGGCTCGGCCCTCCCGGCGGGGCCAGCGGGCTCGGTCCGCTCGGCGGGCTCGGCCTCAATCTCGGACTCGGCGGGCGCGGCGGACTCGGCGGGGCCAGCCGACTCGGCCCCCTCGGCGGGCGCGGCGGGCGCGGCGGAGCCAGTCGGCTCGGCCCTCTCGGCGGGCTCAGCCTCAACCTCGGACTCGGCCTCGACAAGGGACTCGGCACCTTCAGCCGGCTCAGCGCCATCAGCCGGATCGGCCCCGTCAGTGGGCTCAGCGCCGTCAGCCGGCTCGGCCCCGTCAGTGGGCTCAGCGCCGTCAGCCGGCTCGGCCTTGGCAGCCGGCCCGGCGCCGTCAGTGGGCTCGGCCTCTTCTGTCGCGGCGGCCGGCGTGCCGTCCGTCACCGGTCGGCCGTCCGTTCCGGGCTGCCCGTCAGTCACCCGCCGAAGGGTACGACCATCGGGCCGGCCGGGCGACCACGGCCCGGCGAGCCACGCCGCCTGGCAGCCCGGAGCGCGGCGGGAGGCAGCGGTGCGGCGACGGCGGCACCCACCCGGACGGGCGTCGCCGCGTCCAGGGTCAGCCCCACCGGCCGCCGACGGCCGGCACGGCCAGTTCCAGGGGGAAGAGCGACAGCAGACCCAGGGCCATCAGCTGCGGTCCGCGCGGGGCCAGGACCGGAACGTGCCGTCCAGCGCGGCGACCAGGTTGTCGAACGTGGCGCCGACGGCGCGGGGCAGGCCGAACCCGCCGGCCGCCTCCAGCGAGACGAATCCGTGCAGGGTGCTACGCAGCATCCGGGTCGCGTCGACGGCGTCGTCGCCGTCGAGCCCGTAGCCCCGCAGGGTGGCCCGGATCGCCCCCACGGCCCGCTCGCCGGCGACGACGTGTTCCGGGTCGGCCGGGTCCGGCACCCGCTGGGTGGCCGGGTAGCGACCGGGGTGCCGGTGCGCGTACGCCCGGTAGGCGGCGGCGACCGCGCGCAGGGCGTCCCCGCCGGCCCGGCCCGCGGCGGCGGCGGTCAGTTCGTCGGCGAGTTCGGCGGTGGCCAGCGCGGAGAGCTTCTGGGCGAGCGCGTCGGCCCCCCGCACGTGCTTGTAGAGGCTCGGCAGCGCGACGCCGAGCCGGTTGGCCAGCGCGGCGAGGGTGAGCTGGTCGGCGCCGACCTCGTCGACGAGCCGGGCCGCCTCGCGCACCACGCTCGCCTGGGTCAGGCCGGCCCTAGGCACCGGTGACCGCCAGGAACTCGGCGAGCTGGGCGGCGGTGCGCGCCGGCTGGTCGGCGTGCGGGTAGTGGCCGGAGTCGTCGATCATCCGTGCCTCGGCGGTGGCGAAGAGCCGGCGGGCCGCCCGCGCCCCGGCACCCGGATCGCGGAAGTCCGGGTCCTTCGTGCCCATCAGCACCAGCACCGGCTGCCGGACCTCGCGCGCTCGCGCGGTCCAGTGCGGGTCGGCCGGCGCGATCACGCCGCGCATCGCCGCCATCCGGCCGGGCTCGCGCAGGATGGCGACCATCGCCCTGCGGTACGCCGCATCGTCGGCCGGCCGGTCGCACGGGAAGAGCGTGCGGTGGAAGAGCCCGAACAGCCGGGGACTGCGCAGCACGGCGGCCAGGGCCACCCGCATGAACGGGTTGAGCTTCGGCTCCTCGGCGAACGGGGCGAGCTGGACGAGGCCGTTGACGAGGGCGGGATCGTCGGCGGCGGCGAAGACCACGGCCGCCGCGCTGGACGAGCTGCCGACGAGGGTGGCCGGTCCGCCACCGAGGTCGCGGACCACCGCGAGCAGGTCGGCGCCGACCTCCGCCGGGGCGTACGACGGCCAGCCGGCGCTGGACGCGCCGTGCCCCCGGACGTCCACCGACGCCACCCGGTGCCCGGCCGCGACGAGCAGCGGGACCAGGTGGCGGAAGGAGCCGCGGTTCTCCCCCATGCCGTGCGAGAGGACGACGAGCGGCCCCTGCCCGTGCACCTCGTAGGCGATCCGCCCGCCGTCCCGCTCCACATAGCTAACTGTCATAACTGAAAAGCTAATGTAGTTAGCCAACGCCGTCAAGGGCTTGACCTCACGCCGGGTCCAGGTCGCACGATCGGGTCATGTCGCTCGCCCCCACGCACCTACGCATCGCCCGACCGAGCCGCGACCTGGCAGCCGCCGAACGCTTCTGGGTCGGCGGGCTCGGCCTCGACGTGCTCTGGCGCTCCGTCGCCGAGGCGCCGGGCGAGCACGACCTGCTCATGGTCGGCCGGCCGGGCAACCACTGGCACCTGGAACTCGTCGGCGGCGAGCAACTCGCCGTCACGCCCACCCCGACCGCTGAGGACCTGCTGGTGCTCTACCTCGACGGCCCGGTCGACGACGGGCTGGTCCGGGAACTGGAACGGGCCGGCGGGACGAGGGTCTCCGCCGGCCCGTACTGGGACCGCTGGGGGGTGACGGTGGCCGATCCGGACGGCTACCGGCTGGTGCTGAGCACCCGGGGCTGGTCGAACGGCTGACCTACTTCTTCGACAGCACGGCCCGGCCGAAGAACATGAGGTTGGCCGGGCGCTCGGCGAGCCGGCGCATCAGGTAGCCGTACCAGTCCTCGCCGTAGGGCAGGTAGGTCCGCACGGTGTAGCCCTCACCGGCCAGCCGGGCCTGCTCCTCCGGGCGGATGCCGTAGAGCATCTGGAACTCGAACCGCTCGGGGCCACGGTCGAACCAGCGGGCCCGGTCCTCCCCGATGGCGATCAGTCGGGGGTCGTGGGTGGCCAGCATCGGGTAGCCGTCGCCGGACATGAGGATGTTCATGCACCGTACGTAGGACTTGTCCACCTCACGCGCGGACTGGTAGGCCACCGACTCCGGCTCCTTGTACGCGCCCTTGCACAGCCGGACCCGGGAACCGGCCGTGGCCAGCTCGCGGCAGTCCGACTCCGTCCGCCGCAGGTACGCCTGGAGCACGGCGCCGGTCGACGGGTGGTCCTTGCGCAGCTTGGCGAGGATGTCCAGCGTCGAGTCGGTGGTGGTGTGGTCCTCCATGTCCAGGGTGACGGTGGTGCCCGCCTCCTCGGCGGCGGCGCAGATCGCCCGCGCGTTGTCGTAGGCGAGCTGCTCGTCGAACATCTGGCCGAGCGCCGACAGCTTGACGCTGACCTCGGCGGCCGGGGTGAGCCCTGCGCCGGAGAGCAGCTTCAGCAGCCCGACGTACTCGTCGCGGGTGGCGGTGGCCTGCTCGGGGGTGACGGTGTCCTCGCCGAGGTTGTCGAGGGTGACCGCGAGACCGTCGTCGACGAGTTCGCGGGTCGCGCGCAACGCGTCGTCGGTCTTGGCGCCGGCGACGAACCGGCGGACGAGGTCCCGCGTGAACGGGGCCGTCGCTACGAGCCGCTCGACCTGGGGTGACCGGGAGGCGGCGAGGATGACGGTACGGAGCATGGACCGAGCGTAACGCCCGCCGGTGGCCCCGCGCGGGGCAGCGGGCGCAGCCTCGGTCGCCAGGTCCCAACACCGTCACAGGCACCGACCGGGGGCGGACGGCGGTGGCCCCCATCGGTTACAACGATGACGTGGAACAACGCCCCCGCCGCCGGCTCCGGTCGGCCTCCGTGCAGCTCGGCGCGCTCACCGTCCTCGCGCTCACCCTCTCCGGCTGCAACATGTCCTCGGACGACGACGATGACGACTGCGCCCTCGGCCCCGTGGGCGGCGGCGAGACGGTGGCCCTGGCGCTGCGGGCGCCCACGGTGACCACCGGGCGCACCGCGCCGGAGCCGGCCTCGGCTGCGGTGCCCGACCGGGGCGGCTTCGGCACCCACCTCGCCTCCTGCGGCGGCTGAGGTGCGCCGGGAGTCGGTCACCCCCCGCCCGGACTGGGACGCCACGATCCGCTCCCAGGGCCTGGTGTACGTCGACACCGAGCTGCCCGACGGCGGCATCATGTCGTACTGGGACGAGACCGCCGCGTACGCGTTCGAGCTGGACGAGGTGCTGCGGCTGGAGGAGGCGACCGAGGAGCTGCACCGGATGTCGGTCGCCGCCGCCGAGCACGTCGTCCAGCGCCACCGCTACGCCGAGTTCGGCATCCCCGCCTGGGCCGCCGAGGCCGTGGCCCGGTCGCTGCGCGAGGCGCCGCCCACCCTCTACGGGCGCTTCGACCTCGCCTACGACGGCAGCTGGCCGCCGAAGATGCTGGAATACAACGCCGACACCCCCACCGCGCTGGTCGAGGCGAGCATCATCCAGTGGTACTGGCTGGAGCACACCCGGCCGGAACTGGACCAGTGGAACAGCCTGCACGAGCGCCTCGTCGCCGCCTGGGCGAAGATCGGCGCGGGGCTGCACGACCGCCGGGTGCACGTGCTCTGGTCCAACGAGGAGGAGTCCGGCGAGGACCACATGACCGCCGGCTACCTCGCCGAGACCGCCCGCCAGGCCGGGCTGGAGGTCACGCTCCAGCCGATCCAGCGGCTCGGCTGGGACGGCCGCCGCTTCGTCGACGCGGCCGACCAGCCGGTCACCACCTGCTTCAAGCTCTACCCCTGGGAGTGGATGCTCGCCGAGCCGTACGGGCCGCTGGCGCTGGAGCCGGGCACCCCGACGACCTGGCTCGAGCCGGCCTGGAAGCTGCTGCTGTCGAACAAGGCGCTGCTGGCCGTGCTCTGGGAGCTGTACCCCGGCCACGAGCTGCTGCTGCCGGCGTACCTCGACTCGCCGCGCGGCATGACCGAGTACGTGGCCAAGCCGCTGCTCGGCCGCGAGGGCGGCTCGGTGCGGATCGTCACCGGCGACACCGAGATCACCAACCCGGGGATCTACGGCGACGAGGGCTGGTGCTACCAGGAGTTCCGGGCGCTGCCGGAGTTCGCCGGCAACCGGATGGTGCTGGGCAGCTGGATCGTCGACGGCGAGTCTGCCGGGGTGGGGGTGCGGGAGAGCACGAGCCTCATCACCGACGGCTACGCGCGGTTCCTGCCGCACTACATCGACGCGCCACGGGTCCCCTGAGTCGTCTACGGTTGTGGGCGTGAACTTCGACGCGTACGCCCGGACCGGCGTTGACCTCGTCAACGCCCGCCTGGACGACCTCGACGACCTCCGGGCCCTCTTCCCCGACGACAACGCGTGGATGCGCGACGAGGTGGCGGAACGGGACATCGCGACCTTCCGGCGGGCGCAGAAGCGCTTGCGCGACGTCTTCGAGTACGGCACATCCGGGCGGGACGCCCAGGCGGTGACCGAGCTCAACGCGCTGCTGGAGGCGTTCCCGGTGCAGCCCCGCATCTCCGGGCACGACTCCAGCGACTGGCACATGCACGTGACCAGCCGGGGCGCCTCGGTGAGTGCCGAATACCTGGCCGGCGCCGCCTGGGGGCTGTCGGTCTGGCTCTGCGAGTACGGCAGCGCCCGGTTCGGGGTGTGTGCCGACGACCGCTGCGGCAACGTCTACCTGGACACCTCGTCCAACTGCTGCCGGCGGTTCTGCTCGGAACGCTGCGCCACCCGCTCGCACGTGGCCGCCCACCGCGCCCGCAAGCGCGCGGCCATCGGCGAGCAGGCCGGCGTGAGCAGCAAGGAATCGCTCAGCACGACAGTCTGACGCCCGGCCCGGCCGGCGCCCTCGCGCTGGCCGGGCACGGCGCAGCGGCCCTCCGGGCGTCGGCCGGGCACGGCGCGGCGTTCAGGCGTCTACCGGGCACAGCGCGTTCTTCAGGCGTCGACCGGGGACGGGGTGCCGAGGTGCTGGCGGGCGAACGCCAGCGACTCCCGCAGGTCGGCCTCCCGCACGGCGCGGCTCTTCGCGCCCCGGGTGGTCACCTCCACGGCGACCGAGCCGGTGAAGCCGCGCCCGGCCAGCGAGGAGAGCAGCTCGCCGCAGGGCTGGGTGCCGCGCCCCGGCACCAGGTGCTCGTCGCGGCCCTCGCCGGTGCCGTCGCCGAGGTGCACGTGGGCCAGGTTGGTCCCCATCCGGTCGGCCATCGCCAGCGAGTCGGTGTGCGAGGCGGCGCAGTGCGACAGGTCGAGCGTGTAGGAGTCGTACCCCGTCTCGGTCGGGTCCCAGCCCGGGACGTACGGCACGAACTGCCGCCCCGCCATCCGGACCGGGTACATGTTCTCGACCGGGAAGCGCAGGTCGGGGTGGTCGGCGGCGATCGCGGCGAGCCCGTCGGCGAAGTTGCGCGCGTAGTCCCGCTGCCAGGTGAACGGCGGGTGCACCACCACGGTGGGCGCCCCGAGCGTCGCCGCCAGCTCCGCGGAGCGGCGCAGCCGCTCCCACGGGTCGGGGCTCCACACCCGCTGCGTGACCAGCAGGCAGGGCGCGTGGACGGAGAGCACCGGGACGCCGTAGTGCTCGGCGAGCCCGCGCAGCGCGCCGGCGTCCTGGCTGACGGCGTCGGTCCAGACCATCACTTCGACGCCGTCGTAGCCGAGCGCGGCGGCCAACTGGAACGCCGCCGCGGTCCGCTCAGGAAAGACCGAGGACGTGGACAGGAGCACGGGGACGCGGGAAGTCACACCATCGAGGGTAGCCGGGGTCGATCGACACCTCGTGACGAGAGACCGCAAACCGCCCAGATCACACTCCTTGCCTCTTACACCGGACCGAGCTGGTCCAGGTGGCGCAGGATCACGCCCTCGCGCAGCGCCCAGGGGCAGATGTCCAGCGCGTCCACGTCCAACTGGCGCAGCACGGCCTCGGCGATCACCGCCCCGGCGAGCAGCTGGTGGGACCGGCCGGCGCTGACCCCCTCCAGCTCGGCGAGCTGGGCCGGCGGGATGTGCCGGATGAACCCGAGCACCTGGCGCAGCCCGGCGCGGGTGAGCCGGCGGGGCGCCCACAGTCCGGCACCGGAGGGCGCCGCGCCGGCCAGCCGGGCCAGCGTCCGGAACGTCTTCGAGGTGGCCACCGGCCGCTCCCAGCCCACCGCGGTCAGCTGCGCGACGGCCGGTTCCAGCAACCCGTCGACGTACGCCCGCAGCTCGTCGACCGCCTCGGCCGGCGGCGGCGCCGCGCTGTCGGGGGCCACCCGGAGCTGGTCCCGGGTGAGCCGGCCGGCGCCGAGCGGCAGGGACACCGCCACGGTCGGGTCCTCGTCGATGCCGGCCGCGAGCTCCAGCGAGCCGCCGCCGATGTCCAGCACCAGCAGCCGGCCCGCCGACCAGCCGAACCAGCGCCGCACCGCGAGGAAGGTCAGCCGCGCCTCGTCCGCACCCGGCAGCACCTCCAGGCGTACGTCGGCCTCGTCGCGCACCCGCGCCAGCACCTCGGCGGCGTTGGTGGCGTCGCGGACGGCGGAGGTGGCGAACGCGATCAGGTCCTCGGCGCCCAGCCCCGCGGCCGCCGCCTTGGCCATGCCGACCGCCTTGACCAGGCCGTCCGCGCCGGCCTCGGTCAGCGCGCCGTCCGGGCCGATCTGCTCGGCCAGCCGCAGCACGACCTTCTCCGAGTGCGCCGGCCAGGGGTGCGCCCCGTGGTGGGCGTCGACCACCAGCAGGTGCACCGTGTTGGAACCGACGTCGAGGACACCCAGTCGCATGCTGAAGACACTAGGGCCAACCGGATTGCGCGGCTCGGCGGACCGGTGGGGGCACCGGGCGTACGCTGGGCCGGGTGACAGGCCAGATCGAACTCCGTGTGCTGGTGGACGACCCGGACGATCCCCGCAGCCGCGAGGTGCCCCTGGACTTTCCCCGGGAGTGGATCGAGTTCGCCGACCCGGCGGACGGCAACCATCTCATCCGGGCCGACCTGACATGGCTGCTCTCCCGCTGGACGTGCATCTTCGGCCGGGGCTGCCACGGCATCGTCGCCGGTCGGGCCGCCGACGGCTGCTGCTCGCACGGCGCGTTCTTCACCGACTCCGACGACGAGCAGCGGGTCCGGGCCGCGGTCAAGCGGCTGACCCCGGCGACGTGGCAGCACTTCCGGCGCGGGTTCAAGAACTGGACCGAGAGCGACACGATCGACGGCAAGAACTCCGCCCGCCGCACCGCCACCCAGGAGGCGGACGGGCCGTGCGTCTTCCTCAACGACGCCGGCTTCCCGGCCGGCGCCGGCTGCGCCCTGCACGCGCAGGCGCTGCGCGACGGGGTGCACCCGCTGGAATACAAGCCCGACGTCTGCTGGCAACTGCCGATCCGCCGCGACCAGGAGTGGGTCAAGCGGCCGGACAACACGAAGGTGCTGGTCTCCACGCTCTCCGAGTTCGACCGGCGGGGCTGGGGCGCCGGCGGGCACGACCTGGACTGGTGGTGCACGTCCTCCACCGACGCGCACGTCGGCAGCGAGCCGATGTACGTCTCGTACGGCCCGGAGCTGACCGCGCTCGTGGGCGCCCCCGCGTACGCGAAGCTGGCCGAGGTGTGCGGGGCGCGCAGGCGGCAGGGCATGGTCGCCCCGCACCCCGCCGACGGCGCCTGACCGACGACGACGGGGCCCGCGCCGCGCGCGGGCCCCGTCGTGCGTACGCCGGTCAGGGCTCGAACTTGTAGCCCAGACCCCGCACGGTGACGATGAAGCGCGGCGCGGACGGCTCCGGCTCGACCTTGGAGCGCAGCCGCTTGACGTGCACGTCGAGGGTCTTGGTGTCGCCGACGTAGTCGGCCCCCCAGACCCGGTCGATGAGCTGGCCCCGGGTGAGCACCCGGCCCGCGTTGCGCAGCAGCAGCTCCAGCAGCTCGAACTCCTTGAGCGGTAGCTGGACCGGGGCGCCGTCGACGGTCACCACGTGCCGTTCGATGTCCATCCGGACCGGGCCGGCGGCCAGCGTCGGCCCGCCCGACTCGGCGGCCTCGGCGCTCTGCCGCCGCAGCACCGCCCGGATCCGGGCGACCAGCTCCCGGGGCGAGTACGGCTTGGTCACGTAGTCGTCGGCGCCGATCTCCAGGCCGACCACCTTGTCGATCTCACTGTCCCGGGCGGTGACCATGATGATCGGCACGTGCGAGCGCTGCCGGAGCTGCCGGCACACCTCGGTGCCGGACATCTCGGGCAGCATCAGGTCGAGCAGCACGATGTCGGCGCCGGTCCGGTCGAACTCGGTGAGGGCGGCGGTCCCCGTCGCGGCGACGGACACCTCGAAACCCTCCTTGCGGAGCATGTACGACAGGGCGTCGGAGAACGACTCCTCGTCCTCGACCACCAGTACGCGGCTCAACGGGACTTCCTTTCCATGTGCTGTCAGGCCTGCCGGAGCTCGGCCGGACCGGCCTCGATCCCAGCGGACGGCGGTGTCGCCAGGCTCTCGTCAGGGGGACGGGTGGGCAGCCGGAGGGTGAACGTCGATCCACCACCAAGAGTGCTCGACACCTCCACCCTTCCGCCATGGTTGCCGGCGATGTGTTTCACGATGGCCAGCCCGAGGCCGGTGCCGCCGGTCGACCGGGACCGGGCCTGGTCGGCCCGGTAGAACCGCTCGAAGATCCGGTCGACGTCGGTCGGGGCGATCCCGATGCCCTGGTCGGCGACGGAGATCTCCACGTGTTCGTCGGCGGCGCGGGCGGTGATCCGGACGGTGGTGTCCTCGCCCGAGTAGTTGACAGCGTTCTCCACCAGGTTGGACACGGCCGTGGCGAGCTGCGCGTCGCTGCCGTGGACGGTCAGGCCCCGTTCGGCGTCGACGGCCACCTCGATCCGGCGGGCGGCGGCGGAGGTGCGGGTCCGGTCGATCACCTCGGCGATCACCCAGTCGATCGCGACCGGCTCCGGGGGCGGCTGCGGCTCGGCGCCCTGGAGGCGGGTCAGCTCCAGCAGCTCCTGCACGAGGCGGCCCAGCCGGGTCGACTCGTGCTGGATGCGCTCGGCGAACCGACGCGCGGCGACCAGGTCCTCGGAGAGGTCGGGCGTGCCCGCCCCGGCGGGCCCGGTGGCGTCCAGCAGCGCCTCGGCGAGGAGTTGCAGGGCCCCGATGGGGGTCTTGAGCTCGTGGCTGACGTTGGCGACGAAGTCGCGGCGGACCCGGGCCAGCCGGTGGGACTCGGTCACATCCGAGGCCTCGACGGCGACGAAGCCCGCCCCGATCCCCATCGCCCGCAGGTGCACCCCCAGCGGGTTGACCTCGGCGCTGTCGCGGCCCCGTGGCAGGTCCAGCTCGATCTCGCGCCGCACGCCGGTGCGCCGCACCTGCCCGGCGAGCGTACGGATCAGCGGGTGGGCGGCGATCGAGCCCTGGGTGGGGCCGGTGCGGAGCAGCCCCATCGCGCGGGCGGCCGGGTTGACCAGGACGGGCAGGTCGTCGGGGTCGAGCACGACCACGCCGGCCCGTAGGGAGTCGATGGTCCGGCGGCCGATGCCGGACTGCGGATCCTCGGCTATCGGGAGCCTCCCGGAGGTGTGAGGGAAGCCGGACCGGCTCCCTGCCCGCGTGGCGCGTTCGCCCAGCGCCGGAACGAGCCGGGGCAGCAGCACCCCGGCGACCAGTCCGACCGCCAGCCCCACGGCCACCGCGACCGTCACCGCCCATTCCACCCGGCGATCGTAGGGTCATTGTTAACCTGGCAACCACCACAAATAGGATGAATCACCTTCGCTTCCGGCAAAGTTCACTCCCGCGTCCGGCGTCGTTCACCGAGGTTCACCTCGGGTCTGCCCGCCCGACCTACCGTGGGCGGCGCACCTGCTCCCGCCGGCCCGGGGTCGGCGACCAGCGACCTTCGCACGCGCCACGGAGCCGGCGACCGTTGCGCCGGCCCCGGCCGGGCGACCGACAACCAGCGACCACAGGACGTGACAATGCGCGACGAGTTCCGGGCTGACCTCCAGATCGTCAGCCAACTGCTGGTGGACATGGCGGAAGGGGTCCGGGCCGCGATGCGGCAGGCCACCCACGCCCTGCTCACCGCGGACCGCCGGGCGGCCGAGACGGTGATCGAGCGGGACGCCGAGATCGACGAGCTCTACCGGCACGTCGAGGAGCGGGTCTGCGACCTGCTCGCCCGGCAGGCCCCCGTCGCCTCCGACCTGCGCGCGATGATCACCGCGCTGCACGTCGCGGCCGACCTGGAGCGGATGGGCGACCTGGCCGACCACGTGGCCAAGACCGCCCTGCGCCGGCACCCGTCGCCGGCCGTTCCGGCGGAGCTGCGGCCGACCTTCACCGACATGGCCGCCATCGCCGACCGGATGGCCATCAAGATCGGCTCGGTGCTCGCCAAGCCCGACGCCGAGCTCGCCGCCGAACTCGACGGCGACGACGACGCCATGGACGACCTGCACCGCAGCCTGTTCGGGCTGCTGCTCGGCGAGGACTGGCCGTACGGGGTGGAGACCGCCATCGACGCCACCCTGCTCGGCCGCTTCTACGAGCGCTTCGCCGACCACGCCGTCAACGTCGGCGAGCACGTGGTCTACCTGATCACCGGACAGACCACCCCCACGGCGGGCTGAGCGCACGGAAAAGGCCCCTTCCCGCGCGCGTCGCGCCGCGCGTCGCGCCGGGAAGGGGCCTTTCCGTGGCTACGTCAGCGGCCCTGGTTGGCCACCGCGGCGGCGGCCGCCTTGGCGGCGGTCGGGTCCAGGTACGTGCCGCCCAGGGTGAGCGGGCGCAGCTGCGGGTCCAGGTCGTAGCGCAGCGGGATGCCGGTGGGGATGTTCAGCTTGGCGATCGCCTCGTCGGAGATCTGGTCCAGGTGCTTCACCAGGGCGC
Organism: Micromonospora sp. DT62; assembly: GCF_049847285.1. NCBI lineage: Bacteria > Bacillati > Actinomycetota > Actinomycetes > Micromonosporales > Micromonosporaceae > Micromonospora > Micromonospora sp. DT62. The sequence continues at coordinate 114,131 of NZ_JBNCOB010000012.1, forward strand.
GCAACGAGTTGCCGTGCGCGGCCACCAGCACCGTACGGCCGGCCAGGATGTCCGGCACGATCGAGTCGTACCAGTACGGCAGCATCCGCTCGACGACGTCCTTGAGACACTCGGTGCGGGGCATCAGCTCGACCGGCAGCAGCGCGTAACGCGGGTCGCCGACCTGCGAGAACTCGTCGTCGTCCGCGATCGGCGGCGGCGGGGTGTCGTACGAACGGCGCCAGAGCATGAACTGCTCCTCGCCGTACTCCTCCAGGGTCTGCTTCTTGTTCTTGCCCTGGAGGGCGCCGTAGTGCCGCTCGTTGAGCCGCCACGACCGGCGCACGGCGATCCAGTGCCGGTCGGCGGCGTTGAGCGCCAGCTCGGCGGTACGGATCGCGCGGCGCATCACGCTGGTGTGCACCACGTCCGGCAGCAGGTCGTGCTCGCGCAGCAGCTCGCCGCCGCGGCGTGCCTCGGTCTCACCCTTCTCGGTCAGGTCGACGTCGACCCAGCCGGTGAAGAGGTTCTTGGCGTTCCAGTCGCTCTCGCCGTGCCGCAGCAGGACCAGCGTCCCGACGGTGGGCCCCTCGCTAGCAGTCATGCCGATCATCCTGCCGCACCTCGCCGGGCGACGCGCGGGCGGTGGTCGTGACGACCACCACGTGGAAAATGCGCTGCCCGGAGATCCGGCCCGGCACTAGGTTGTAAGGCGCGACAGTCAAGACGGTCATTACGGGGCGGGGGCGCTGGCGTGCGGACGATGCGGGGTTGGTTCCGGGACACCACCGGCGGCCTGCCGGTCAGCTTCTGGTACCTGTGGGCCGGCACCCTGATCAACCGGCTCGGCTCGTTCGTCCTGGTCTTCCTGGCCATCTACCTGACGCAGGAGCGCGGCTTCTCCGCGTCGCAGGCGGGGCTGGTGCTCGGCCTGTGGGGCGTCTCGGCACCACCGCCGGCGGCACGCTGAGCGACCGCTGGGGCCGCCGGCCCACCCTGCTCACCGCGCATCTCGGCGCGGCCACCATGATGCTCGCCCTCGGCTTCGCCCGGGAACTGTGGGCCGTGGCGCTCGGCGCCCTGCTGCTCGGCATGTTCGCCGAGGCGGCCCGGCCCGCGTTCGGCGCGATGGTGATCGACGTGGTGCCGGAGAAGGACCGGCTGCGCGCCTTCTCGCTGAACTACTGGGCGATCAACCTCGGCTTCGCCAGCGCGGCGATCCTCGCCGGCCTCGCCGCCGAGGCCGGCTTCCTGCTGCTCTTCGTGGTCGACGCGACCACCACCGTGATCACCGCACTGGTCATCTTCCTCAAGGTCGGCGAGACCCGGCGGGCCCCCGCCGGCGGGGGCGGCCAGCGGGGCACCGGCGCCCCGGTCGGGGCGCTGCGCACCATCCTGCGCGACCGGGTCTTCCTCGGCTTCGTGACGCTCAACCTGTTCGCTGCGCTCGTCTTCCTCCAGCACATCTCGATGCTGCCGATCGCCATGGGCGACTCCGGGCTCAGCCCCACCACCTACGGCTCGGTCATCGCGCTCAACGGGGTGCTGATCGTGGTCGGCCAACTCTTCGTACCCCGGCTGATCAGGGGCCGGAGCCGGTCGCACGTGCTCGCCCTGGCGTCGGTGGTGATGGGCGTCGGGTTCGGGCTCACCGCCTTCGCCGACACCGCCTGGTTCTACGGCCTGACCGTGCTGGTCTGGACGGTCGGCGAGATGCTCAACTCGCCATCCAACGCCACCCTGATCGCCGAACTCTCCCCCGCCGAGCTGCGCGGCCGCTACCAGGGCGTCTTCTCGCTCTCCTGGCAGGGAGCCGCCGCGGTCGCGCCGGTCCTCGGCGGCCTGGTCCGGGAGCAGGCCGGCAACGCCCAGCTCTGGTTCGGCTGCGCCGCCATCGGCGGGCTGATGGCGCTCGCCCACCTGATCTCCGGCCCGGCCCGGGAGCGGCGGGCCACACTGCTGCGGGCGGCCACCGGTCCCGTCGTGCCGGTGGTGGCGATCCGCCCGCCCGCACCGCAGGCCGCCGAGGCGGCGGCGACGGCCCCCGCCGAGCCGGTCGGTCCGGCAAGGGCCGACGATCTGCCGGACAAGGGCCCGGGGCGGCCCGTCGGACCGGCAAGGGGCGACGGCCTGCCGGACAAGGGCCCGGGGCGGGCGCCGGAGCCGACGGGAGCGCGGTGACCAGCGACACGCTGGCGCGGCGACCCTCGGCTTCCTACGGTCGAGGACGCTTCGGCTCAGGACGCTTCGGCCGAGGACGCTTCGGTTAGGAAACAGGACTGTCGGGAGGACGGGTGCGGGCCCTGCGCCGCTGGCTGGACGACACCGCGGGCGGGCTCCCCGCCACCTTCTGGTACCTCTGGGCCGGCCTGCTGATCAACCGGGCCGGCGCCTTCGCGATGCTCTTCCTGTCGCTCTACCTGACCGAGGCGCGGGGAGCGAGCGAGGCGCTCACCGGCACGGTCGTCGGGGCGTACGGGCTGGGCGGGGCGGGCGGCGTGCTGCTCGGCGGGGTGCTGGCCGACCGGTGGGGGCGGCGGTCCACCCTGCTCGCCGCCCACCTGGCCACCGCCGGTCTGATGGTCGGGCTGGCCTTCAGCCGGCACCTGGCGATGATCGCGGCGCTCGCCGCCCTGGTCGGGGTGGCGCACTCGATGCCCAGCCCCGCCTTCGTGGCGGCGATCGTCGACGTGGTGCCCGAACGGCGGCGCTCCCGGGCCTTCAACCTCCAGTTCTGGGCGTTCAACCTGGGCATGGCCGTCGCCTCGCTGCTGGCCGGCCTGCTCGCCGAGGCGAGCTTCGTCGCGCTCTTCCTGGTCGACGCCGCCGCCACCGTGCTCGCGGCGGCGGTCATCGCCTGGAAGGTCCCGGAGACGCTCCCCCACCGCGCCGCCAGGACTGCCCCGATCTTGGACACTTCCCGCTCCGACCGGACGGAAAGTGTCCAAGATCTTCGGCTGGCGCCGATCCGCGGCAGCGGAGCGGTGACGCGGCGGGTGGGGCGGGTGGGGCGGGAGCGGGGAGTGGGGCGGGTGGGGCGGGAGCGGGGAGTGGGGCGGGAGCGGCAGCCGGGGTTGCACACGGCGCTGACCGACCGCACCTTCCTCACCTTCGTGGGCCTGACCTTCGTGTTGGCCGTGCTGACCATGCAGACGTCGACGATCATGCCCCTGGCGATGCGGTCGGACGGCCTGCGCCCGTCGGCGTACGGGGCGGTGGTGGCGCTCGGCGGAGTCCTGATCGTGCTCGGGCAGCTCTTCGTGCCGCGGCTGATCGAGCGGCACCGCAAGGACCGCGTCCTAGCCGTCTCCACCGCGCTGCTGGCGCTCGGCTTCGCCACCCTCGCGTTCGCCGACGACGTGGCGGTCTACCTGGCCGCGGCGGTGGTCTGGACGGTCGGCCAGATGCTCGCCGCGCCGCCCAACGCGCAGATCAACGCCGACCTCGCCCCGCTCGAGCTGCGGGCCCGCTACCAGTCGGTGTTCTACCTGGCCTTCCCGGCCGCGTCGTTCGTGGCGCCCACCCTGGGCGGGGTCAGCCTCCAGTACCTCGGGGACCGGCACTGGCTCATCGTCGGCGGGCTCGGGCTGCTGGCCGCCGGCTGCCACCTGCTCGCCGGCCCACCCCGCGACCGCCGCGTAGCCGCCCTCCGCCAGCTCTCCACCCCACTTGCCCACCCCGCGACCCCCACGCCGTCCTCGGTGCGGTGACCACAGGTGGGCAGCGCTTTGGGGGTTCAACCTCATGATCACCACAGGTGGCGGGTGGGGAAGAGGCCAGGGGTGAGGGGACAGCAGAACGCCCATCGCGACTCGTGATCGCGATGGGCGTTCGCACCGTATGACCGGCGGCGGCGGGCGAAGCCCACCCCCGTAGGCGTCGCCCGCTCGCGCCGCCGGTCCAAACAGGTGGCCACCGTCCCCCAACGGTGTTGTTCCACCCGTCCCCTGCGCCTCACCTGGTGCACGGATCTGATCGATCCACCGCTCCCCCGAACGGTTCCAAGCGTGGCGCGGTGCAATAAAGTTAGTTCGCCCGGGATTACGAAGACAACCTGGATGGGCTGTCTCGCCGGTCACAGCTCCGGTGTCCCACCGGGAGTACCGTCACTTCGGGCCTCGGTGGTGACCAACAGCGGTTACCCGTCGACCATTCCCCCAAACACGTCAGGCGTCCTCACGGTCGGGCGATTCCGTACGGAAGAAGTTGCTCGGCCGGCCGTCACGGAGCTGCTCCTGGTAGATCAGGTTCAGCTTCCGCTCGTCGAAGGTCCGGAACCACTCGTCCCAGGTGATCTCACGTACCCGGCTGCTCTCGCGGTAACCGGGCATGTTGAAGGTGAGTACGCCGACCCGCCCCTCCCGCTCGGTGCCCGCGATCGTCGCCGGTGCGGCGCCGCGCTCCCGCGCCCAGTTGCGGATCACGTCGTGGTTGGTGGTCACCAGGCTTCGGCCGGGGCGCTCCGGCCGGTCGGCGGTGGACGAGATGAGCTGCGAGGAGCGCACCGACCGCGAGGTGCTCCGCCCGGTCCGGACACCGGTCGCCGTACCGCCGCGCGTCGTGCCCGCCCGCGCCGATGCGGACGCGCGGGCCGCCGTGGACTTCCGGGCCGCCGACGTGGTCTTCTTCGCCGGGGCCGCCTTCGCGGCGGCCTTCCTGGCCGGAGCCCGCTTCGCCGCCGCCTTCGCCGGCGGAGCCGTCTTCCTCGCCGCCGGTGCCTTCTTCCCAGCCGGAGCCCTCTTCGCCGCAGTCGTCCTCTTCGCCGCCGGGGCCGTCTTCGCAGCCGCCGTCTTCTTCGCAGCCGCCGTCTTCTTCGCCGCGGGCGCCTTCTTCGCCGCCGGGGCCGCCTTCTTCGCCGCCGTCTTCTTCGCCGCCGCCTTCTTCGCCGCTGCCTTCTTCGCCGCCGCCTTCTTGGCCGGAGCAGCCTTGTTCGCCGCCTGTGCCCGGCCCGGGGCGGCCTTGTTCGCCGCCCGGCCCGACGCCGCCTTCTTCGTGGCGGCGGCCCGTCCGGCGGACGCCCGGGTCCCCGTCGCCCGACCGGCGGGCCCGGTGCTGCGACGCGCGGCACCGCCCGAGGGACGCTCCGCCCGCAGGGTCTTCGCCAGCGTCTTCACCAGTTCCGGCTTGCGCAGGGCGGAGATGCCGGAGACCCCGCGCTTGCGCAGCTGCCCCCGGATCTCGTCCACCTTCATCCCGGAGATCTCGGATTCGGAGATCTCCGGGGTGTTCGGGGTCTGGTTGCCCGGCTGCCGTTTCGTCCTGGTCGCAGTCCCGCCGCGACCTGAGCTGTTCCGCTGAGCCATGGGACGCTCACGCTCCTCGACCATTGGTCCTCGGCGCGCGGCGGGTCCCAGTGCCGCACCGCGCGGTGCGGCATACCCGTCAGGACCGGTCCGAACCTCCGACCGGGGCACCCGTGGTCCAGGCCGGTCGACGAGCGCGGCCAGGACCATCCCGGCGAGCACGACCCGAGGCGGTCGCCGGCGACACCCAGGTCGGCCCGACAGCCCCGTTCGGCCCGACAGCCCCGTTCGGCCCGGCACCCCCGTTCGGCCCGGCACCCCGGTCGGCCCGGCACCCGGTCGGCCCGGCGGCACCGGACGGCCCGGCGGTACCCAGGCTGTCCGACGGCATCCGACTGCCCGACGGCACCAGGCTGCCCGACAGCATCCGTCTGCCGACGGCGCCCGTCGGCCGGCCACGGGCGACTGCCTGGCGGCATGACTGCCCGGCGGCGCCCGACTGCCCGGCGGCGCCCGACTACCCGGCTGCGCCCGGCTGCCCGGCCGAGCCCGGCTGCCCGCCCACGCCCGGGGACGGCTCGAAGAGGTGGGCGAACGCCGCGAGGTTGGCGGTGGACTCGCCCCGCTTGACCCGCCACTCCCACTCACGCCGGATCGAGCTGCCGAAGCCGATCTCCAGCATCGTGTCGAAGGACTCGTCGGCGTACGTCAGCACCGCGCCCAGGAGCCGGTCCAGCTCGTCGGCGTCGATCCCGGCCGGATTGACGCGACCGGTCAGGTAGACGTCGCCGACCGCGTCGACGGAGAACGAGACGCCGTACATGCGGGCGTTGCGCTGCAACAGCCAGGCCCACAGTTCCTCGCGCCGCTCGTCCGGCTGGCGCATCACGAACGCCTCGATCCGCAGCGCGTGCTCGCCGAGGATGAGGTTGCAGACCGTCTTCAGCTTGTGGGTGCCCGGCAGCGTGACCGCGTACGAGCCTGGGCCGGTCGACTCCCAGGCCAGCTCCCGCTCGTCGCAGACCGACTCGATCAGGGCCGCAAGATCACTCTTCCCGCTCATCAGATCCACTCTACGGCCGGCACCGCCCCGGCACCGGACGACGACAGCCGGCACGACAGCGGCGGGCACCAGGCGACGGGTGTCGGCGCGCGCGACCGCAGGCTGGCAGGCCGGCGCGCGACCGGTCACCAGGAGCAGGACATCGCCGGGCCGCAGGCCAGTTCGGAGGCGAGCCGGGCCCGGTGCGCGGCGATCGCCTCGCCGTAGACGGTGAGCAGCCCTGAGGCGGTGCGGTGCCAGGAGAAGTTGCGGGCGTGCCGCGCGGCGCCCCGGGCCAGCTCGGCGCGGTGGGCCCGGTCCGGCAGCAGGCGGCCGAGCGTACGGGCCCAGTCGACCGGGTCGTGGCCGTCGATCAGCACGCCGCTGACCTGGTCCCGCACGGCGGTCACCAGGCCGCCGACGGCGGCGGCCACCACCGGCGTACCGCAGGCCTGCGCCTCCAGCGCGACCAGGCCGAAGGACTCGTTGTACGACGGCACCGCGACCAGGTCGGCGGCCCGGTACAGGGCGGGCAGGTCGTCACCGGTCTGCGGGGGCAGGAAACACACCCGGTCGGCGACGCCGAGCGTGCCGGCGAGCTCCATCAGGGCGGTCGGCCGGTCCAGCCCGCTGCCGCTGGGGCCCCCGCAGATCACCACGGTCACCTGGTCGGCGAGGACCGGGTCGCGCTCGCGCAGCGCGGCCACCGCGCGGATGAGCACGTCCGGGGCCTTCAGCGGCTGGATGCGGCCGACGAAGGCCACCACGTACCCGGTGGCGGGCAGCCCGAGCCGGCGGCGGGCCTCGACGGCGACGCGGTCGCGGTTCCCCGGGGCCGGGCGGAACCGGTCCAGGTCCACGCCGGGCTCGACCACGGCGACGCGGGCCGGATCGGCGTCGTACCGGTCGATGAGGTCCCGGGCCTCGACCGTCGTGTTCGCGACCAGCCGGTCGGCCTCGGTGACCACCTGTTCCTCGCCGATGACGCGGGCCTTCGGTTCGGGCCGGTCCCCGGCGGCGAGCTGGGCGTTCTTGACCTTCGCCAGCGTGTGCGCGGTGTGCACCAGCGGCACCCCCCAGCGCTCCTTGGCCAGCCAGCCGACCTGCCCGGAGAGCCAGTAGTGGGAGTGGATCAGGTCGTAGTGGCCAGGGGGCCGGGACGCCTCGGCGCGGAGCACGCCGGCGGTGAAGGCGCAGAGCTGCCCAGGCAGCTCCTCCTTGGTGAGCCCTTCGAGGGGGCCGGAGGTGACGTGCCGGACGTGCACGCCGGGTGCCGTCTCGACCACCGGGGGCAGGTCGCCGGAGGTGGCCCGGGTGAAGATCTCCACCTCGACGTCCGCCTCGGCCAGCCGCCGGGCGACCTCCAGGATGTAGACGTTCATGCCACCGGCGTCGCCGGTGCCCGGCTGGTGCAGGGGTGAGGTGTGCACCGAGAGCGTCGCGATCCGCCGGGGGCGGGGCCACGGGCGCGCACCGCGCTGACGACCCACACCGGTGTGCAACTCCGCCACGTCCGCTCCCTTTGTCACGGTTTATGCCGTCCGCACGCCCGGCGCCCTACGGACAACGTCCCCGGCCGATGTCATCTTCCCCATCGGGGACCTGTAATGCGCCAGGGCGGCGCCCGGGCGTGACGGACCTCATCACCACGCCGCCGGCACCCGCCCCGGTGACGCGGGGGAGAATGGCCGGATGACCTCTGTCGCCGTCGTCACCGGAGCTTCCAGCGGAATCGGGGCGGCCACCGCCCGCCGGCTCGCCGCCGAGGGGTTCCACGTCCTCGCCGCCGCGCGGCGTACCGACCGGTTGGCCGCCCTGGTGGCCGAGATCGAGGCCGCGGAGGGCGCGGCCACCGCCGTGGCCTGCGACGTCACCTCCGACGAGTCGGTGGCCGGCCTGGCCGGGGCGGCGGCGGCCCTGGGCCCGGTCACCCTCCTGGTCAACAACGCCGGCGGCGCGCGCGGCCTGGACCCGGTCGAGTCCGGGTCGGTCGGCGACTGGCAGTGGATGTACGACGTCAACGTGCTCGGCACGCTGCGCGTCACCCAGGCGCTGCTGCCCGCGTTGGAGTCGTCCGGAGCCGGCACCATCGTGGTCGTCTCCTCGACCGCCGGCTTCACCGTGTACGAGGGCGGGGGCGGCTACGCCGCCGCGAAGCACGCGCAGACGGCGATCGCCGGCACGCTGCGGCTGGAACTCTGCGGCCGACCGGTGCGCGTGATCGAGATCGACCCGGGCATGGTCCGGACCGACGAGTTCGGTCTGGTCCGCTTCGCGGGGGACGCCGAGCGGGCGGCGGCGGTCTACGCCGGGGTCGCCGAGCCGCTGGTCGCCGAGGACGTCGCCGACTGCGTCGCCTGGTGCGCGACGCGCCCGCAGCACGTCAACGTGGACCGCCTCGTCGTACGGCCGCTGGCCCAGGCCGCCCAGCACAAGGTGCACCGGGTCGGCTGAGCCGGCCCGGACGGTCGCGGACGATGGCGGGCACGGCGCGGCACCGGCCGCTCGGCGTGGTGACCCGGGGGACGACGAACCCGAACCGGCTCCGCCGGGTGGACAACTGGATCGTCGAGACCTGCGGGGAGGCGCTGCGCGAGGCGGCCGACCCGCTGGTGGTGGACCTCGGCTACGGCGCCAGCCCGGTGACCGCCGTCGAACTGCGCGCCCGGCTCGCCACCGCGGTCCGTCCCGACGTGCGGGTCGTCGGGCTGGAGATCGATCCGGTACGCGTCGCCGCCGCCGAGCCGTCCGCCGACCCGCCCCACCTCACCTTCGCCCGGGGCGGCTTCGAGCTGGCCGGGCTGCGGCCCGCCCTGGTCCGCGCGTTCAACGTCCTGCGCCAGTACGACGAACGCGAGGTCGCCGACGCCTGGCGCACCATGACCGCCGGGCTGGCCCCGGGCGGGCTGCTGGTCGAGGGCACCTGCGACGAGTTGGGGCGCCTCGGCGGCTGGCTGCTGATCGACGCCGACGGCCCCCGTACGCTCACCCTCGCCGCGAAGCTCACCACCCTGGACACCCCGGCGGAGCTGGCCGAGCGGCTGCCCAAGGCGCTGATCCACCGCAACGTCCCCGGCGAGCGGATCCACGACCTGATCCGGGCGCTCGACGACGCCTGGCACGCCGCCGCCGGCTACGCCCCGTACGGCCCGCGCCAACGCTGGCTACGCGCGGTCTCCGCGGTCCGTGCGGCGGGCTGGCCGGTCCTGGACGGCCCCCGCCGCTGGCGCCACGGCGAACTCACCCTCCCCTGGCCCGAGATCGCCCCCACCTGACGGCTGCCTGGGGCGGGTCAGATGGTGCAGTTGATGAGGATCGGTTCGGGGTGCAGGGTCACGCCGAAGTGGTCGTGGACGCCGTCGCGGATCTCCCGGGCCAGCTCGACCAGGGACGCGGTGCTGGCGGTGCCGCTGCGGTTGGTCAGGGCGAGGGTGTGCTTGCTGGAGATGGCGACGCCCTCGGGTCCCGGGTGGCCCTTGCCGAAGCCGGCCCGGTCGATCAGCCAGGCGGCGCTGACCTTGACCATGTCCCCGGGGCAGGGCCAGGACGGCGGCTCGCCGATGTCGGCGGCGCGCTCCCGCAGCAGCTCGTACGCGGCGACGTCGAGCACGGGGTTGGTGAAGAACGAGCCGACGGAGCGGGTGTCCGGGTCGGCCGCGTCGAGCACCATGCCCTTGCCGGCGCGCAGCCGCAGGACCGTGGCCCGGGCGTCGGCCAGCGGCACCCGGTCCCCCACCTGCACGCCGAGTGCCCGGGCCAGTTCCGCGTAGCGCACGGGGCCGGACAGCGGCGAGCGGGCGAGCCGGAAGTCGACGGAGAGCACCACCCAGCGGTCGCTGTACTTGAAGATGCTGGACCGGTACGCGAACCCGCAGTCGGCGGCATCGATCCGCCCGATGGTCCCCTCGACCCGGTCGTGGACTCCGACGCCGGTGATGGTCTCGGCGACCTCCTGGCCGTACGCGCCGACGTTCTGGATGGGGGTGGCGCCGGTCGAGCCGGGGATGCCGGAGAGGCACTCCAGGCCGGACCAGCCGTTGGCGACGGTGGTGGCGACCAGCTCGTCCCAGGGCTCGCCGGCCTCGACGCGTACGGTGACGGTGTCGGCGTCCTCGGCGACCACCCGCACGCCCCGGGAGCGCACCAGGACGACGGTGCCGGGGAAGCCGGCGTCCCCGATCACGACGTTGCTGCCCCCGGCGAGGAGCAGGACCTGCTCGTCGCGTCCGGCGGCCTCCCGCACGGCCCGCACGATCGCGTCGGCGTCGGTGCCGGCGACGACACGGCCGGCGGGGCCGCCCAGGCGTAAGGTGGTGTATCGCGCCAGGTCGCACGTCGTGGCGGGTTCGGTTCCGGTTGTCGGCTGGGCGTAGACGTCTGACACGCCTTTCACCCTAGGCTGAGGGGTAGCCGCGGCGCCCACTGGTGGCCCGGTCACCCCCGGGAGGATGGCGATGAGCAGACTGCACGCAACGAAGGACTTCTGGTTGGGAGCGCTCCGGGCGGAGGGCCCGGCGTTCGCCGCCGCCGCGGCGGAAGCCCCGCCGGAGACACCGGTGCTGTCCTGTCCCGGCTGGACGGTCGCCGACCTGACCCTGCACCTCACCTCCCTCTACCGCTGGGTGCACTCGTTCGTGGGCACCGGCGCGGCCACCCCGTCGCCCGGCAGGTCCGAGCCGGTCGAGCTGGAGCCGGGCATCACCCCGCTCCAGCTCTGGCAGCAGGCGTACGACCGGCTGATGACCCTCTTCGACGGCCTCGACCCGGAGGCCCCGGCGTGGAACTGGGCGCCGCAGCCGAAGAAGGCGGGCTTCTGGCCGCGCCGGATGGCGCACGAGACCGCGGTGCACCGGTGGGACGCCCAGCTCGCCATCGCAGCGGGCGAGCCGGTCGAGGCGAAGCTCGCCGCCGACGGGGTGAGCGAGATCCTGGACACGTGGCTGCCGGCCGGTCGGCGCCGCACGGCCGGCCAGTGGCGCGGGGTGGTGCAGATCTCCGCGGTCGACGCCGGTCAGGAGTGGTTCCTGCGGCTGCGCGGCGAGGGCGTGGCGCTGCTCGACACGGCCACCATCTTCGACCACGACGACCACCACGCGCGGGCGCAGGTCAGCGGCACCGCGAGCGACCTGCTGCTGGCGCTCTGGGGCCGGGTCGGCCTCGACACGCTGGACGTGGCCGGCGACCGCGCCCTGTTGGAGGGCCTCCGCGTCGGCTGATCCACCGCCGCGCGGAGCCGGGCCCCGAGGGCTCCGCGCAGTCCCACCGCACGTACGACGAGAGTGGCCGCCCGGCACAGGCGGCCACTCTCTTTGCGTCCGGTCTCGATCGGCAACCAGCGGAGAGCGCTCTCTTGACACCGGACCGGACCAACCACCACCCTGTCGTGAGAGCGCTCTCTCAGCTCTGCTCCACCACCTGCCTCACCACCTCAGACGACCTGAGAGGGGTCCGACCGATATGGGTGTCTTTCCGCGCCGCCGCCTGGCGGCGGTGGCCCTCGTCGCCGCCACCGCGCTGTTCGCCACCGCCGGCTGCGCCGGCGACGAACCCGCCAAGGACGGCAAGATCACGTTGACCGTGGACGTGTTCAGCCAGTTCGGCTATGAAGAGCTCTACAAGGAGTACATGGCCAGCCACCCGAACGTGAAGATCGTCGAGCGTGGCACCGGCACCAACCTCGACGACTACTCGCCGAAGCTGACCCAGTGGCTCGCCGCCGGCAAGGGCGCGGGCGACGTCGTCGCCATCGAAGAGGGGTTGATGGTCGAGTACAAGGCCAACCCCGACAACTTCGTCAACCTGCTCGACCACGGCGGGGCCGAACTCCAGGGCAACTTCCTGGAGTGGAAGTGGAAGGGCGGGATGACCCAGGACGGCAAGCTGATCGGCCTGGGCACCGACGTCGGCGGCATGGCCATGTGCTACCGCACGGACCTGTTCGCCAAGGCCGGCCTGCCCACCGACCGCGAGGCCGTGTCGAAGCTCTGGCCGACCTGGCAGGACTACGTCAAGGTCGGTGAGCAGTTCAAGGCGAAGAACACCGGCGCCTCGTTCCTGGACGCCGCGACCAACATCTTCAACACGATCGTGCTCCAGACGGCCGGCAACGCGCAGGGCTACCACTACTACGACACCAGCGGAAACCTGGTGGTGGACAGCAACCCGGCGGTCCGGCAGGCCTGGGACACCACCATGGACATCATCGACTCCGGCCTCTCCGGCAAGTACGGCTCCTGGTCCGAGGAGTGGGTGTCGGCGTTCAAGCAGGCCAAGTTCGCCACCATCGCCTGCCCGGCCTGGATGACGGGCGTCATCGAGGGCAACGCCGGCGCCGAGGCCAAGGGCAAGTGGGACATCGCCCGGGTGCCCGGCAACGGCGGCAACTGGGGCGGGTCGTGGCTCGCCGTGCCGACCCAGAGCAAGCACCGCGCCGAGGCGATCGAGCTGGCGAAGTTCCTGACCAGCGCCAAGGGCCAGATCGGGGCGTTCAAGGCCAAGGGCCCGCTGCCCTCCTCGCCGCAGGCGCTGGCCGACCCCGCGATCGTCGACGCCAAGAACGCGTACTTCTCCGACGCCCCCGTCGGGCAGATCTTCGGCGAGGGCGCCAAGACGCTGAAGCCCGTCTACATGGGGCCGAAGAACCAGGCCGTCCGCACCGAGGTCGAGAACGCCGTCCGGACGGTGGAACTGGGTCAGCGCAAGCCCGACCAGGGCTGGACGGACGCGGTCAACAACGCGAAGAAGGCCGCCGCCAAGTAGCCCGAGCCGGAGTGCGGGCGGGCGGGCGCCGGGGGCGCCGGTCCCGCCCGCACCCGGGAAAGGAGTGGTCCGGGCATGACCGTCCAGCTCGACCCGCGCCCGCCGGTCGCACCGGCGCCCCGCACCGGTCGACGCACACCGGCGATGCGGTTCAGCCGCCTCGACACGAAGTACTCGCCCTACCTGTTCATCGCCCCGTTCTTCGTGCTCTTCGGGGTGTTCGGGGCGTACCCGCTGATCTACACCTTCTGGGTCTCCCTGCACGACTGGGACCTGCTCGGCAGCAACCACCCGTTCGTCGGGCTGGAGAACTACAGCCGGCTGCTGGAGGACCCCGACTTCTGGCACTCCGTCGTCAACACCCTCGGCATCTTCGTCATCTCCACCGTCCCGCAGCTGCTGGCCGCGCTCTGGCTGGCCAACCTGCTCAACCGGCAACTGCGGGCCCGGACGACGTTCCGGATGGCGGTGCTGATCCCGAACATCACGTCGACGGCGGCGGTCGCGATCGTCTTCGGGGTGCTCTTCGGCCGCGAGTTCGGCATGGTCAACTGGCTGCTCGACCTGGTCGGGATCGACGCGATCGAGTGGAAGTCGAACCGGTTCGCGTCCTGGGTGGCCATCTCCACGATGGTCGACTGGCGGTGGACCGGCTACAACGCGCTGATCTTCCTGGCCGCGATGCAGGCCATCCCGCGCGACCTCTACGAGTCGGCCGCCATCGACGGGGCCGGCCGGGCCCGCCAGTTCTGGTCGATCACCGTGCCGCTGCTCAAGCCGACGATCATCTTCACCGTCATCATCTCCACCATCGGCGGGCTCCAGCTCTTCACCGAGCCCCGGCTGTTCCACTCCGGAACCAACCCGATCCGGGGCGGAACGCTACGGGAGTCGCAGACCGTGACCATGTACATGTTCGAGAACGCCTTCGCGCCCCACTACAACTTCGGCTACGGCTCGGCGGTGGCGTGGCTGCTCTTCGCCCTGATCGCGGTCGTCGCGGCGATCAACGTGCTGCTCCTGCGCCGGCTCGGCGGCGCAAAGCCCCCGAAGGAGGACGCGAAGTCGAAGGAGGGAGCGCGATGACCCGCCTCTGGGCCGCCAGCCGGCTCACCTACGCCGCGCTGATCGCCGCCGGGGTCCTGTCGATCTTCCCGATCTACTGGATGTTCGTGGTGGCGAGCCGCTCCAACGACGCGATGGGCCAACTGCCACCACCGGTCACCCCCGGCGGCAACTTCGGCGCGAACGTGTCCCGGCTGCTGAACAACACCGACGCGTACTTCGTCGCCGGTCTCATCAACTCGGCGATCGTGGCGATCACGGTCACCGTCTCGGTGGTCTTCTTCTCCACGCTGGCCGGGTTCGCCTTCGCCAAGCTGCGGTTCCGGGGACGCAACGCGCTGCTCATGGTGATCATCGCGACGATGATGGTGCCCACCCAGCTCGGCGTCATCCCGCTCTACCTGCTGATGACGAAGCTGAACTGGAACGACCGGCTGCCGGCGGTGATCGTACCGGCCCTGGTCACCGGCTTCGGGGTGTTCATGATGCGGCAGTACGCGGGCCAGGCGGTCAGCAACGAGCTGATCGAGGCGGCCCGGGTGGACGGCTGCAACACGGCGCGGATCTACTGGAACGTCGTGCTGCCGGCACTGCGCCCGGCCGCCGCCGTGCTGGGGCTGCTCACGTTCATGACCACCTGGAACGACTTCCTGTGGCCGTACGCTGTCCTCAACGACCCGGAGAACCCCACCGTGCAGCTCGCCCTGCGCACGCTGTCCGATGGGTACTACACGGACATGTCCCAGGTGTTCACGGGAACGGCCATCGCCACCCTCCCGCTGTTGCTGGTCTTCGTCCTGTTCGGCCGCCAGATCATCGGCGGCATCATGGAAGGTGCGGTCAAGGCGTGAGCACTCTGCGATTCCCCGACAACTTCGTCTGGGGGGCGGCCACCGCCGCGTACCAGATCGAGGGGGCGGCCACCGACGACGGTCGCGGCCCGTCGATCTGGGACACCTTCAGCCGTACGCCGGGCAAGGTCCACCACGGCCACACCGGCGACGTGGCCTGCGACCACTACCACCGGTACGCCGACGACGTGGCGCTGATGGCGGAGCTGGGGCTGAAGGCGTACCGCTTCTCGGTGGCCTGGCCCCGGATCCAGCCGGACGGCACCGGCCCGGTCAACCCGCGCGGCCTGGACTTCTACGACCGGCTGACCGACACGCTGCTGGCCCGGGGCATCGACCCGATCGTCACCCTCTACCACTGGGACCTGCCGCAGGCCCTCCAGGACCGGGGCGGCTGGACCAACCGCGAGACCGCCGAGCACTTCGCCACGTACGCCACGGCGGTGCACACCCGCCTCGGAGACCGGATCCGCACCTGGACGACCCTCAACGAGCCGTGGTGCTCGGCCTACCTCGGCTACGGCAACGGGGTGCACGCCCCCGGCGAGCAGGACGCGGGCGCGGCCTTCACCGCCGTACACCATCTGCTGCTCGGGCACGGCCTGGCGGCCCGGGCGCTGCGCGCGGCCGGCGCGCAGACCGTCGGGATCACGGTCAACCCGGCCGACGTACGCGCGGCGGACGCGGACAGCGCCGCGGACGCGGCGGCGGTCCGCCTGGTCGACGGCCTGCACAACCGGATCTTCCTCGACCCGCTGCTGCGCGCGGCCTACCCCGACGACGTGCTGGAGCACGTGGCCCGCATCGTCGAGCCGACGTTCATCCGCGACGGCGACGAGAAGCTGATCGCCGCCCCGATCGACCTGCTCGGCGTCAACTACTACGCCCCCACCTACGTCGCCGGCCGGACGGACGGCGCGGGCGGCGGCGCCTACCCGGGCACCGCCGGCGCGGTGGAGTTCCTCCCGCCGACCGGGCCGCTGACCGACATGGGCTGGATGATCGAACCGGCCGGGCTGACCCGGCTGCTGGAACGCATCGCCACGGACTACCCCGGCGTGCCGCTGATGGTCACCGAGAACGGCGCGGCGTTCCCCGACAAGGCCGACGCCGACGGCGCCGGGCAGGTGATGGACGCGGACCGCATCGCCTACCTCGACGGGCACCTGCGCGCCGTGCACGAGGCGATCTCCCGGGGAGTGGACCTCCGGGGCTATCTCGTATGGTCGTTACTGGACAACTTCGAGTGGGCCGAGGGCTACCGTCGACGGTTCGGGATCATCCACGTCGACTACCTGACGCAGCGACGCACACCGAAGTCCAGCGCCCGGTGGTACCAGGAGGTGATCTCCCGGAACGGGCTGTGACGAGGCGGTGGTTACGGGGATGACGACGGCGCAGCGGCCGACACTGGAGGCGGTGGCCCGGCGGGCGGGCGTCTCGCGGGCAACCGTGTCGCGGGTGGTGAACGGCTCCACGACGGTCGCCGAGCCCATCCGGGACGCGGTCCGCCAGGCGGTGGCCGAGCTGGGGTACGTGCCGAACCTGGCCGCCCGCAGCCTGGTCACCCAGCGGACCGACTCGATCGCCCTGGTGCTGCCGGAGGCCGCCACCCGGGTCTTCTCCGACGACCAGGTCTTCCCCGGGATCATCCGCGGCGCGGCGCAGGAGCTGGAGGCGGCCGACAAGCAGCTCGTGCTGATGCTGGCCGGCTCGCCCGCCGGGCACGACCGGGTCGAGCGCTACACGACCGGGCGACACGTCGACGGGGTGCTCTTCGCCTCGCTGCACGGCGAGGACCCGCTGCCCGGCCGGCTCGCCCGGCTGGGCATCCCGGTCGTGTGCAGCGGTCGCCCGCTCGACGGCGCCGACGTGCCCTACGTCGACGTCGACCACGTCGGCGGGGTGGCCACGGCGGTGCGGCACCTGCTCGACAGCGGACGCCGCCGCATCGCCACCATCGCCGGCCCGCAGGACATGGTGGCCGGCATCGAGCGCCTCGCCGGCTACCGGAACACGGTCGCCGAGGCCGGCCTGCCGGAGCTGGTGGCGACCGGCGACTTCACCCGCGAGTCCGGGGCGACGGCGATGCGGCAGCTCCTCGCCGAGCACCCCGACCTGGACGCCGTCTTCGCCGCCTCCGACCTGATGGCGCACGCCGCCCTGCGGGCGCTGCGCGAGGCGGGGCGGCGGGTGCCGGACGACGTGGCGGTGATCGGCTTCGACGACATCGAGACGGCGGCGTACACCGAGCCGCCGCTGACCACCGTCCGGCAGCCCATCGTGCAGCTGGGCCGGCAGATGACCCGGCTGCTGCTGCGGCTGGCCGCCGGCGAGACGATCGAACCCCTGGTGCTCCCCACCGAACTGATCGTCCGCGAGTCGGCCTGACCCGCCGCCCGACGAGTGCCGGAGTTAATCCGTGGAGGCGTGGTGCGGGCGCCGGTAGCGTCGCGCGCGTGACCGTGAACCTGATCCGCGTACCCGCCCTCTCCGACGTCGCCGAGTACGCGTACGCGGCCACGGTCGAGCCGCCGGCCCGGCTCGTGCACACCGCCGGCGCCTGCCCGCTCGACGCCGAGGGCCGGACCGTGGCACCGGGCGACCCCGTCGGCCAGGCCCGGCAGGTGATGGCCAATCTGGAGACCGCCCTCGCGGCGGCCGGGGCCCGGCTCACCGACGTCGTCAAGACCACGGTGTACGTGGCGTCGTCGCGCCAGGAGGACCTGGTGGCCGTGTGGGAGGTGGTCCGGGACGCGTTCGGCGACCACGAGCCGCCCAGCACCCTGCTCGGGGTGGCCGTGCTCGGCTACGCCGACCAGCTCGTCGAGGTCGAGGCCGTCGCCGCCGTACGCGGGGAGGGCTGAGATGCGGATCCGCACCGCCCGCCCCGACGACGCGCCCGCCGTGGTGGCGCTGCGCGCGCTCGTGTACCCCTACCTGGTGCGCGGCGTCGAGTCGACCCGGCAGATGATCGCCCAGCCCCCGCCCGGCGAGCAGTGGACCGCGTACGTGGTCGAGGTGGACGACACCGTGGTCGGCTGGGTGTCGGCGTACCGCAACGACCGGACCTCCGAGCCCGACGTCGGCGAGGTGTCCACCCTGCAGGTGCACCCGGAGCACCGGGGCCGGGGCGCCGGCACCGCGCTGCTGACCGCCGCGCTGGAGCACCTCCGGGCCATCGGGGCGCGCCGGGTGCGTACCTGGGCGCTGCCCGAGTCGCTGCCGTTCGCCCGCCGGCACGGGTTCACGCCGAGCCGGGAGCTGCGTTACTCGGCGCTGGACCTGCGACCGGCCCCGCTGATGCCGGAGCCGCCGCCGGGCGTACGGCTGCTCCCGCTGACCGACCTCGACCCGCGCCGGGTCCACCGGGCCGAGGTGGCGGCGGCGGCCGACGAGCCGGAGGACGTGCCCGCCGACTCGATCAGCTACGAGAACTGGTACTCCGAGGTCTGGGACAACCCGGGCCTGGACCGCGCGGCCAGCACCGTGGCCGAGGTCGGCGACGAGATCGTGTCGTTCAGCCTCGTCAAGCGCGACGGCGACCGGATGTGGTCGGACTACACCGGCACGCTGCCGACGCACCGGGGGCGCGGGCTGGCCCGCCTGGTCAAGACGGCGGCGCTGCACCGCGCGGCAGCCGGCGGGGTACGCGTCGCCTACACCTCGAACGACGAGGCGAACGCGCCGATGCTGGCGATCAACGTCGGGCTCGGCTACCGCCCGGTCGGTTCGAGCTGGTCCTGCCTGCGCGAACTCGCCTGACGGCCCGGGTCAGCCGGCGGCCCGCACCCGCTGGGCGACCGCCAGGGTCTCGGCGCCGAAGAGCACCAGCCGGGCCTCGGCGACGTGCGCCGGGGTGGCCGGGCTGAGCACCGACAGGGCCTGCCGTACGGCGTCCTCGACCGGCCAGCCGTAGACGCCGGCCGAGATCAGCGGAAACGCCACGCTCGTCGCGCCCAGCTCGTCGGCGATCCGCAGGCTGTTCGTGTAGCAGTCGCGCAGCAGCGCCGAGCGGTCCTCGTCGGCCGACCAGACCGGCCCGACCGTGTGCACCACCCAGCGCGCCGGCAGGTCGCCCGCGGTGGTGGCCACCGCCTGGCCGGTCGGCAGGCCGCGGCCGTACCGGGAGGCGCGCAGCGCCCGGCACTCGTCGAGGATGGCCGGCCCGCCCCGCCGGTGGATGGCGCCGTCCACTCCCCCGCCGCCGAGCAGCGACGAGTTGGCGGCGTTGACGATCACGTCCACCCGCTGCGTCGTGATGTCGCCCCCGACCAGGGTGATCTCCACGTCAGCCCTCCGTGACGGACTGGCCGAGCGAGCGGCGGGCCAGCAGGGCCGCCCCGGCGACGGCTGCCGGCATGACGAGCACCGCGCCGAGGGGGATCAGGAAGCAGACGAAGACCGCCACGCCGAAGCCGAGCGTGGTCGGCCGGTCCGCCTTGAGGTGCGCCCGCCGCTCCGGCAGCCGCATCCCGCGCCGGTAGAAGGGGGCCCCGGCCAGCTCCATGGCGAGCAGCCAGCCGCCGACCGCCGCCCCGATCACCGGCACCACGGTCTGGCCGACCACCGGGATGAAGCCGGCGGCGAAGAGCGGGATGCCGAAGAGGATCGACAGGCCCACCAGCCGCACCGAGTCGGCGATGCTGCGCCGCAGCGACGGCCAGAACGGCACGTCGACGGCGTTCGGCGTGCCGCCGAGGCGCTCCTCGACCCGTTCGGAGATCTTCTCGTAGAACGGGTCGCCGATGACCAGGGTGACGGCGGTGAAGGTGACCACCGCGAGCAGGCCGCCGAGGCCGAGGAAGGCCAGCCCGGCGATCACCCGGACGAGGCTGCGCCCGGTGGTCGACCAGTCGTCGGCGAACGGCGTGACCAGCGCGGCCAGGTCCTCGACGAAGTACGCCAGGGTGGCGAACGCGGCCACGAAGATCGCGCCCGAGATCAACGCCGGGATGACGCCGAGCAGCATCAGCCCGGGGCTCCGGACGTAGAGACCGAGGCCGCGCAGGAGCAGGCCCACGCCGGCGAAGAACCGGCTGGCGGCGCCGGCCACGGGCGCGGCGGTGCGGGGTGCGTTCACGACCGCAGAGCCTAGTGGGCGCGGGCGACCGGGCGACCGGGCAGGATGGACGGGTGCGGGCGGCCCGGTTGATCTCGTTGGTCCTGCTGCTCCAGGCGCGGGAGACGATGACCGCGGCGGAGCTGGCGGGGGAGCTGGAGGTCTCCGAGCGGACCGTCTACCGGGACGTGCTGGCGCTCTCCGCCGCCGGGGTGCCGGTCTACGCCGACCGGGGCCGCGCCGGCGGCTACCGGCTGCTCGGCGGCTACCGGACCCGACTGACCGGGCTGACCCGGGACGAGGCGGAGGCACTCTTCCTGGCCGGGCTGCCGGGACCGGCGGGCGACATGGGGCTCGCCGACGCGGTGGCCTCGGCCGAGCTGAAGGTGCTCGCCGCGCTCCCACCGAGCCTGCGCGACGCGCCGGTGCGCACCGGGCAGCGCTTCCACCTGGACGTGCCGGGCTGGTTCCGGGAGTCCGGGCCACCGCCGTGGCTGACCGAGCTGGCCGGTGCGGTGTGGCGGGACCGGATCGTCGAGCTGCGCTACCGGCGCGGCGACCGCGAGGTCGAACGGGAGGCGCACCCGTACGGGCTGGTCCTCAAGAGCGGGGTCTGGTACCTGGTCGGCCGGGTCGGCGGCGCGTACCGCACGTACCGGGTGGACCGGGTCACCCACGTCGGGGTCCAGACCGCGACCTTCGACCGGGACGCCGGCTTCGACCTGGCCGGATACTGGCGGGAGCAGGCCGAGGAGTTCCTGCGCAGCATGCTCCGGGCCGAGGTCAGGATGCGGCTGAGCCCCGTCGGCCTGCGCCGGCTCCGCTTCGTCGCCGACGCCCCCTTCGCGTACGACGAGGCGCTTGCCGCGGCCGGCGAGCCCGACGGGCAGGGGTGGGTGGTGACCCGCCTGCCCGTCGAGTCCGTCGACGTCGCGTACCCCCAGTTGCTGTCCCTGGGGCCGGAGGTGGAGGTCCTCGACCCGCCGGAACTGCGGGAGCTGATGGTCGACGCCGCCAGGCGGTCCGCCGCGGTCTACCGGGTGGCGCCCGTTCAGCGGTAGCCGGTCACGTCGGCCAATTTGTCCGTCTCCACCACCTCGGTGATGTAGCGGAACCCGTCCGGCCGGCTGCCGTCGACGTCGGTGAACCCGTACACCTGGGACAGCTCGCCGGCCGAGACGGACGCCTGGTTCCAGCGGGCCCGGTCCTCGTCGGCGGCGAGCGCGGCGACCGCGCGCCCGACGAAGGCCGGGGTCTCCGAGATGAGGAAGTGCGGATCCTTCGCGGCGCCGTCCCGCCAGTTCTCCTCGGTGACCCCGAAGTGCTCCAGCATCGCCTCGGACCGGATCCAGCCCGGTGTCAGCGCCACGGCGGTGCCGCCGTGCGGCTTCAGCTCGTGCCCCCAGACGTACGCGAGCCGGTTGACCGACGTCTTCGCCAGGTCGTAGAAGACCGACAGCCGGTAGTGGTCGTCGTTGTACGCCTTCGTGCCGTCGCCGACCTCGACGACCAGTCCGCCGGGGCGGCGGATCAGCAGCGGCAGGGCGAAGTGGGCGGTGACGACGTGCGTGTCGATCGCCAGGCGCAGGCTGCGGAAGCCGGCCTCCAGCGGCTGCTCCCAGACCGGCTTCTCCCAGGTGGTCAGGGGGTCGCCGCCCCAGATGTCGTTGACCAGCACGTCGAGGCGGCCCTGCTCGGTGTCGATCCTGGCGACCAGGTCACGGACCTGGTCGGGGACGAGGTGGTCGACCCGGACCGCGATGCCGGTGCCGCCGGCGGCCGTGACCAGTTCGGCGGTCTCCTCGATGGTCTCCGGGCGGTCCATCTCGGAGCGGCCGGCCCGGCTGCTGCGGCCCGTGGCGTAGACCGTGGCGCCGGCGGCGCCGAGCTGCACCGCGATCTGCCGGCCGGCGCCCCGCGTCGCCCCGGCGACGAGCGCGATCTTTCCTGTCAGCGGTTTCGTCATGCGGCGAGCCTGTCAGCGATACCTGACAGCCGAAGTCCGGTTTCGCGAAGCCGTGTCGTCCGTCATGCTCGCCGGCATGCACCTGCTGCTCTCCGGGATCGTCGGCTCGGTCGCGTACGGGCTGGCCGGGCCGGGCTCCGACGTCGACCGGATCGGCGTCTTCGCCGCGCCCACCGTCGCCTTCCACGGGCTGCGCCCGCCCCGCGAGTCGGTGGTGACCACCGACCCCGACATCACCCTGCACGAGGCGGCGAAGTGGTGCCGCCTGGCGTTGAGCGGCAACCCGACCGCCACCGAGCTGGCCTGGTTGCCGGAGGACTGCTACGAGACCCGTACGGAGTTCGGCGACCGGCTGGTCGCCATCCGCTCGGCGTTCCTCAGCGCGCCCCGCGTCCGTGACGCCTACCTCGGCTACGCCGGCCAGCAGTTCCGCAAGCTGGAGTCCCGGGGCGACGGCACGTTCTCGGCCGACACCCGGCGGCGCACCGCCAAGCACGCCCGGCACCTGGCGCGGCTGGTGCACCAGGGCCGGCTGCTCTACGCCACCGGCGTACTGGAGATCCGGCTCGCCGACCCGCAGTGGTTCCGCAGCTTCGGCGAGCGGGTGGCCGGCGGCGCGTTGGCCGAGGCACGGGCCCTGATCGCCGAGGCGGAGCGCGACTTCGACCGGATCCGTACCCCGCTGCCGGACCGCCCGGACGAGGCGGCCGTGGAACGCTGGCTGCTCGACGTGCGCGCCGCCCACCTGCCGCCGCAGCCGGCCACCCGCTGAGCCGCGGTCGCGGGGACGGCGGACGGCGGGGCCCGCCGGCCGCCGGATGGTTCGCGGCGCCCCGTGACGCATCGAGATCGATAAACTGCGCTTCGTCAGCGCCGCAGAGCCGGCACCACACCTATACGGGGGAACCATTGCATAACAGACGTATGACCACCTGGGGTGGTGGCCTCATGGCCGCCTGCCTCCTCGTCACGACGATCGGAGGTGGCGCGGCCTCGGCGATGGCCGGCGCCGAGCCGGTACCCGACGGCGTCCATGCCTTCACGGCGAAGATCACCTTCGGGGACGTCCGGAGCTGCACCGGGGCGCTGGTCGACGCCCGCTGGGTGGTCACGGCGAAGAGCTGCTTCGTCGACGGCGCCACCGCGCCGGCGGACGGCCCACCGGCCCGGCCCACCACCGCCCTGGTCGGCCGGACCAACCTCGCCGGCACCGCCGGGCACCGCCTCGCGGTCACCTCGATCGTCCCGCACCCCGACCGCAACGTGCTGCTGGCCGAGCTGTCCGCGCCGGTCGGCGACATCACCCCCGCCCTGTGGACCGGCACCGCGCCGGGCAGCGGCGAGACGCTGCGGGTGACCGGCTACGGGCGGACGAGCACCGAGTGGGTGCCCGACCGGCTGCACACCGGGACGTTCACCGTGGGCAGCGTCGGCCCCACCACGGTCACGGTCACGGGCGCCACCACCGCTGCCACCATCTGCAAGGGCGACGCCGGAGGGCCGGCGTTCCGCGAGACAACGGGCGGCGCAGAGCTGGTCGCGATAAACAACACCAGCTGGCAGAAGGGCTGCCTCGGCGAGACCGAGACGCGCGACGGCGCGACCCAGACCCGCCTCGACGACCTGGGCGCCTGGTTCCACCAGGTCGTCGGGACCCAGCCGTACGCGCTCGCGCACGCCGTCGCCGGCGAGTTCACGCGGGACGGACGCGAGGACCTGGTCGCCGTCGAGCCGAGCACCGGCAAGCTCTGGTTGTACCCGGGCACAGCCGTCGACCGCCAGTGGGGCGACCGGGTACAGCTCGGACAGGGCATCGACTGGAACGGCTACCGTGACCTGGTCGTCGGCCAGTTCGAGGGCGACACCTTCGACGACCTGCTCGCCGTCGAGACCGCCACGAACACGCTCTGGATGTTCCCCGGCACGGCCCAGGGGAACGGTTTCGGCAGCCGCGTGCAGGCCGGGTCCGGCTGGCAGGACCTGAACGACCTGGTCGTGGGCCGGTTCAACCGCGACGCCTACGACGACGTGGCCGCCATCCACGCGCAGAGCGGCCAACTGCTCCTGTACCCCGGCACGGCCGCCGGCGGTCTCGTCTTCGGCGAACACGTCATCCTCGGCAACAGCGGCTGGACGCTGAAGCGGGAACTGACCGCCGGTCGGTTCAACCGGGGCGACACCTACGACGACCTCGTCGCCGTCGACAAGAGCAGCGGTGACATCCAGATGTACCCGGGCACGGCCGCCGGCGGCTCGACCTGGGGCCAGATCCTGACGATCGCTGTCGGCGGCAGGGGCCTGACCTCTGTCGCGGCGGGTCGCTTCAACCCGGACGGGTACGACGACCTGCTCGCCGTCGAGGGCGACCAGGTCTGGCTCTACCCGGGCACGACCGCGGGCGGCGCACTCGCCGCTCGGGTGCAACCACTCGGTCGTGTCCCTCACCTCCAGCCCCACGGGCTCCAGGAGGCGGTCACCGGCAAGTTCAACCAGGACGACCACGCTGACCTCATCGGTCTGGAGAAGGGCACCGGGCGGCTCTGGCTGTATCCAGGCACCGCTTTCGGCCTCTTCGACAGGCGCGTGCCGATCGGGAACGGGTGGAACGGTTACCGTGACCTCGTGGCGGGGCGGTTCGACCGGGACGCCCACGACGACCTGCTGGCGATCGAGCTGAGCAGCGGGACGCTCTGGCTCTACCCCGGCAACGGGCAGGGCGGCTGGGGGGCCCGGAAGCAGGTCGGCGCGAACTGGCTCGGGCTGGAGCGGTTGACCGGTGGCCGGTTCGACCGTGACGAGTACGACGACGTCGTGGCCGTGGAGAAGAGCACGGGCAGGCTGCGGCTCTACCCGGGCACCGCTGCCGGAAACGGTTGGGGCCCCAGCACGATCGTCAGCCAGGGTGGTTGGAACGATCTGGGCGCGCTGAGCCGCGGCCAGATCGACCGGAACACCCACGACGACCTGCTGGCGGTGGAGAAGGCGACGGGGAAGCTGTGGCTCTACCCGGGCACCACCGCGGGCGGGCCGTTCGGCGCCCGGGTCGAACTCGCCCCGGGGAACTGGGCCGGCCGCAACGAGCTGGTGGCGCTCCGCGCCGACGCCGACGGCCACGACGATGTCCTGGTCGCTGACGTCGGCACCGGCCGCGCCCTGCTGCACCTGGGCCTGCCCAGTGGCGGCGTCGCCGCGGACGCGGTGGAGTTCGGGCCATTGGGCTGATCCGCTGCCGGTCGCGGGGCCCGCTCGGTCGGGCTGGACGGTGTGGTTCCGTCCGGCCCGACCGCTGCCCTGTGGGCGGCGGGCCCGCCCCAGTCCCGGCGCGGGGCGCTGCCCGCCGCGGCTCCCGGCGGGCCCGGTGCCCGGCACGTTACTCGTTCAGGAAGGCGGATATCCGGCTTCGCAGGTCGGCGCGTTCCGTCCAGAGGACGCCGGGCCGGTCGTACACGTGCAGGGTGGCCCGGGGCAGCGCGGCGGCGAGCTGCTCGGCGACCTCGACCGGGTGCAGGTCGTCACCGGCACAGCCGATCACCAGGGCCGGCGCGGTGACGGCGGCCAGCGAACCGGCGTCGCGCAGGGGTGCCTGCTCGGGCAGGCTCGCCAGCCCCGGGGCGAGCCCGTCGCGCAGGAGCTGGTCGAGGCGCTGGCGCAGGTAGGCCCAGCCGGCCGGGGTGTTGCGTACGGCGGGCGGCAGCTCGGCCTGGACCACGTCGGCCACGGCGGCGGCGTCGCCGCTCTCCACGGCCTCGAACAGGGCGGTCAACCGGGCCCGGGCGACCTCGCCGCGCGGCCGGTCGAGCGCCGCGGGCAGGAAGACGACGAGTCGCTCGAAACGTTCGGGGCTCTCGGCGAGCAGCCGGCAGAGCGCGCCCGCGCCGAGGCTGGCGCCGAAGGCCCGGGTGGCGCCGCCGAGGTCGGCGACCGCGCGCAGGTCGCGGGCGAGGTCCAGGTAGCTCCACGGGCCGGGCGGCGCGTCGGAGCGGCCGTGCCCGCGGAACTGGAAGAACAGCTTGCGGCCCGTCACCCCGCTGCCGAAGGGCCGGGTGGTGGCGATGCCGTTGCCCAGCCCGTGGGCGAACACCGTGACCGGGTCACCCGCGCCGGTGACGAGCTGCTCCAGGTGTACGCCGTGCGGCGTGGCGACCAGCTCGGTGTCCGGCTCCGGCAGGGCCGGTCGGCCGGTACGCGGGCCACCCGGGCCCGGCCCCCAGGTGCGGGGCCCGCCGTCCGGCGGGGGCGGCCAGCGGAAACCCCTCACCAGAAGCCTTTGCCGTCGCTCAGGTCGCGCAGCCCCACCCGGACGTCGAGCAGGTAGATCAGGCCGGCGGCGATGCCGACGAGCCCGAAGAGACTGATCGGGCCGAAGCCGAGCAGGGTCAGCACCAGGCAGACGGCGAGGATGGCGATCCAGCCGCCCTTGGGCAGGGTGCCGATGGCGGAGAAGGCGTCGGAACGCTGGGTGATGGCGTGCACCAGGGCGATGCCCTGCACGACCAACGCGAAGACGAGCAGGATCAGCTCGATCACGTAGCGAACATCGAAGGCGAAGAGCGGCGCGGCGTAGGCCATGTCGGCAAGCTTATGCCGGTGACCCCGGATCGTCCGACAGGACGCATCCGGGGTCACCAGCGGAACGAACTACTCGGCGGCCGGGCGGGTCCGCTTGGTGGCCCGGGGCAGCTTCGCCGACGGGGTGACGGTCGGCTCGGCGGCGGCCTTGGCGGCCTTGGTGGCCCGGGTCGTCGCCTTCTTCGCGGCGGCCGGCTTGGCCTCCAGCACCTCGGCCACGTCGGCCGGGGTCGGCACCTCGTCGGTCGCGGCCGGGGTCGGCACCTCGTCGGTCGCGGCCGGGGTCGGCACGTCGGCGGTCACGGCCTGGGTCGGCACGTCGGCGGTGACGGGCCGCACGGTGGCCGGCTTCGCGACGGCCTCGGCCGGCTCGGCCTCGGTCGCCTCGATGTCGGCGTTCACGGTCTCGGCGGCCTCCAGCACGCCGGCCCCGACGACCCGCTCACCCCGGGCGACCAGCGCGACGTACGCGGCCTGCGCCCGCTCCTGCGCGGCCTGGGCGCCGGCGACCACCACGGCGGCATTGCGGGTGGCCAGCGCACGGAGCCGGTCGAGGTCGGCGACCTCGCGCAGCCGCTCCAGGTCGGCGACCTCACGCAGCTTGTTCAGGTCGGCGGCCTCACGCAGGCGCTTCAGGTCCAGCTCGGTCGGGACGGCCTTCTCGCGCAGGCCCTCGGCGGTCAGGTTCGCCGTACGCAGCGTGTCGTTGGCCTTCTGGCGCAGCTCGACGCCGGTGACGACGGCCTTGCCACCCAGGTCGGCGACGACCTTGGTGCCGAGGTCGGTCACCACGGCGGGGAGCTTGCGCAGCTGCTGGAGGGCGAGCTCGCCCGCGCCCGCGGCGGCGTAGATCGGGGCCGGGATGCGGCTGGTCTTCGGCTGGGTCATCACTTCTCCTCTTCGGCCGCGTCGGCGGCCTTCCTGGCCGCGTCGCGGGCGGCCTTCTTCTCGGTGGTGTCGATCGGTGCGGGGGCGGGGCCGGCCTCGGTGACGGCGACCGACTCCAGCACGGCCTCGGTCGGGGTGCCCTCCGGTGTGGTGGGGCCCGTGGCGGCGAGGTTGGCCAGGTCGGGCGCGGCCTCGACGGGATCCGGCGTGCCCGCGCCGGCGGCGGCGTCGGCCCCGGTGGTGGGCGTCGCGCCGGTGGCCGCCGCGGTCGCCTCGGCGAGCCGCGCGTTCTCCCGGCGGAACGTCTCGTAGATCTGGGTGAGCGACTGCTTCTGCGCCATGGTCAGGTCGGGGTCGACGGAGATGGCCGCGAGCACGCCCTGGCCCTCCTTGTCGTCGAGCAGCCCGGCCCGCAGGTACATCGCGGGGGTGGAGACGCGCAGCGCGCTGGCGAGCTGCTGGAGCACCTCCGCGCTCGGCTTGCGCAGACCGCGCTCGATCTGACTGAGGTACGGGTTGCTCACCCCCGCCTGCTCGGCGAGCTGCCGCAGCGAGATCTTCGCGTTGCGGCGCAGGTCGCGAATGAACCCGCCGACGTCGGGAAGGTCCTTACCAGTGGCCATGGCCCGACGCTAACGCGCCCTGCTAGCTCCTGCAAGCAAAACGCTAACCAGAGTTAGCGACGTCTCATCCCGCCGAGCCGGCCACGCCCGCGCTGAATTCGGCGGACCGGTCGCCGTCGGTAAACCGGTGGCGTCACGGCGGTCCCGATCGTCACGATCGAGCACGTGCTCGCCGACCTGTGGCCCCTGTACGGCCTCACCATCTCCACACCACGACTTCAGCTTCGCCTGCCCCGCGAGGAGGAGCTGGCGGAACTCGCGCATCTCGCGGGCCGGGGCGTGCACCGTCCGGACGAACAACCGTTCCTGACGCCGTGGACCGACGGCAGCCCGGAGGATCGGGCGCGCGCCGTGCTGCAGGGGCACTGGGACCGGCTCGGCGGGTGGAGTGTTTCGGCGTGGCGGCTCGGGCTGGGCGTCTTCCGGCGCGGGGATCCGCTCGGCGTGGTCACGCTCGGCGCACGCGACTTCCGGGTCGTCCGGCAGGTCACGACGTCGGCGTGGCTCGGAATCGAACAACAGGGCAGGGGCTACGGGACCGAGGCCCGCGCCGGCCTGCTCACGCTGGCCTTCGACCACCTCGGCGCCGACGCCGCACTCACCGAGGTCTTCCAGGACAACCACTCGTCCCAGGGGGTCTCCCGCAAGCTCGGCTACGAGCACGACGGCATCTCCGTCGACGCCCGCGGTGACGAGGCCCTCGTGTCCGATCGCCTACGGCTCACCCGCACGAAGTGGAGCCGACAGGAGCGGCCGACGGCGACGGTCCACGGCGTGGCGGCCTGCCTGCCGATGTTCGGCCGCTGACCGGGATCCCCGCACCACCCGGCAGTCGCGCCCGGGTCCGCTCGCCCGAGGCCCGCGCCGGCACAGGCGGTTGCGCCCCGGTCTCCCGGTGCGTACCTTGCCGCAGTGACCAAGATCGAGGTGAACGGCGCCCTGCTCGCGTACGACGACACCGGCAGCGGCACGCCCGTCGTCCTGCTGCACGCCGGCATCGCCGACCGGCGGATGTGGCGGGAGCAGATCGGCCCGCTGGCCGCGCGGCACCGGGTGATCGCCCTCGACCTGCGCGGCTACGGGGACTCCGAGCTGCCGCCGACCCCGTTCGCCCACCACGACGACGTGGCCGGACTGCTCGACGCGCTCGACCTCCCCCGGGCCGCCCTGGTCGGCTGCTCGTTCGGCGGCGCCGTCGCCATCGACACCGCGCTGGCCCACCCGGAGCGGGTGAGCGCGCTCGCCCTCCTCGGCACCGCCGCCTCGGGCCACGAGTGGTCGGACGAGGCGAACGACCTCTGGGAGAGCCTGGTGGGCGAGGTCGACCCGGAGGACTTCGCCGCCAGCGCCGCTGGCGAGGTGCGCTTCTGGGTGGTCGGCCCGGGCCGCGAGCCCGCCGAGGTCGACCCGGAGCTGCTCGCCTTCGCCCGCGAGATGGACCAGCGGGCGCTCGCCGCCGAGTTGGCGCTCAGCGCGGTCGACGTCGCCGAACTCGACCCGCCCGCGATCGGCCGCCTGCACGAGCTGCGGATGCCCGTCCTGGTCGGCGCCGGCGCGGCCGACGTGCCCGACATCAGCCGGCTCGCCGACCGGATCGCCGCCGAGGCGCCCGACGCTGTCCGCCTGCCCGACGTGCCCGACGCCGGGCACCTGCTGCCGCTGGAGCGGCCCGCCCCGGTCAACGCCGCCCTGCTCGACTTCCTGCCCTGACACCCGCCCCGTCGTCGACGACGGTGCGGTACGGCCCGTCGTCCGCTTCCGCGAGGTGCGGAGGTGGGCGGTGGAGGCGATCGCTCGCGATGGCCGGTGCAGGTGACAAATGGATTGCACGGGCGCCGGGCTGGGAGTTTGACTGCGCGCCATGCCCCCTTCCCCCTCACCGGTCTTCGTTGCGGGTACGGGTCGCTCGGGAACGTCACGGCTCGCCGACATCATCGGCGAACATCCGCTGATCCATCGGATTCCCATGGAGACCAGGTTCCTCGTCGACCCGGGCGGCTTTCGGGACCTGGCCGACGCGCTCACCGGTCGATACGACCCCACCGTCGGTGAGGACGCCCTGCACCGGCTGAGCGACTTCCTCACCGTACGAGTGCCCGGCCGGCGCGACGATCGCGGCAGGACCGTTCCCGAACTGGTCGGCGAGCGGCGCTACCGGGACGCGGTGGAACAGCTCTGGCCGCAGTTGATCGCGTACACATTCGACGAGCCTGCGCCCGCGGAAGGCTTCGGCAACGCCGACCGTCCTGCCGGACCGTTCGAGCCGCTGAGCCGCCGGCGAGTGGTTCCCAGGTATTTCAGCGACCGGGGCGAACTGCTCGGAATCCTGCGGGGCATGGTCGACACCATGTTCGGCGGAGCAGCCGCCGACGCGGGCAAGCCGACCTGGTGCGAGAAGACGCCGTTCAACCTGCTGTGCATGGAGTTCCTCTGGGAACTGGTCCCCGAGGCGACCATCGTGCACATCACGCGTCACCCGGTGTCGGTGCTCGCATCCCACCTGGCCCAGCCATGGGCGCCGTCCACTGTTGACGGCGCGCTCGCCTACCTCAAGCCGATCTACGACCGATGGCGCACCTGGAAGGACACGGTCGACCTGACGGGCAGGCGATACGTCGAGGTGAAGGCGGAAGATCTCGCAGCCGACTGGCCCGGGCGGCGCCGCGCCCTCTTCGAGCGGCTCGACGTCGACGACTTCGACACCCGTTCGACGTTCCAGTCGCACAAGCTGGCGCAGCGCAACGACCAGTTCGACGACGAAACCCGCGGGTTCATCGAAGAAGCACTCGGCAAGGTCATCCCGGCCATGGGATACGAGTGACGACCCTGGCTCGCCACCCTGACGACGCCGCGTCGCGCCCCTCGAACGCCGCGACGACGGGCGAAGCGGCTACCAGAGCGGCCGGACGGCGCCGACCGGCAGGCCGCCGCCGAAGAGCGGCAGTTCGGCGTACTCGCTCAGCACCGGCGCGTCCAGCCCGAGGCGGCGCAGGGCGGAGACCAGCACCGGCATCCGGGCGCGGCCCGCGCCGTCGTCGATCTTGAGGGCGACCGCGCCGACCCCGGGCACCGCCGCCGCGACGACCCCCTCGGCGCCGATCTTGGCGAGCAGCCCGGGCACGCCCCGCATCAGCCGGCTGTCCTCGGCCCGGGTGCCGCCGACGAGGTCCGGGTGGGCGCGCATCGCGTCGGCCACCGTCCGCGCCACGGTGCCGGGCTCCGCCGAGACGAGCCGGAGGTACGCCCCGGCCAGGCCGGTCAGCGAGACGGCGAGCACCGGGGCGCCGCAGCCGTCCACCCCGACCGCCGCAGCCGGCTCGCCCGTGAACTCCTCCACCGCGTCCCGCAGCCGCTGCTGCAACGGGTGCTCCGGACGCCAGTACCCGTCGAGCGGCCAGCCGGCGGCCAGGCAGGTCAGCAGCATCCCGCTGTGCTTGCCGGAGCAGTTCATCTGCGTACGGGTGGGACCGCCGCCCGCCCGCAGCACGGCCGTCCGCGCCTCGTCGCCCACGGGCAGGTCCGGCGGGCAGTGCAGGGCCGACTCGTCCAGCCCGGCGCGGGTGAGCAGCGCCCCGACCCGGGCCAGGTGGAACTCCTCCCCGGCGTGGCTGGCCGAGACCAGCGCCACGTCGGCGGAATCGGCCAGCGTCAGCCCGGCGCGGAGCATCCCGACCGTCTGCATCGGCTTGTTGGACGAGCGCGGGAAGACCGGGGAGGTCACGTCCCCTGCGCCGGCCACCGTCTGCCCCGAGGCGTCGAGCACCACCACCGAACCCCGGTGCACGCCCTCGACGAACCCCGACCGGACCACCTCGGCGAGCGGCGCGCCGCCCTCGTACGTCTTTCCCACAGGGTGGACGGTACCGGCACCTCGGGCAGCGGTCGGCGGGCGGGTGAGCAGGTCGTCGACGACCCGGTGTACAGCAGTGCCGGCCCGGGTCGCCGCTTACCTACCGGCGGCCGGCACGCCGAGCAGCCCGCGCGCCTCGGCGGGGGTCAGCGGCGGACGCTGGGCGAGCTGGGCGAAGCCGACCGCCCGGGCGACGAGCTGCATGTTGGACTCGACCGGGCGGCCCTTGGCGTAGGTCACCGTGTCCTCCATGCCGACCCGCAGGTGCCCGCCGGCCGAGAGCGAGGCCAGCATGACCGGGATGGTGCTGCGGCCGATGCCGGTGGCGGAGAAGGTGGTGCCCTCGGGCAGGTCGCGCAGTGCCTGGTGGGCGGCGACCAGGGCCGGGGTGGTGCCCGGCATGCCGCCCGGCACGCCCATCACGAAGTCGACGTGCACGTGCCCGCCGGCCGGCAGGCCGTACTTGCCGAGCAGCCGTTGCAGGGCCGTCAGGTGGCCGAGGTCGAAGATCTCGTACTCGGGCACGATGCCGCGCTCCTGCATCCGGGTGTGCAGGTCGACGATGAACTCCCACCGGTTGAGGAAGACGTCGTCACCGAAGTTGAGCGTGCCCATCGTGCAGGAGGCCATGTCCGGCCCGGCGTCGAGCACGGCGAGCCGGTCGGCCTCCGGGTCGGTCACCGCGCCGCCCGAGGAGAGCTGCACGACGAGGTCGGTGCTCTCCCGCAGCGCCGTCACGGTCTCCCGCAGCCGCCCCTGGTCCAGGGTGGGCCTGGCCTCGTCGTCGCGGATGTGGACGTGGATCACGGCGGCGCCGAGCGCCTCGCACTCCTTGGCGGTCAGCAGCAGCTCGTCGAGCGTCACCGGCAGCGCCGGCACCTCGGCCTTGGCCGACTCCGCGCCGGTGGGGGCAACCGTGATCAACGTCCCTGTCGTCATGCCCGGATCCTAGACCGAGGTCAGCGAGCCAGTCGACCGGAACTTTTCCGGCCTCAGCGCCACGAAGCAGAGATTCTTTCGCCGATGGGCGGTCAGGCCGGATCGATCGCGGCGGCGGTCTCCCCGATCAGGAGGCGGGCGTCGTCGGCGACGTTGCGCTTGACCACGGCCAGGGCGACCTGACCCAGCTCGTGGTGGTGCACGGCCGTGCCGACGAAGCCGACCGCCCGGCCGTCGAGGGTCACCGGCGTGCCTGCCACCGGCGGCTGGTCGGTGGTCACCCCGTCCAGGTGCAGGAGTACGAGCCGACGCGGCGGCCGGCCCATGTTGTGCACCCGGGCCACGGTCTCCTGGCCCCGGTAGCAGCCCTTGTCCAGGTGCACGGCCGGGGCGACCAGGTCCACCTCGGCCGGGATCGTCCGGTGGTCGGTGTCCACCCCGACCCGGGCCCGCCGGGCGGCCACCCGCACCGCCTCGTACGCCCACAGCCCCGCGACCGGCACCCCGTTGCCCCGCAGCTGGGTGACCACCTGCTCCATCGCGGCCCGGGGCACCAGCAGGTCCACGCCGAGCGGGCCCCGGCGGGCCCAGCCGCCCACGGGCAGCGGGCGCACGTCGTACAGCGCGGTCGGCCGTGGCGGCAGCTCGCCGGAGCGGAACTTCGGGCCCGGCACCGCGACCACGTCGGGCGCGGCCAGCCCGGTCGCGCCGAGCGTCTCCACCGCGGCGGGCGCCTCCGGCCCGACCAGGGAGAGCAGCGCGTGCTCGGGCGTCACGTCGCGCGGCTCGACCTTGCTGAAGAACCGCATCCGCTCCAGGTACGACAGCAGGCCGGCGGTGGCGCCCGGCTCGGTGTCGAGCCAGGTGGTGACGCCGTCCTCGGCGACCATGGCGTGCTGCTCGACGTGCCCGTGCGGGGAGAGCACCAGCAGCTCGGTGCCCTGGCCGGCGCCGAGCTGCGCCAGGTGCTGGCTGGTGAGGGTGTGCAGCCAGCCGGTCCGCTCCTCGCCCGGCACCGCGACGACGCCCCGGTGCGACCGGTCGACCAGGCCGACCGCCGTGTCGAGGGTGCGCTGCTCGCGCATCGGGTCGCCGTAGTGCGCCGCCACGCCCCGCACGCCGGCCGCCACGTGCGCCGGCTCGGGCTGGTCGCGGCTGGCCTCGTCGATGCTCTTGACGCTCACCGCGCCCGCGATGTCGATCATTTCCGGTCCCCGTTCTCACAGCGGACGCAGAGGCCGAAGAACGAGACGTGGCCGATGTCCACCCGGAACCCGCGCTGGCTCGCCAACTGGTCGGCCAGCGGGCGCAGCAGCTCCGGATCGATCTCGTCGATCGCGCCGCAGCCCCGGCAGACGAGGTGGACGTGCTGGTCCTCGCCGGCCGCGTGATAGGTCGGCGAGCCGTGCGAGAGGTGGGTGTGGGTGACCAGGCCGAGCCGTTCCAGCAGCTCCAGCGTGCGGTAGATGGTGGTGATGTTGACCCCTGCGGCCACCTCCCGGACGGCGGTGTGCACCTGCTCCGGGGTGGCGTGCCCCAGGTCCAGCACGGCCTGGAGGATCAACTGCCGTTGCGCCGTCAGCCGTAGCCCACGGGCGCGGAGCATTTCCGCGAGGGAGGATTCGGACACCGTCCGATCATAGTTCGCCCCGCCACGCGCGCCGCCGGTGTCGTCCGGCCCGCCGCTAGGCTCGGCGGTCATGGTGGTGTCGAGGATCGCCGTGCCGGGTCGCGGGCTGGTGCCGCCCGGCGAGCCGGTGCTGCGCGGCGACGACCGGGGCGTGCTGCACGGCGACGGGCTCTTCGAGACGATGCACCTGCGGGACGGGCGGCCGTGGCTGCGCGACGCGCACCTGGCCCGGCTCGCCCGGGCGGCGGCGGCCGTCGACCTGATGCTGCCCGCCGCCGCCGTGCTGGTCGAACTGCTGGACGCCGTCCGCGCCGGCTGGCCCGCCGAGGTGGAGGGGGCGCTGCGCCTGGTCTGCACCCGGGGCCCGGAGGGCGGGGGCCCGCCCACCGGCTACGCCACGCTGGGCGAGGTGCCGGCGGCGACCCGGGCGGCGCGCCGGGACGGGATCACCGTGGCGACCCTGCCGCTCGGCGTCGCGGCGCGGGCCCGCGCCGAACTCGACTGGCTGCCGGCCGGGGTCAAGTCCATCTCGTACGCGGTGAGCACCGCCGCCCGCCGGTGGATCGCCCGCGCCGGCGTGGACGACGCGCTCTGGGTCTCCTCCGACGGGTACGCGCTGGAGGGGCCCACGGCCAACCTGGTCTGGTTGGCCGGTGACACCCTCTGCACGGTGCCCGCCGCCGAGACCGGCATCCTGCCGGGCGTGACCGCCGCCTGGCTCCTCGGGCACGCCCACGCGCTCGGCCTGCGCGCCGAGGAGCGCCTGGTCACCCCGGCCGAGCTGCGTACCGCCGACGGCGTCTGGCTCAGCTCGTCCGTCCGTGGCCTCGCGGAGATCCGCACCCTGGACGCCGACCCGCTGCGCCGCTGCGCGCACACCCCCGCCCTCCAGGCGCTCCTGGGCTTTCCCCGCCCGTGACCCCCGGAAGGAGGGTCAGCCGGCCACCCGGGTGAGGCGGGCGGAGAGGTGGGGGGAGAGGCCATGGCCCACGGCGGCCATCTCCTGGGCGTAGAGCAGCGCGCCCTCGACGATGCCGAAGAGGCGGTGACCGGCGGTGACCTCCTTGGCGGTCGCCGTGCGGACCACCGCGTCGGTGACGAACTCGATCTGGGTGGCCTTGCGCTTGCCGATGTGCAGCTCCATCACCCCGGTGGGGACGCTCATCAGCGCCTCCAGCTCGTCGGTGACCCGGTCGCCGTCCATCACCGGCCGCCACCAGCCGACCTCGCGACCCGCCGGGCGGACCGGGCGGCTCTGGTCGTCGAGCAGCCAGGCGCGCGACTCGTAGAACAGGAACGGCCGGCCGTCGTGGCTGATCCGGATCTCCTGCGCGAAGTCGAAGTCGTCGATGGTGGGGAAGCCACCCCGCCCCCGACCGCGCCACACCCCGACGTACGGCAGCAGGCCGTCCAGCGTGGGATGCAGCTTCGGGCCGACGCGCAGGTCGTGGCTCTCCTCGTAGGGATACGAGTCGACCGGCGGCGCGTTCAGCCACGGCGGCGGCTGCAGGGGGTTCTCGTCGCTCACCAGCGTCCTCTCGATATGCGTACGGCCAGGTAGACCAGGCCACCGGCGAGCGCGCCCAGGCCGGCGACCAGCAGGCTGACGAACCCGATCTCGGTAACCATCGTGACCATCCTATGCTGGGCCCCATGGCCCGCACTCTCGTCGTCAAGGCCACCGCCGGCGCGGACGCCCCGGAGCGGTGCGCCCAGGCATTCACCGTCGCCGCCACCGCGGCCGCCGCCGGGGTGCACGTGTCGCTCTGGCTGACCGGGGAGTCGACCTGGTTCGCGCTGCCCGGCCGCGCGCAGGAGTTCGAGCTGCCGCACTCGGCCCCGCTCGCCGAGCTGCTGCACGTGATCCTCACCACCGGCACGGTGACCGCCTGCACGCAGTGCGCCGCCCGGCGGGACATCGGGCCGGACGACGTGCTGCCGGGCGTCCGCATCGCCGGCGCCGCGGTCTTCGTCGAGGAGGCGACGGCCGAAGGGGCCCAGGCCCTGGTCTACTGACCGCCGCCCGCCGATACCGGCCCGACAGGTCGGGCAGATGCCTACGATTCGGGTGTGACCGAGGCGACGGAGCGATTCTTCGAATCACTGCCGGCGCGCGCCCCCGAGGTGCTGGTCAGCCCGGTCAGCGGGACGATGCAGATCGACCTCGCGCAAGGCGGCCAGACGGTGCACTGGCTGGTCCGCCTCCGTCCGGGCGAGATCGAGGTGAGCCGCGACCGGGGGCCCGCCGACGCGATCTGGTACACCAGCGCGGACCTGTTCGACCGGCTCGTCACCGGCCGGGCCCAGGCGATCTCGTCGGTGCTGCGCAACGAGAGCAGCTTCAGCGGCGACGTCGTGCTCTTCCTGCTGTTCCACCGGTTCTTCCCCGACCCGCCCGGCACCCGGGACCCCCGCACGGTCGCCCGCAGACAGGCCGGGCGGCTGCCGTGAAGCAGCTGGTCAGCATCCTGGACGGCAACACCTTCCTGGTCAGCGACAGTCGCGGCGACATCGAGCCGTCCCTCGACTTCCCGACCGGGCTCTTCTCGTTCGACACCCGGCACCTCTCCACCTGGTTGCTGACCCTCGACGGCGAACGGCTGCACGCCCTCTCCGCCGACACCGCGGAGTCCTTTCGCACCCGCTTCTTCCTCGTGCCCGGCGAACCGACGCACTACCTGGACGCGAAGGTCTCGATGATCCGCAGCCGGACCATCGGCGGCAGCTTCGAGGAGGAGCTGACCCTGCTCAACCACTCCGGCGAGGAGATGGAGTTCGTCGTCCACCTCGACATGGGCGCCGACTTCGCGGACCTGTTCGAGATCAAGCACGTCCGGCGCAAGGAGGGCCACTCCACCGCCACCGTCGGCGAGAACGAGCTGCGCCTGACCTACCGCCGGGACAGGTTCCACCGCGAGACGGTCATCCGCACCAGCGTGCCCGCGCACATCGAGATCTCCGGCATGACCTACCGGGTCCGGGTCGGCCCGCGCGGTGAGTGGACGACGCGGCTGCACGTGTCGACCGTCGTCTACGGCGCGCGCGGCGAGGACATCCGGGCCAACCTCCCGCAGTACGGGGGCAGTCGCGGCCCGGACGCGATCCGGGCCGAGCAGGACGAGCTCGTCGCCCGGGCGCCCAAGCTCGGCTGCGACTGCGAGCCGCTGGGCGGGGCGTACCGACAGAGCCTCCGCGACCTGGCGGCGCTGCGCTACGAGTCGATCACCCTCGGCGTACGCCTGGTGGCCGCCGGCCTGCCGTGGTTCATGACGCTGTTCGGCCGGGACAGCATCATCACCTCGCTCCAGGTGGTGCCCTTCCTGCCGGAGCTGATCCCGCCGACCCTCATGATGCTGGCCGGCCTCCAGGGGCACCGGATCGACGACTTCCGGGACGAGGAGCCGGGCAAGATCCTGCACGAGCTGCGCTACGGCGAGACGGCGGGCTTCGAGGAGCAGCCCCACTCGCCGTACTACGGCTCGGCGGACTCGACGCCACTGTTCGTCATCCTGCTCGACGAGTACGAGCGGTGGACCGGCGACGACCGGCTGGTACGGGGACTGGAGGCCCAGACCCGGGCCGCCCTCGCCTGGATCGACACGTACGGGGACCTGCTCGGCACCGGCTACCTCTGGTACCAGACCCGCAACCCGCAGACCGGGCTGGCGAACCAGTGCTGGAAGGACTCCTGGGACTCGATCTCGTACCGCGACGGCCGGTTCCCCGGCTTCCCCCGCGCCACCTGTGAACTCCAGGGCTACACGTACGACGCGAAGATCCGCGGCGCCCGGCTGGCCCGGAAGTTCTGGGGCGACCCCGCGTACGCCGACCGGCTGGAGCGGGAGGCGGCCGAGCTGAAGCTACGGTTCAACCGGGACTTCTGGATCCCGGAACGGGAGTACTACGCGCTCGCCCTGGACGCCGACGGCCGGCAGGTGGACGCCCTCACCTCCAACATCGGGCACCTGCTGTGGAGCGGCATCGTTGACGAGTCGCGGGCCGGGCGGATCGCCGAACACCTGATGGGGCCGCGGCTCTACTCCGGCTGGGGCGTCCGCACCCTGGCCGACGACCAGGGGCGCTACAACCCCGTCGGCTACCACGTCGGGACGGTGTGGCCGTTCGACAACTCGATCATCGCCTGGGGGCTGTGGCGGTACGGTTTCCGCCGGGAGGCCGGGCAGATCTGCGAGGCCATGCTGGCCGCGTCCCCGTTCTTCGGCGGGCGGCTGCCGGAGGCCTTCGCCGGCTACGAGCGGGACCTCACCGACTACCCGGTGGAGTACCCCACCGCGTGCAGCCCGCAGGCCTGGTCGGCGGGTACGCCGCTGCTGCTGCTCCGGGTGATGTTGGGCCTGGAGCCGCAGGGCGACCACCTGATCATCAACCCCGCCGTGCCCGAGGGGATGGGGCGGATCGAGCTGCTCGACATCCCCGGCCGCTGGGGCCACGTCGACGCCCTGGGCCGCAGCCGCGCCCCGCACGACCACTGACCCACGGCTCAGGCAGGGCAGCCGGTGCTGGCCGAGACGACGACCCGGTCGCCCGAGAGGTCGGCGACGACGGTCACCGGGCCCCGACGGTAGGCGTACGCCTGCGGGTCGTTCAGCACCGGAAGGCGGGTGACGGGGGCCAGGGACGCGGCCGGGGACGCGGGGGCCGGGACACCGGCGGAACGCGCGGAGCGGGCGGAGCCGCCGCCGGGGCAGGGCGCGGTGACCACCTGGAGGGCCGGACCGGCCGGAGCCCCCAGGGCCCGCAGGGCCTCCTCCAGGGCGTCCGCCTCCGCACCGGCGGCACCGGTCGCGGGTACGTCGTAGCCGTCGCCCACCGGCCGACAGCCGGTGTCGACGGTCAGCCGGACCCGGCCGTCCCCCGCGACTCCGCCGGAGACGGTGACGAACTCGCCCGCGTCGGCGCGCAACCGGGGACCGTCCGAGGTGACCCGGACCCCGGCCCGCCAGTCCGCCGGCAGCCGGTCGGCGACCTGCGCCAACAGCGTCGCCTCCCCGCCCGTCGCGACGAAGACGTCCACCCCGCGCGACAGGTCGGCGCCGGCGGCGAACGGGGTGACCCGGCAGCCCCGATCGACCACGGGCGGGGTCAGCACGGCGGTGTCGCCGGCCGCCGCGACCAGTGCGCCGACCGCGCGGTCGACGACCCGACCGGCCTCGGTCAGGGTGCGCTGCTCCCGGACGGTCGGCGGATCGTCGCGCACCGAGAGCCAGGTCAGCGCCGCCAGCAGCGCCGCCCACGCCACCGTGCCGGCGAGCAGCCAGGGCAGCCGTCGTCGGGGGGCCGCCGGCCGATCGGGACCGGTAGGCGGGGCCTGCCCCGCCGCTTCCACGCCGTTCACGGGGGCAATCGTGTCACGCCGGTCGACCGCGCCCGGAGACGGTCGCGGCCCGCCACCTGCGAAGGCGACGGGCCACGGGCCGATCAGAGCGTGGGAGGGTCAGGAGGCGACCGTGACGGCGACCTCGTTGATGCCCCGGGCGGCGGTCACGGCGGTGTCGCCGTTGCCGTGCCGGGAGAGCGCCCGCAGGGTCCAGGCGCCCGGCGCGGCGAAGAACCGGAACTGGCCGGCCGGCGAGGTCACCACCTCGGCGGTGAACTCACCGGTCGAGTCGAGCAGCCGGACGTACGCGCCCGGGACGGCCTCGCCCGCGTCGGAGCGGACGACGCCGGTGATCACGGTTTCCTTCTCCAGGTCCAGACTCGCGGGCAGCGGGGCGGCCTGGTCGGGCGCGGCGCAGCCGGCAGCGGTGGGTGCGGTCATGGCTCAGGCCTCCCCGGGCTCGTCGCCGAGCGCGACCGGCACGCCGACCAGCGAGCCGTACTCGGTCCAGGATCCGTCGTAGTTCTTCACGTTGCGGTGGCCGAGCAGCTCCTGGAGCACGAACCAGGAGTGCGAGGAGCGCTCGCCGATCCGGCAGTACGCGATGGTCTCGCGGCCGTCGTCCAGCCCGGCGTCGGCGTAGATCCTGCGCAGCTCGTCGTCGGACTTGAAGGTGCCGTCCTCGTTGGCCGCCTTGGACCACGGCACGCTGATCGCCGTGGGGATGTGCCCGGCCCGCTGCGCCTGCTCCTGCGGCAGGTGGGCGGGGGCGAGCAGCCGGCCGGCGAACTCGTCGGGGCTGCGCACGTCGACCAGGTTCTTGGTGCCGATGGCGGCCACCACCTCGTCGCGGAAGGCCCGGATCGAGGTGTCCGGCTCCTGCGCCACGTACTGCGTCGCCGGGCGGCTCACCGCGTCCCGGACCAGCGGACGGGCGTCGAGCTCCCACTTCTTGCGACCGCCGTCGAGCAGCTTCACGTCGCGGTGGCCGTAGAGCTTGAAGTACCAGTACGCGTACGCGGCGAACCAGTTGTTGTTGCCGCCGTAGAGGATGACGGTGTCGTCGTTGCTGATGCCCCGCTCGGAGAGCAGCGCCTCGAACTGGCTCTTGTTGACGAAGTCCCGGCGCACCTGGTCCTGGAGGTCGGTCTTCCAGTCCAGCTTGATCGCGCCGGCGATGTGGCCGGTGTCGTAGGCCGAGGTGTCCTCGTCGACCTCGACGAAGACGACGCCCGGGGCGTCGAGGTTCTTCTCGGCCCATTCGGCCGAGACGAGTGCGGTGTCGCGACTCATCAGATCACTCCCTGGTGAGGATGGATGGTGAACCAGCACGAGGGCATCGAAAGTCGTGACGATCGCACCACGCGCGGGATCCACCGTATGGACGGATCACGGGTTCGTGCGACGGCGCCGCTGCCGGGCGTTGAAAGAGAGCACGGGAGAAGAAAGATCCCTGTGTGCCGGTGGCCGCTAGGCGGCCGAGGACAGCCCCGCCGTCAGATGACGGGGCGACACAGGCAGGTGGCCACGCGGCACAGGTCGACCGCGCGCCGTTTGGTGAGGAGCGTCCCCATGAGCAGGGAGCCTACCAGCCGGGGGCGGGCATACCAGGGGGCCGACCAGCATCCGGGACGCGCGTACTGGTAGCCCGGGGTGCAAGGAAGGGCACCTTCCCATCGCAATCGGCAGAGGAAGGGGCCCTTCCTGACCGGCAGGCGCGGGCGCGGGCGGGCCGGAGGCGGTGGATCGGTCGGGTCGGTCAGCCGGCGGCGGAGTTGATCGGCACGTTCCGGGCGTCCGCGGTGACGGCCAGCCCCTCGGGCAGCGGCCGGACCTCCCGGACGGCGAGCTGGAACGGCAGCTCGGGCAGGGGCACGTCGATGGAGATGCTGCGGGCGTAGTTGCTGAGCAGCGTCCGGGCCAGCGGCAGGTTCGGCAGGCCGTCGGCGTTCAGGTCGTTGAACTTCAGCGCCACCTGCCCCTCCTTGCCGACCGTGATGTCGGCGGTGCCGGTCACGGTGAGCCGCTGGCCGAGGATGTCGACCGGGGCGGTGACGGCCAGCCGGCCGTTCTGCTCGCCGAGGGTCAGCCCCGGCCGGTCGAGCAGCTTGGCGAGGCTGTCGTAGCTGATGGTGCCCGTCCCGTCGACCGTCTCGGCGACCACGTCGCCCTGCCCCGAGCGGATGGTGTCGAGCGAGGCGCGCACGTTGCGGGCGTCCACGTCGAGCTTCGGCAGCGCGACCGCGTCGCCGCGCACCGAGCCCTGCACGTCGCGCAGCGCGATGGAGATGCGCTCGTACCGGCCGTCGAGCACCTGGGTGAGGAACGGGACCCCGCCGACCTCCACCTTCGGCGGCGAGGACTGCGCCCCCTGCTTGGCGATCTCCTGCCGGACCTGGTCGGCGATGGCCCGCTCGGCCACCCCCACGGCTACCCGGTCGGCCACCACGATCAGTCCGCCCAGGACCAGCAGCAGCACGACGAGGGTGATGAGCACCTTGCGCCCGCGTCGCCGGGGCCGCTCCTCGTACGTGTCGTCGTGCGCCACACCGCCTCCTGTCGTCAGTGCCGAGGGTGCCGCGAAGCGGCCCACCGGTGGTACCCGATCGGGGAAAAGCTCAACCGCCGCGTCAGAGAACGAGCTTGCACATGGCGTACGCGGCCGGCGCGGCCAGGGCGAAGCCACCGAGGGGCCCCTGCATGTGCCGGGCCACCCACATGGTCGGCGGCTCCCCCGCCATCAGCCGGCCCGCCTCGGCGTAGCCCACGGCAAGGTCGGCCAACACGGCGGTGACCGCCGCGACCAGCCCGATGATCGCGGCGCGGGTCGGGGTGAAGGGCGTCACCAGGTAGCTGCCGAGTCCGGCGCTGACCAGCGTGCCGACCATCGCGCCGGCGACCACGCCGGCCGCGCCCCGGGGCACCTGGGGGGCCAGCCGCGGCCACGGCGCGACCGCGTCGGTCAGCCGGGCGACGGTGAGCGCGACCGCGCTGGCGGTGAGGCACACCGTGATGGCCTGGGTGCCCGCCGGGATCCGGCTGAGCACGATCAGGGTGGCGAAGGCGACGACGCCGACCACGATCAGCAGGGTGCTGCCGAGCGAGTCGGTCACCCGCACCCGGTCGACCCGCCGGACGAGCTGGCCGAGCACCCCGAGGGCGAAGCCGCCCGCCGCGACGTAGCCCAGCGGCGCCAGGCCGGCGACGTCCGTCTGCACGGCCGCGGTGTCGGCCGCCACCGCGGCGCCGGTGCTGACGGCGGCCACCAGCAGCAGCGCGGGCGGTCGCATGGCCATCGTCCAGGCCAGCACGAAGAGCAACTGCACGCCGAAGACGACGAACGCGAAGGGCAGGCGGTGCCCCGGGCCGGCGGTCTGCGCCCCGAGCACCAGACCCACCCCGAGCAGCGCGGCGAACCCGGCGACGGTCAGCGCGAGCGGGCGGCGCACCTCGACCGGCTCCACCAGCTCCTCGTCCGGCTCGTCGTCCGGCTCGTCGTCGGGCCGGCGGGCCGGCTCACCGGCCCGCCGGGCGCGGCGCGGGCCGCTGCGCTCCCGGCGCTCGCCGTCGTCGTCGGGGGCCGGCCCGGTGCGCGGCGCCGGCGGCTGGCCACGGGACGGGCCGGACGGCCCGGGGCGGGGCCCATCGGGCCACTGGTCGCGGCCGGTCTCGGGCGAGCTGGAGGGAAACACGCCCCGATCGTGCCAGACCCGGCGGCCGACGCGGGGGCCACGGTTT
Organism: Micromonospora sp. DT62; assembly: GCF_049847285.1. Taxonomy (NCBI): domain Bacteria; kingdom Bacillati; phylum Actinomycetota; class Actinomycetes; order Micromonosporales; family Micromonosporaceae; genus Micromonospora; species Micromonospora sp. DT62. Next base: position 157,673 of record NZ_JBNCOB010000012.1, read on the forward strand.
CGGCAACGTTAAAACCTGGGGTCACGATCAGGGGCAAGCCGGGCAAACAGGAAAGGACTCGGAGGCGCGACCGGGGCCTTCGGTTACGCTCAAGCCGTTACCCGCCCGTCAGCGACGCCGGGACCCACGCAAGTTCATCAGCGTCACGCCCCGCCACGGAGTGCGCTGGTCGCGCGCGGCCGACGGCCGCCGGGACGGAGGTGATCGTGGAGATCCTGCTGCTGGTGACCGCGCGCGCAGGGGAACCATCCGCAGTGCTGCCGGCGCTCGACCTGCTGCCGCACTCGGTCCGCACCGCGCCACGCGACGTCCGCACCCTGGTCGCCGGCCCCAGTCCGGACGCGGTGCTGGTCGACGCCCGCTCCGAGCTCAGCGAGGCCCGGGCGACCTGCCGGATGCTGCACGCCACCGGGCTCGGGGTGCCCCTGGTCGCGGTGGTCACCGAGGCCGGCCTGATCGCGCTCAACGCCGACTGGGGCGTCGACGACGTCATCCTCGCCGCCGCCGGGCCGGCCGAGGTGGAGGCCCGGCTGCGGCTCGCCGTCGGGCGGCTGAGCAACGCCACCTCCGGGGCCGGCGGCTCGATCCGCGCCGGGGAGCTGACGATCGACCCGGACACCTACGCCGCGAAGCTCAAGGGCCGGCCGCTCGACCTCACCTACAAGGAGTTCGAGCTGCTGAAGTTCCTGGCCCAGCACCCGGGCCGGGTGTTCACCCGGGACCAGCTCCTGCGCGAGGTGTGGGGCTACGACTACTTCGGCGGCACGCGCACCGTCGACGTGCACGTCCGGCGGCTGCGCGCCAAGCTCGGCTCCGAGTACGAGTCGATGATCGGCACGGTGCGGCAGGTGGGTTACAAGTTCGTCGTACCGCCCTCGCGGTCCCTGCCGGAGAGCGAGCACGCGCCCCTGCCGGTCTGACCTCCCCCGCCCTTTCAGGGACGGTTTCGCATATGCCCTTTTTGCGCAGCTCGCCGGTTCTATTCTGACTGCCGGGTTTGCGACATAAAAGGGGGCAGCGGAGTGCGCATCGACCACGGGGGCGGCGGCGGATGGACACGGTGGGGCCCACTGATCCGGGATCCCTCGGCCGCGCGCACCATCGGGCTCGTCACGCTGGTGGTCGCCGCGCTGCTCGGTTCCGCGTACGCCCTCGGGCGCAGCCTGGTCCCCGACCCGTCGACGTCCCGGTCCAGCGTGACCACCAGCGCCACCGGCCCGCACTACGCCGACCAGCCGCCGACGAAGGACACTCCGCGCCGCACCCCGGAGGGCGAGCCGAGCACCAGCCCGGCGGAGGCCGGGCAGGACGGCGGCGCCAGCCCTGACGGCACGCCGTCGCCGGGGCCGGCCGACGGGCCGTTCGGCGCGCAGACCACCAGCGGCACCTCGCTGGTCGCGCTGACCTTCGACGACGGGCCGGACCCGCAGTACACGCCGCAGGTGCTCGCCCTGCTCCGCGAGCACCGGGTGCGGGCCACCTTCTGCGTGGTCGGCGAGAACGCGCAGCGCCACCCGGACCTCATCCGGGCCATCGCGGCTGACGGGCACACCCTGTGCAACCACAGCTGGAACCACGACGTCGACCTCGGCCGCCGGTCGCCCGCCGTCATCCGGGCGGACCTGCTGCGCACCAGCGAGGCGATCCGGGCGGCGGTGCCCAACGCGCCGATCGCGTACTACCGGCAGCCCGGCGGCGCCTGGACGGGCCAGGTGGTGTCGGTGTCCCACGAACTCGGCATGACGCCGCTGCACTGGACCGTGGACCCGGCGGACTGGGAGCTGCCGGGAGCCGCCCGGATCGCGGCGACGGTCGTGGCGGGCGTCGTACCCGGCTCGATCGTGCTGCTGCACGACGCCGGCGGCGACCGGCAGGGCACGGTGGACGCCCTGCACCGCATCCTGCCCGACCTGACCAGCCGGTTCGAGGTGGAGGCGCTGCCCGACGGTGGGACGTGAGCCGGCCGGCGGACGGCCCGACCACGGGCGGTCCGGCCGGGCGACCGCCGCACCGCCCCGGCGGCCGGCCGAGCGCGACGGCGCCGGGGATCGACCGGACTACGGTGACGTCATGAGCAACCCCGAAGCGAGCAGCGGCCGGGTGACCCGGGCCGACCGCCTCAGCCCCACGGAGATCGCCGACGTGACGACCCTCGCCCGGGTCGCCGGCGACGCGGACGGGGCGGACCCGTTCGACGAGCACGTCCTGCTCCGGCTGCGCGACCCGAACGCGCCCGCCGTGCACCTGACCACCCGGGCGGACGACGGCACACTGACCGGGTACGCGCACCTGGACACCACCGACCCGGGCACGGGGATCGGGGTGGAACTGGTGGTGCACCCGGCGTACCGGCGGCGCGGGACGGGCCGCGCGCTGGCCCAGGGCGTCCTGGCGGCGGCCGACGGCCCGCTGCGGGTCTGGGCGCACGGCGACCACCCCTCCGCCGCCGCGCTCGGCGTCGACCTGGGCCTGCGCCGGGCCCGGGTGCTCTGGCAGCTGCGCCGCCCGCTGACCGCCCCGATCCCCGACCACCCGCTGCCGGACGGGGTGACGCTGCGCGCGTTCCGGCCCGGCGCCGACGACGAGGAGTGGCTGGCGCTCAACGCGCGGGCCTTCGCCGAGCACCCGGAACAGGGCCGCTGGTCCCCCGCCGACCTGCGGGTACGCCTCGACGAGCCGTGGTTCGACCCGGAGGGCTTCCTGCTCGCCGTCGACGGGTCCACCGGTCGGCTGCTCGGCTTCCACTGGACGAAGGTCCACGAACGACCGGGCTCGGCCCGGATCGGCGAGGTCTACGTCCTCGGCGTGGACCCGTCAGCCCACCGCGGCGGGCTCGGCCGGGCGCTGACCGCGGCCGGCCTGGCGTACCTGCGGGACCGGCGGGACCTGGACCGGGTCATGCTCTACGTCGACGAGTCGAACGCCGCCGCCGTCGCGCTCTACGAACGGCTCGGCTTCGCCCGCTGGTCGGCGCACGTCAACTACCAGCCGGCCTGACGTCGGGACGGGCCCGGGTCGCGACGGCCCGGGCCCCGTGCCGCGCGTGCCGCCGCCCCGGAAGATCCCCATACTTCCGACAGCGGCAGCCGAGTTCACAGAACGGACAACCCGCCCTCAGCGAGCGGTCATCTGCCCTGTCGCACCTGTTCACTCCCCGTTCACTTCCGACCGGCGAACCGGCTACCTGGCGCTCCTAACTTTTGGATCAGCCGGTGAGCGCCGGTGCCCCGGGCCCCCAATCCGGGGGCGAAGTCAGACGTGAAGGGAAACCCCTCAGGTGAAGCTCCAGCGGCACGGCACCCTCGCCTGCCTCGCTCTTACCGCGACGCTCGCTCTCAGCGCATGCGGCTCGGACAACAACGAGCCCGCGAGCAGCGCCTCCGGGTCGGCCGCCGCCGACTGCGCCACCGGCACGCTGAACACCCAGGGCTCGTCGGCGCAGAAGAACGCCATGGACGAGTGGATCAAGGCTTACCAGCAGAAGTGCTCCGGCGCCAAGATCAACTACGAGCCGTCCGGCTCGGGCGCCGGCATCCAGGCCTTCATCGCCGGCACCGCCGACTTCGCCGGCTCGGACTCCGCCCTCAAGGAGGAGGAGCAGCCGCAGGCCGACGCCAAGTGCGTCGGCGGCGCCGCGATCAACCTGCCGATGGTCATCGGCCCGGTCGCCATCGCCTACAACGTCAGCGGCGTGGACAACCTCCAGCTCAAGCCGGCCACCCTGGCGAAGATCTTCGCCGGCAAGGTGACCAAGTGGGACGACCCGGCGATCAAGGCCGACAACCCGGACGCCAAGCTGCCGTCGACCGCCATCAACGCGGTGCACCGCTCGGACTCCTCCGGCACCACCGACAACTTCACCGACTTCCTGACCAAGACCGCCGCGTCCGACTGGACGTTCGGCAAGGCCAAGGAGTGGAAGGCCCCCGGCGGCACCGGCGCGGCGAAGTCCGACGGCATGGCCAGCGCCATCAAGGGTCAGGACGGCACCATCGGCTACGTCGAGTGGTCGTACGCCGAGAACGGCGGCCTGAAGACCGCCAAGGTCGGCAACGGCGCGGGCGAGTTCGCCGAGCTGACCGCCGAGTCGGCCGGCAAGACCATCGCCGGCGCCGAGGTGGTCGGCCAGGGCGACGACCTCAAGATGAAGATCGACTACAACACCAAGGAGGCCGGGGCCTACCCCATCGTCCTGGTGACCTACGAGATCGTCTGCTCCAAGGGCCTCGCCGCCGACAAGCTCCCGCTGGTCAAGGGCTTCCTCGGCCACGCCGCGAGCACCGCCGGCCAGGCCGACCTGACCGAGCTGGGCTACGCCCCGCTGCCCGAGACGGTCCGCGCCAAGGTCGAGGCCGCGGTCAAGAACCTCGCCTGAGCCGCCCGCACCGACACCGTCACCACCACCTCAACCCGAAGCGAGCGAGCAGATGGGTGAAACCCCCCACCGCTCGGCCCACGCCGGCACCGGCGGGACGCGCGTGACCGAAGGTCACGACCGGCCCGCCGGTGCCTCGGCGCGTCCGGCCGAGGCACCAGTCAGCACCCGTACGCCGGGCGGAGCCGGGTTGGGCGGCGGCGGCGCGCTGCCCCGGGCCCGGGCGTTCGGCGCCGAACGGGCCTTCCGCGCCCTCACCCTGGGCGCCGGCGCCACCGTCCTGGTCGTCATCGCCGCGATCGCGGTCTTCCTCGTCGCCAAGGCGGTACCGGCGCTGGGAGCCAACACCGAGAGCTTCTGGACCTTCGAGGGCTGGTTCCCGAACGACGCGGAGCCGAAGTTCGGCATCGGGGCGCTCGCCTTCGGCACCGTGTTCAGCTCCGCGCTGGCCCTGCTGATCGCGGTGCCGGTGGCCCTGGGCATCGCGCTCTACCTGTCCCACTACGCGCCGCGCCGGCTCGGCACCACGCTGGGCTTCCTGATCGACCTGCTGGCCGCCGTGCCGAGCGTGGTCTTCGGCCTCTGGGGCCGCGACGTCTTCATCAACCCGGTACGCGACTTCTCCGCCTGGCTGAACACGTACTTCGGCTGGATTCCGATCTTCGGCGGCGACGGCCCGTTCGGGAAGTCCATCATGCTGGGCGCGCTGGTCCTGGCGATCATGGTGCTGCCGATCATCACCTCGCTCTCCCGCGAGGTGTTCCTGCAGACCCCGACCGCCAACGAGGAGGCGGCCCTCGCCCTCGGCGCCACCCGCTGGGAGATGATCCGCACCGCCGTGCTGCCGTATGGCCGCCCCGGCATCGTCGCCGCGGTGATGCTCGGCCTGGGCCGGGCGCTCGGCGAGACCATCGCTCTGGCGATGACCCTCGGCATCACCTTCGGCATCTCGTTCAACCTCATCTCCAGCGGCGGCAACACCATCGCCGCCAACATCGCCAACACGTTCGGCGAGGCGAACGACACCGGGCGGGGCGCGCTGATCGCCTCGGGCCTGGTGCTCTTCGCCATCACGCTGATCGTCAACATCACGGCGCGGGCGATCATCCACCGCCGCCGGGAGTTCACGGAGTCGGCCGCATGACCACAGTCGTTACGTCGCACCGGCCCCGTCCGCCCGCCCAGCCGCCCACCCTCAAGGCCCGGCGCCTGCCCAGGTACGCCGCGCCGGCCATCGCCGCAGCCGCCCTGCTGGTCGCCGCCGCGTTCGTGTACGGCACCGGCACCGGCGGCCCGGTGCTGGTCGTGGTGGTCGCCGCGCTGCTCTACCTGGCCGGCCTGTTCGCCGCCGCGAACCGGGTCGAGGGGCGGCGGTCGGCCCGCAACCGCACCTGGAGCGCGCTGATCCACTCCGCGTTCGTGCTGGCCGTCCTGCCGCTGGCCTCGGTGGTCTGGACGCTGGTCAGCAAGGGCGCGGAGCGCCTGGACGGCGACTTCTTCCTCACCTCGATGAACAACATCGGCGCACGGGACCCGAACGGCGGCGCCTACCACGCGATCGTCGGCACGCTCCAGCAGGTCGGCATCGCCGCCCTGATCACCGTCCCGCTCGGCATCCTCTGCGCGATCTACATCGTCGAGTACGGCCGGGGCCGGTTCGCCGCCGCGATCCGGTTCTTCGTGGACGTGATGACGGGCATCCCGTCGATCGTCGCCGGCCTGTTCGTGCTGGCGTTCTGGGTGCTGATCGTCTCGCCGTGGTTCAACGACGGGCGGCCCAGCTTCTCCGGCTTCGCCGCCGCGCTCGCGCTGAGCGTGCTGATGCTGCCCACCGTGGTCCGCTCCACCGAGGAGATGCTGCGTCTCGTCCCGGCGCCGCTGCGCGAGGGGGCGTACGCCCTCGGCGTGCCGAAGTGGAAGACCATCCTGCGGGTCGTACTGCCGACCGCCCTGCCGGGCATCGTCACCGGCGTCATGCTCGCCATCGCCCGCGCGGCCGGCGAGACCGCCCCGGTGCTGCTCGTCGCCGGCGGCGGCGCGGCGATCAACTTCAACCCGTTCGAGAACAACCAGTCGTCGCTGGCCCTCTTCGTCTACCAGCAGGCCGGTGACGCGTCCCGGTACGCGCCGGCACGGGCGTGGACCGCGGCACTCACCCTGGTCGCCCTCGTGCTGATCCTGACCGTCGCGGCGAAGCTGCTGGCCCGTCGCAACCGGCTCGGCCGATGAACCCCGGAGGTACCACCACCATGGCCAAGCGCATCGAAGCCTCGGGCGTCACCGCCTACTACGGCGCCTTCAAGGCGATCGAGAACATCAACCTGACGGTCGAGCCGAAGACGGTGACCGCCCTGATCGGCCCGTCCGGCTGCGGCAAGTCGACCTTCCTGCGGTCGATCAACCGGATGCACGAGGTGCTGCCCGGCGCCCGGGTCGAGGGCAGCCTCACCATCGACGACCAGGACATCTACGACCGGGACGTGGACGTCACCGCCGTCCGCCGCATGATCGGCATGGTCTTCCAGCGGCCGAACCCGTTCCCCACCATGAGCATCTTCGAGAACGTGGTGGCCGGGCTGCGGCTCAACGGGGTCCGGAGGAAGTCGATCCTGGAGGAGACGGCCGAGAAGGCGCTGCGCTCGGCCAACCTGTGGGACGAGGTGAAGGACCGGCTCGGCAAGCCCGGCGCCGGCCTCTCCGGCGGTCAGCAGCAGCGGCTCTGCATCGCCCGGACCATCGCCGTCGAGCCGCAGGTGGTGCTGATGGACGAGCCCTGCTCGGCGCTCGACCCGATCTCCACGCTGGCCATCGAGGACCTGATGTTCCAGCTCAAGGACAAGTTCACCATCATCATCGTCACGCACAACATGCAGCAGGCCGCCCGCGTCTCGGACCGGACCGCCTTCTTCTCCATCGAGAAGACCGGCGACCCGGGCCGCCTCATCGAGTACGACAACACGCAGAAGATCTTCAGCAACCCCGGGGTGAAGAAGACCGAGGACTACATCACCGGCCGCTTCGGCTGAGCCGTGCGGCGGCCCCTTCTCTCGCTCTCCCGACAGGAAGGGGCCATTCCTCTCCGCGCCCACGCCGGCAGACCCGGCAGCATCGGAGGATCTGCCCTAGGGTCGGGTCGGAAACGCCCACCGGTCGCTGCGGAGGACGGGCATGTCTGGATATCCCCGGTTGCTGCACACCGTGCTCGACAGCACGAACCCACGGGAGCTCGCCGAGTTCTACCGGCAACTGCTCGGGCTGCGATACCGGCCCGGTGACGAACCGCCGACGGACGGGACGGCCGACGACCGGGACTGGCTCGTGCTCAGAGACTCCGACGGGGCGGCCCAGCTCGCCTTCCAACTCGTCGACCGCCTGCCTCGGACCACCTGGCCCCGGCACGACGTGCCGATGCAGTTGCACCTCGACTTCACGGTCCCGGACGCGTCCGAGCTGGAGAGGCAGCGTGCGCGGGCGGAGGCCCTGGGCGCGAAACTCCTGATCGACCGGACCGACGACCCCGACGAGCCGCTGTACGTCTTCGCGGATCCGTCCGGTCACCCGTTCTGCATCTTCGTGGCCTAGCGCCGCCGCCCTCCCCGGCCCTGGTCCGCTGAGAGATCCTGGCAGGAACCGGCCCTTCCCGGGGCCGCTTCCTGCCAGGATCCGTAACGGGTCAGGCCAGCACGAAGCGGGGCTCGCCGTCGTCGGGCACGTCGAGGCGCGGGGTGACCGGGGTCGACGCGTCCCGGGTCGCCGCCGCGCGGGCCACGCCCGCCAGGTCGCCGCCGGCCGCCACCTGGGCCAGGTTCACCAGGGTGGGCGGGAGCATGGTCAGCTCGCCGGCCTCCGCCCGGGCCAGGGCGTCCGCCGGGCGGACCCACAGGGTGTGGTCGGCCTCCCCGGAGACGTCCCGGGTCCGCTGCCCCTCCGGCAGCAGCGCCACGAAGAAGTACGTGTCGAAGCGGCGCGGCTCGAACTCCGGCGTGATCCACCGGCTCCACGGCAGCAGCAGGTCCGACCGGAGGGTGAGCCCGCGCCGGGCGAGCAGGTCCGCGAAGCCGCCCCGGCGCTGCTCCAGCGCCACCCGGTCGGCCTCCCAGTCGTCGCCGCTCACGTCGCCGACCACGGCCTGCGTGTCGGGGCCGGCGAGCAGGACCCCGGCCTCCTCGAAGACCTCCCGGGCCGCGGCGCAGACGACCGCCTGGGCGGCCTCCGGGGCCAGCCCCAGCCGCTCACCCCACCCGGCCGGCGTCGGGCCGGCCCAGTCCAGGTGCGCCTGCGAGTCCGAGGGGTCGACCCCGCCACCGGGGAAGGCGTACATGCCGCCGAAGGCCATCGCGGCGACCCGTCGGATCAGGTACACCTCGAAGTCGTCGCCGGCGGGGCGGAGCAGCAGGACGGTCGCCGCGACCCGGGGCGGGGCCGGGGTGCCGCCCTCGGCGTGGAACCGGCGGGCGTGCGCCACGAGCGCCGGGGGTGCGGGGAAGCCGTCGGCGTCGATCGTCATGCGCCGAGCCTAGTTCCCGACGGGTGGATGACCACGCCGACGTCCGGTGATCTTCGCTAGCGTGGCCGCCATGACTCGTTGGGGCATCCTGTCCACCGGCCAGATCGCCGCCCGCTTCGCCGAGGACCTCCGGCTGGTGCCGGGCGCCGAACTGGTGGCGGTCGGCTCACGTACCGCCGAGAGCGCGCAACGGTTTGCGGCCCGGCACGGCGTGCCGCGCGCGTACGCCTCCTGGGCGGAACTCGCCGCGGACGACGAGCTGGACGTCGTCTACGTCGCCACCCCGCACGCCGCGCACCACCAGGCGGCCCTGACCTGCCTCGCGGCCGGCCGCGCGGTGCTGCTGGAGAAGCCGTTCACCCTCGACCTGGCGACCAGCGTGGAGCTGGTCGACACCGCCCGCGCGGCCGGGGTCTTCCTCATGGAGGCCATGTGGATGCGGACGAATCCGCTGATCCGCCGGGTCTGCGAGCTGGTCGCGGACGGGGCGATCGGCGCGGTGACGAACGTGCGGGCCGACTTCGGGTTGGCGGGGCCGTTCCCGCCGGAGCACCGGCTGCGGGCCCGTACGCTCGGCGGCGGCGCCCTGCTCGACCTCGGCGTCTACCCGGTCAGCCTGGCCCACCTGCTGCTCGGCGTGCCCGACCACGTCCGGTCCTGGGCGAAGCTCAGCCCCGAGCGGGTCGACGAGAACACCGGGATCGTCCTCGGCTACGACTCGGGCGCGGTGGCCACGCTGACCTGCGGCCTGGTCGGGGCGACCCCGGTGACCGCCGCCGTCACCGGCACCGCCGGGCGGATCGACCTGCCCGAGCTGTTCTTCCGCCCCGGCTCGGTGACCCTGCACCGGGCCGGCGCCGAGCCGGAGACGGTCACCGGTGAACTGGTCGGCGGCGGCTACCAGTACGAGGCCGCAGAGGTCCAGCGCTGCCTCGCCGAGGGCCTTCTGGAGAGCCCACTGGTCCCCCACGCCGCGACGCTGGAGGTGATGGCGCTCCTCGACACCATCCGGGCCCAGATCGGCGTCGACTACTCCTGACGGGAAAGGGGCCCCTCGTCGAGGAGGGGCCCCTTCGCGTACGTCAGCTGAAGAGCGGGCGGACCAGGAAGTACATCAGGGCGCCGATCGAGCCGGCGGCCGGGAAGGTGAGGATCCACGCCCCGACGATGTTGCCGGCCACGCCCCACCGGACGGCGGAGAGCCGCTTGGTGGCGCCGACGCCCATGATCGCCGAGGTGATCGTGTGGGTCGTCGAGATCGGCGCGCCGAGGACCAGCGCGTTGAAGTAGAGCACCCCGCTGGCGACGGTCTCGGCGGCGAAGCCCTCCGGCGGCCGGAGGTCGATGATCTTCCGGCCCAGGGTCCGGATGATCCGCCAGCCACCGGCGTACGTGCCGGCGGCCAGCACGGCGGCCGACGTCCAGAACGCCCACTCCGGGATGAAGCTGGGGTCGTCCTGGTAGCCGCCGACGTAGAGGGCGAGCACCACGATGCCGATGGTCTTGGCGGCGTCCTGCATGCCGTGGCCGACCGACATGGCGGCGGCGGACGCGGTCTGCGCCCAGCGGAAGCCACGGTTGAGCCGGCCCGGGTGCCCCTTCCGGAAGATCCACTGCACGGCGATCATGACGACGTAGCCGAGCACGAAGCCGACCATCGGCGAGAGGACCATCGGGATGATCACGCTCTCCCCGATGCCGGTCCAGAGCACCGTGCCGGACGCGGCGACGGTCGAGCCGACCAGGCCGCCGATCAGCGCGTGCGACGAGGACGACGGCAGGCCGAAGTACCAGGTGACCAGGTTCCAGACGATCGCGCCGATCACGCCAGCGAAGACGATGCCGAGGCTCGCCGTGCCGGTGGGTAGTTTCACCAGGCCGCTGCCGACGGTCTTGGCCACCTCGGCGCCGAAGTGGGCGCCGATGAAGTTGCCGACCGCCGCCATGGCCAGGGCCACCCGGGGTGTGAGCGCCCGCGTGGAGATGCTGGTCGCGATCGCGTTGGCGGCGTCGTGGAAGCCGTTGGTGTAGTCGAACGCCAACGCCACCGCGATCACCGCCAGCACGGCGATGAGTTCGGGACTCACAGGATCAGGACTCCTTGACCGCGATGGTCTCGACGGTGTTGGCCACGTGCTCGAAGGCGTCGCAGGCGGCCTCCAGCTCGTCGGCGACCTCCTTCATCTTCAGCACGGTCAGCGCGTCGTACTCGCCGGAGAAGAGGCGGACCAGCAGCATCCGGTACACCTGGTCGCCGTCGTTCTCCAGCCGGTTGCACTCGATCCAGTAGTCCTCGAGATCCTTCATCGACTTCAGGCGCGGCATCGCGTCGGCGGTCAGCTTCGCCTGCGCGTCCAGGACGTTGACCATCTCGTGCATCTCGCGGGGCAGCGAGGGGAGCTTGGTCAGGCCGTAGAGGTAGAGCAGGTTGCCGACCGCTTCGAGGTGGTCCATCACGTCGTCGAGCAGCGACCCGAGCCGGTAGATGTCCTCCCGGTCGAACGGCGTGATGAAGGTTGAGTTGATCTTCTTGTACAGCTCGTGGGTGATCTGGTCGCTGTCGTGCTCCACCTCGGTGAGCCGCTCGCTGACCGACTGCACCTCCACCCCCGGAAGGGCCAGCTCGTTGAGCAGCTCGGTGCCCTTAACCAGGTTCTGCGCGGCCCTGGTGAAGAGCTCGTAGAAGGCGCCCTCGTTCGGGCGGAAGGAAAACTTCACAGCACGGACCTCGTCGTGTCGGTGGAAGGGTGGCGGTCGCCCGGAGGGTGCCCGCCTGGGAATGCTAGAAAACGACGGAACCGGGGATCGCGCGGCCTCCCCCAGGTCAGGCCACATTCACCGGTCGTTCACCTGTTGTTCACCTACGCCGTTCTCTCCGATCCCAGCAGCCGCTCCCGTTCGCGCCGGACATCGAAACCGGCAGGCGGATACCCGAGATCGAGGGTGTCGAACGTCTCGCGGAGCAGGTGCGCGACGGCCCAGTCGCGGTACCACTTACGGTCCGCCGGCACCACGTACCAGGGCGCGGCGTCCGTGCCGCACCGGCCCAGGGCTTCGGCGTACGCGGCCTGGTAGTCGTCCCAGCGGGCGCGGGCGTCGACGTCCGAGGGATCGTACTTCCAGTGCTTGCGCGGCTCGTCGAGCCGCTCCAGCAGCCGCCGGCCCTGCTCAGCGTACGAGATGTGCAGGAACACCTTCACCAGGGCCACCCCGGCCTCGGCCTGCTCCCGCTCGAACGCGTTGATCTCGTCGTACCGGGCCTGCCAGATCGACTCGGGCACCAGCGACTCGACGCGCGCCACGAGCACGTCCTCGTAGTGCGAGCGGTTGAAGACCCCCACGTACCCGGGCGGCGGCAGCGCCCGCCGGATCCGCCACAGGAAGTCGTGCCGCAACTCCTCGGGAGTGGGCGGGCCGAACGAGCGGAGGTGCAGGCCCAGCGGGTTCATCGCGCCGGCCACCCGCTTGACGGTGCCGTCCTTGCCCCCGCTGTCCATCGCCTGCAGCACCAGCAACACCCGGCGCCCGCCCGCTCCACCGGCAGCCGCGTCGGACCCGCCCCCACCGGCAGCCGCGCCGACGGGTCCGGCCGACTGCCGGGCCTTGGCCTCGGCGAAGAGCATCTCCTGCTGCCTGCCCAGTTCCGCGCCGATCAGCGTGACCTGGCCACGGGCCCACTCCTTGCGCTGCGGGCCGGTCACCTCCCGCCCCGGCAGCCCGGGCGTCGACCGGGGATCGACCGCCCCGAGATCGACCGCCCCGCCGGGCGCCACCCGGAGCAGTTCCCGAATCGTCCCGCCGACCGGCCCCACGACAGTGCTGGACCGGCCCACGCCGCCTTCCTCAACCGCTCGCATCCTCGGATCATCACCCACATCCACCCCACCCGCCCGCCAACCACCCCCTGCGCCCCCTCCCGCCCCGCCCCGGCGATCATGCACTTCTGGTGGGCGGAATCCGCTGGATCGCCCGTTTCGCGGGGCACCACGACTGCATGATCGACGCGATCTTGGGGGTCTTGGGGGTGTGGGGGTCGGGGCGGGAGAATCGCGGGCGGGCGGGGGCGGTACGCGCCCCGGCAGTGGAGCGGGGGCAGCGTGCGGGAGATGGTGGCGGAGTTCGAGGCCGAGCGGGGGCGGCTGCTGGGGGTGGCGCACCGGATGTTGGGCAGCCGCAGCGAGGCCGAGGACGCCGTGCAGGAGACCTGGCTGCGGTACGCCGCCGCGCTCGCCGACCCGGCGGCCCGCGCCGAGATCCGGCACCTCGGCGCCTGGCTGACCACCACCTGCGCCCGGATCTGCCTGGACGTGCTCCGCTCGGCGCGGGTACGGCGGGAGGCGTACCCGGGCCAGTGGCTGCCGGAGCCGGTGGTGACGCCGCTCGACCAGGGCCCGCGCCCCGACGGCTTCGCGCCCGACCCCGCGGAGCGGGCGGTCCGCGCCGATCAGGTCGGCACCGCCCTGCTGGTGGTGCTGGAACGCCTCGCACCGGAGCAGCGGGTGGCCTTCGTGCTGCACGACGTCTTCGCCGTGCCGTTCGCCCAGATCGCCGAGGTGCTCGGTACGACCGACGCCGCCGCCCGCCAGCTCGCCTCCCGGGCCCGCCGGGCGGTGCACGCGCCCGACGCGCCCCGGCACACCGCCGACGCGGTCGAGCAGCGTCACGTGCTCGCCGCCTTCGTGACCGCCGTCGAGTCGGGCGACCTCGCCGCGCTGGTACGGGTGCTCGCCCCGGACGTGGTCGCCATCGGCGACAGCGGCGGCCACTTCCCGGCGGCCCGGCGGCCGGTGCTCGGGGCCGACGCGGTGGCCCGCTTCCTCCTGGGCCTGTTCGGGCGTGCCGGGCGCTACGGCGGGACGCTGCGCTCCCGTCGGGTGCTCGTCGACGGCGTCGAGGGCCTGCACCTGGAGACCCGGCACTCGGACGGGCGGCCGCTGCGGGTGGTGGCCGCCCTCACGGTGGACGAGGGCCGGGTGACCGGGGTCTTCCACCAGCTGAATCCGGAGAAGCTGGGCGACCTGCCGTTGCTGACGGAGGAGGACGGCTGGCCGCCGCGCTGGTGACGGCCCGGGGGCCGGTGCCGGCGGGACGCTCCTATGCCGCGTCAAGTGGTTGGGGTGGGGTTTCGAGGCGTCGGTAGAGCTCGCGGGCGACGTAGCGT